>NZ_JACJFU010000005.1:0-211307 GCF_014164635.1 Paracoccus sp. MC1854 | reverse complement strand
CAACGGCCCGGCGTTCGTGGCCACCGCGCTGCGCGACCGGATCGCCGCGGCCGGCGCCGGAACGGCCTCTGTCGAGCCTGGATCCCCCGGGGAGGGAGGAGGATCAGGAAACGGTCCGGGGGACTGTTTGCCCGACGACGGGCCGCTGCGAGAGCTTCACCGCCAAGCTGCGCGACGAGCGGCTCACCGGCGACATCCTCTGCAGCCTCGCCGCGGCGAAGATCGTCCTCGCGGCGGGGCGCCGCCCTTGCACCACAAAGCGCCCGCATTCCTCCCCGGGCGAGCGGCCCCCCGCTCCCGAGGTCCCGCAGGGACCGCCTTCGCCACCCGGAGCATGGCGCCAGCACCCGTCATGCACCAAGATCGGAAAGGGACCACCCCAGCAGGGCAGGCCAGGCAGGACCCGAGTGCGGACAGCAGCATGAAAACCAGCAGCGGCGTCACCCCCGCACCCGACACAAGGAAATAGCCGGCAAGCGCCGCCCCGCCCGCGACCGCCATTGCGCCCTCCAGCCCGCTAGCGGTGCCTGCGAACTAGGGGCGCACGCTCATCATGCCGGCATTCGCGTTCGGCAGGACCATGCCATTCCCCAGCCCCATGAACGCTCCTGCCCCGAAGAACATCAGCGGGTGGTGCAACTGTGCCAGATCGGCGGTCAGCGACACCCCTGCGCCCCACAGGATCATCCGGTCCATGCCGAGGTGGATCGACCAGCGGCCTGAAGCGAAGTTGCCCAGCAGATAGCCGACCGAGGCGCGGCAAACCAGTAGCCCACCTCGGCAGGGGTGAGCCGGAACACTGTCTCGCCCACGAACGGTGCGCCGTCCAGATAAGCGAAGAAGGCCCGCAAGGCGAGCGTCGCGGTGAAGCTGGCCTTCCAGCCCCAAAATTGATCCAGCGCGCCGCCCAATACGGGGGGCAGCATCGGGACGACCGCCATGCCAATGGTGACACAGCCGATCCGGCTTGCGACCGCAGGGCCGGACACCATGTCGCGCACGACGGCGCGTGACAGCACCGGCCCGGTGGTCACCACCGCCTGGATCATTCGCATGGCCAGGAGCCAACCCGCGGTCGGCGCCAGCAGCGTCCCCGCGGTCGCAGCCAGGAAGATCGCCAAGGCGCCCAGCATCACCGGGCGGCGTCCCCAGCGATCACTGATTGGCCCGACGAGCAACTGCACCACCGCCGAGGCACCGAGACAGGCCGAGACCCACAACTGCATCAGTCCGTATTCAACGCCGAAATACCGCGCCATCGCCGGCCGCGACGGCAGGAACACGTTCATGGAAAGAGCGGCGATCCCTGCCCATGCCATCAGCGTCGCCATCCTGGGCGGAGATCGAGTACCGGCCGTGAAGGACAATCCATGCTCCCGAGCAGATCAGGGAGAAACCCGCACCATGTTGGCGGGCCGGGTTATCGTCCAGATAGAGCCATGAAAGCACGCCGAACACGGACAGGCTGATGATCTTCCGGATGGTCTTCAGCAGGTCGGCATGCTTGGCATGGTTCTGCGAGGCACCGTCGCCCTGCCGTAAAGGCTCGGCCGGAAATGCCAACAAGCGCCTGCGCCGCTGATCTGCCGGGACACCGATCCGAACACCGACGGATTCCATTCTGAAACGCGACATCCCTATGCCGGCTGGCGTTTTCGACATGGAGGAACGGCCCGGCTCCTGACGCGGGCAAAATGCGCCGCCCGCATAACTTCCCCGGAACGGCTGGCCGCGCACCGGGTTGAGGCGAGCCCCGCCAATCCTTGCCGCACGAGGCCACCTTGGACCCTGCCACTCCGGCCCTCACCGCCTGCGGACCCTTCCCCGACCGGGCCGCGCTCGATGCGCTCGGGTTCGGGCTCTACTGCCTCGATGACGAGGGGCGCTGCACCTATGCAAACCCGGCCTGCCTGGCGATGCTGGGCTATGCCGCGGACGAGGTGCTGGGGCGCAACATGCACGACCTGATCCACCACAGCCATCCCGACGGCTCGGCTTATCCGCAATCGGCCTGCCCGATGGTCGCCACCCGCATGACGGGGCGGGCGGTGCGGCTGTCGAACGAGGTCCTGTGGCGCTGCGACGGCAGCTTCTTCACCGCCGAATATTCCGCCTGGCCACTGCGGGACGGCGACCGGATCGCGGGCAGCGTGGTCACGCTGGTCGATACTGCGCAGCTGGGCGGGGCCTCGGACCGGCTGGCGCTGCAGGTCACCGTTAGCCGTGTGCTGGCCGGCATGGCCGAACCCGAGGAGGTGCTTGCCCGCCTTCTGGCGGCGGTGGGCGGCAGCCTCGGCTTCCAGGCGGGCTTCTTCTGGGACGTGAGCCACCGCGAGCGGCAGCTGACCGCGACCGCCAGCTGGACCGCGCCGGGCTTCGAGGCGGGCGCGCTGGCCGGGCAGACCATGGCCCTGACGCTCGACCGCGGCGAGGACTTGCCCGGCCGCGCCTGGGAGGAAGGCGAGATCCTGCACACCCCCCCGAGGGCCGGGAAGCGGCGGCGCGGGCGGCGGGGCTGGTTTCGGCGCTGGCCATCCCGGCGCGCCTCGGGCGGCGCGTCCTCGGCGTGATCGAGCTTTACGCCGACCGCCCCGTCGAAGCGGGGGACGACCTGATCGACAGCGCCTCGGCCATCGGCCAGCAGGCGGCGCAATACCTGCGCCGCAGGCGGGCCGAGGCCGCCCTGCGCGACCGCGAGGAGGAGTTCCGCGACTTCGCCGAGAACCTGCCGCAACTGACCTGGATCACGGATGCGACCGGGGCGATCAACTGGTTCAACTGCCGCTGGCACGACTACACCGGCACCACGCCCGGCCAGGCCGAGGGATGGGGCTGGCGCGCCCTGCATCACCCCGACCATGTCGAGCGGGCCGAAGCCTCCTACCGCGCCGCCATCGAGGCCGGGACCGTGTGGGAGGACACCTTCCCCCTGCGCGGGCAGGACGGGCGCTATCGCTGGTTCCTGTCCCGCGCCGTCCCGATCCCCGACGAGGACGGCCGCATCACCCGCTGGTTCGGCACCAACACCGACATCACCGCACAGCGCCAGGCCGAGGCGCGGGCGCTGGCCGCCGAGCGCCGCTTGCGCTTTGCCCTGCAGGTCGCCCGCATCGGGTCCTAGACCTGGGACCTCGACCGCGAGACGCTGGAGGCGGACGAGGGCTTTTGCGCACTCTTCGACCTCGACCTCCACCCCGGCGAGGCCGACCTGCCCGCCGCCGACTTCCTCGCCCGCCTGCATCCCGGGGACGCCCCCCGCGTGACCGAGGTCCTGGCCCTGGCCCGCCGCGAGCAGGGCGAGTTCGACCTTGAATTCCGCCTGTGCACGCGGGACGGCGAGGTGCGTTGGGCGGTCCTGCGCGGCTCGGTCGAGCGGCGGCCCTTCGGGCGCGGCGTCTATGCCCTGGGGATCACCTGGGACGTGACCGAGCAGAAGCGGCGCGAGGAGGATCTGGCCGCCGCCAAGCTGGCCGCCGAGGAGGCCAACCGCGCGAAAAGCCAGTTCATCGCCAACATGAGCCACGAGCTGCGCACGCCCCTGTCGGCCATCATCGGCTATGCCGAACTGCTGGAGGAGGAGGCCGAGGACCTGGGCGAGGCCGCGGGCAACATGGCCGAGGACCTGGGCAAGATCGAGGTCAGCGCCCGGCACCTGCTGTCGCTGATCAACGGCGTCCTTGACCTGTCCAAGATCGAGGCGGGGAAGATGGAGGTCGAGGTCGAGGCCTTCGACCTCGCTCCCCTGCTGGACGAGGTCTGCACCACCGTCGAGGGGCTGATGGCGAAGAAGGACAACCGCTTCGCCGCGGACCTCGCCCCCGACCTCGGCGCGATGCAATCCGACCCGGTCAAGCTGCGGCAATGCCTGTTCAACCTGCTGTCCAACGCCGCCAAGTTCACCGAGGGCGGCGAGGTGACGCTGAGCGCCCGGCGTACGGGCGGGCGGCTGGTCTTCCGCGTGGCCGACACCGGCATCGGCATGACGCCCGAGCAGCAGGAGAAGCTGTTCCAGCGCTTTACCCAGGCCGACGTGTCCACCACCCGCCGCTTCGGCGGCACCGGGCTGGGGCTGGCCTGACCAAGGCCTTCGCCGAGATGCTGGGCGGATCGATCGCCGTCGACAGCGCCGAGGGGATGGAGACGGTCTTCACCCTGACCCTGCCCGCCGACCTGCGCCATCCCGAAGGCTCCGACGCTGCCCCCGCCGTGGGCGAGGCGACCGGCGGCCAAGTGCTGGTGATCGACGACGACCCGCATATGCGCGACCTCCTGGTGCGCTTCCTCGGTCGCGACGGGCTGGGGGTCGCCACGGCCGCGAACGGGCAGGACGGGCTGGCGCTGGCGCGCGGGATTTCGCCCTCGGCCATCATCCTCGACGTGATGATGCCGCGGATGGATGGCTGGGCGGTGCTGTCGGCGCTGAAGGCTGACCCGGATCTGACCGAGATCCCGGTCATCATGGTGTCGATGATCCGGGAAACGGGGCTGGCCTATTCGCTGGGGGCGGCCGACTACCTGACCAAGCCCGTGGACTGGCAGCGGCTCAAGGAGACGGTGGACCGCCACCGCCTGCCTTCGGCCCCGCCCGCGGGGCTGGCGCTGCTGGTCGAGGGCGACGCCCCCGCGCGCGAGGAACTCGCCCGCCTGCTGGAAGGCGAGGGCTGGGAGATGGCGCAGGCCGAGGCCGCCGGGCCGGCCCGCGCCCGCATGGCCGAGCGGCGGCCCGACCTGATCCTCGTCAACCTGGACCTGCCGCAGGTCGGGGGCTTTGCGCTTCTGGGCGAACTGCGCCGCGACCCCGACCTGCGGCGCATCCCCGTCATCGCGCTGACCGAGGGCGGCCTGTCGCCCGAGGACCGCGCCCGCCTGCGCGACCAGGTGCGGCAGGTGATCCAGCCGGGCGAGGAGAGCGTTGAGGAGTTGCTGGACGAATTGAAGCGCATCGCCGGCGAGCGGGAAAAGGCACGGGTGAAAGGACAGGGCTGATGGCCAAGCTGCTTCTGGTCGAGGACACGCCGGAGATCTGGGACTTCCTGTCCCGCCGCCTGGCCCGGCGCGGGCACGAGGTCGCGCTGGCCCATGACGGGCAGGCAGGGCTGGACGCTGCGCAGGCGGCCCGGTCGCAGGTGATCCTGCTGGACATGAACCTGCCGGTGATGGACGGCTGGACGGTGGCGCGGCGGCTCAAGGACGACCCCGCGACGGCGGCCATCCCGATCATCGCCCTGACCGCGCACGCGCTGGCCGGCGACCGGGAAAAGGCGCTGGCGGCGGGCTGCGACGACTATCACCCCAAGCCCATCGACTTCTCGCGCCTGATGACCCAGATCGACGCCGCTCTGGGGGCCGCGGCATGAGGGTGGGCGAGATCATGGCGCGCCATGTCGACTTCATCCCGGCCGACGCCCCCGTGTCCGAGGCCGCCGAGCTGATGGGCGAGCTGGAGGTCGGCGCCCTGCCCGTGGGGACGGCCGAGGACCTGCTGGGCGTGGTGACCGACCGCGACATCCTTTATCGCGTGGTCGCCCGCGGCCTCTCGGCCGCCGAGCTGCCGGTGGGCGAGATCGCCACCCGCCCCGTGATCGGCTGCGGCGAGGAGGACAGCCTGCGGGACGCGATGAACCTGATGGCCGCCCATCACATCCGCAGGCTGGTCGTGCGGGACGCGGGCGGCAAAGTCATCGGCTGGCTGACACTGGCCGACCTTGCCCGCCACCTGCTGGTCGAACGCGGCACCGTGCAGGCGGCGCTGCGCGAACTGACCGAGGGGCCGGGAACCGAAGCCGCGCCCGCGCCGGCACAGGGCTGAGGGCGCGGGCCGGGCAGCACGGACTGGCGGCTGCGGGGTTTCGGGAAGAGCCGCATGGTTCTGAGATCCGGACTGCGCCTGCGCCCTGAACGGCGGTCCGCTGCCCGGCCGGGCCTTGCAGAAAGGGACTGGTCAAATCCGGGAACGGGATCTGACTGCGCGCTGAACTGCGGCCGGCCGCCCGGCCCTTCCTTGAGGGACGCCTTCTCCATCTGCCGCCGGGTCGCCAGCCGATGACAGGCGCCCTGCCCTCTTCCACCACTGCAAGGCAATGGCCGCTGCCCACCGCATCGAACATGATGCGGCAACGGCATGTCGCCTTTGCCCCTGCCGGCCAAGTCGCGGCCGCGATGTCCAAGGGGCGGAAGCCCGCAGGACGCCCCGAGGGGGGGACAGGCGGCACCCGGCCCTTCGCGCGGGCTGTGAGACGCGGCTGGAAGGGACCGGGCGGGACGCCCGGAAAGTGCCGCGCGCGCCCTGCTCCCTTCAGGCGCGGTAGCGGCGTTCGAGGCTGCGGGCGACCTCGGCTGCAAGCCCCAGCCGGCCGGCCAGGTAGTCCAGAAAGGCACGGTTCACCCTGTCCCGCCGGTTGATCGCCAGCAGCGCCGCGGCATAGGCGTGGGTTGCCAGCCCCTCGACCTCGACCCGCGCCAGCAGCGCCCCGAGGTTCTGCGGCTCGGCCAGGGCGGCCGCCAGCCGCGCATCCTCGGGGGCGTCCGCGCCGACCCGCCGCAGCACCTGGGGCAGCGCCTGCGCCTCGCGGGGATCGACCGCGCCGTCGGCCTGGGCAGCGGCGGCCATCACCTCGACCAGCAGCGCGGCCTGCCCGGGGCCCATGGCGCGGAAGTTCAGCGTGTGCGGCACCAGCAGCTGCTGGCCGTTCGACAGCCAGCCGTCGAGCAGGCGGGTGGCCAGCGCCACCTCCAGCCGTGCCTCGGGGTCGGGGGCGGGACCGGAGGGTAGCGCGGATGCGGGCGGGTGAAGCGCCGGTTCCTGCAGTGCCACGGCCTGGCCGTCGCGGTAGCGCGAGGCCCGGAAAAGCCATCCCATGATATCCACCGCCAAAGGCTCCCCTGCGTCAATGCCGGGTGGAACCGGGTCCGAGGGCCGGCGGTTCCGCGCTGCCCTTGCGGAGTGACCCCGGAATTGACCCTCGATCAAGCGCTTGCCTTCGGACTGATGGCCGTCACCATCGGCCTGTTCATCTGGGGGCGGCTGCCCTACGACCTTGTCGCCCTGCTGGCCCTGCTGGCCGGCGTCCTGATCGGGATCATCCCCGCGGCCGAGGCGTTTTCCGGCTTCGGCGACGACGTGGTGATCATCGTGGCGACCGCCCTGCTGGTCTCGGCCGCCGTGGCACGGTCGGGGGCGGTGGAAACCGCGATGCGGCCCCTGCTGCGAAACCTCAGGGGCGCGCAGGCGCAGGTGACGGTGCTGGTTTCGGCAGTCACCGTGCTGTCGATGGTGACCAAGAACGTGGGAGCGCTGGCCATGATGATGCCGGTCGCGGCGCAGCTGTCGCGGCGTACGGAGACGCCCTTGTCCCTCATGCTGATGCCCATGGCCTTCGGCTCGCTGATCGGCGTGATCGTGACGCTGGTGGGCACCTCGCCCAACATCCTCGTCTCCAAGGTGCGCGAGGATATCCTGGGCAAGCCCTTCGGGGTGTTCGACTACACGCCCGTGGGCATCGTGATCGCCATGCTGGGCGTGGTATTCCTGTCCTTCGCGTATCGCCTGCTGCCCGACCGGCGCGCGGCCAGCCGCTCCATGGACGCGGCCTTCACGCTGGAGGAATGCGCCACTGAGGCCCGCGTGCCCGAAGGCTCTCCCTTCGTCGGCCGCACGGTCGCGGACCTCGAGGCGCTGGCCGAGGGAGGCCTGCGCGTGATCATGGTGATCCGCGAACGCTTCCGCCGCCATGCGCCCCGCCCCGACGAGGCGCTTGAGGCCGAGGACGTGCTGCTGCTGAGCGGCGAGCCCGAGGACCTGGAGCGCGTCGTCGCCCGCGCCCGCCTGCGTCTGGCAGGCGAGGAGGTGGCCGAGGATGAGGCCGACGAGAACGAAAGCGTGGTCGCGGAAGGCGTCGTCACCGCCGATTCCGTGCTGGTCGGCCGCACCCCGGCCGAGGCGCAGCTTTTGCGCCGCCACGGGCTGCAGCTTCTTGCCGTCAGCCGCCGCGGCCAGCGCCTGAACCGGAGGCTGCGCCGCCTGCGGCTGGAAGTCGGGGATGTGCTGATCCTCAAGGCTGCCCCCGAGCGGCTGGCGCCTTCCTTGGGCGAGCTGCGCATCCTGCCCCTGAGCCAGCGCGACGTGGCACTTGGAAGCCGCAAGCGCAGCTGGCTTCCGATCCTGATCCTGGCCGCGGCGATGGTGCTGGTTGCCGGCCATGTCGTCCCCGTGGCCGTGGCTTTCGCGGGTGCGGCGGCGCTGCTGCTGCTGCGCGTGATGACAATGGACGAGGCCTATCAATCGATCGAATGGCCGTGATCGTCCTGCTGGCCGCACTGATCCCGGTCAGCAACGCGATCCAGGCGACCGGCGGGTCGGACCTGATCGCCGCCGGGCTGCAGCGCGTGGCCGGAGAGGTGCCGCCACTGGCCGCGGTGGCGCTGATGATCGTGCTGGCGATGGCGGTGACGCCCTTCCTTAACAACGCCGCAACCGTTCTGGTGATGGCCCCCATCGCCGCGAGCCTCGCCGGGCGGCTTGAGCTGAACCCCGACCCTTTCCTCATGGCGGTGGCCCTGGGCGCGGCCTGCGACTTTCTGACCCCCATCGGGCACCAGTGCAACACGCTGGTCATGGGACCGGGCGGCTATCGCTTCGGCGACTACTGGCGGCTCGGCCTGCCGCTGTCGATCCTGATGGTGGTCGTCGGCACCCCGATGATCGCGCTGATCTGGGGCCTGGGCGGCTGACGGGGGTGAACCTGGTCGCCAGGCTCCACCTGCCTGGATGGTTGCCGAGCGCTACGGCATCTCTTGGCAGACCGTCTGGAAATGGCGCAAGCGCGACAGCCTCCATGACCGGAGCCACACGGCGCACCGGTTGCAGACCACGCTGACGCCCGCCCGAGGCAGGCGGTGGCGGTTGCGTTGCGCAGGTCGCTGCTGCTGCCGCTCGACGACCTGCTGTCGGTGGTGCGGGAGTTTCTGAACCCGAATGTCTCGCGTTCCGACCTTGACCGCTGCCTGCGGCGGCATAGCGCTGGCAACCTGCGCGATCTGAAACCGGCCACGCCGCGTCCGGCCCACAAGCCCTTCAAGGACTATGCTGCGGGCTACCTCCACATCGATGTCAAATACCTGCCCCAGATGGCCGACGAGGACCGCCGGCGCTACCTCTTCGTGGCCATCGACCGCGCCGCACCGATGCGGATTACTCGGGTGCTGACCGATAACGGCAAGGAGTTCACCGACCGGCTCTTCAGGCTGCGCCGCCGCGCCGCCACCGGCAACCACGAGTTCGACCGTCTTTGAGACGTTCTCGGCATCGAGCACCGCCTGGCACCCCGATGCACCCCGATGCACCCCGATGCACCCCGATGCACCCCGATGCACCCACAAACGAACGGCATGGTCGAGTGGTTCAATGGCCGGATCGAGGATGTCCTGCAGAGCCACCGCTTCCACAGGGGCGAGGACTTGAAGCAGACCATCCTGCGGCTCATGTCCGCCTCTACAACGGCCAGCTGCCCCAGCCTGTCCTCAAGGGTCGAACGCCCATCGACGCGCTCAAGGTCTGGCATCGCGAAAGACCCGAACTGTTCAGGAAACAGCCCTATAATCACACGGAATGTGACATGTAACGCCAAGCGCAACCGCTGAAGGGGAGTGTCACAGCCGACGCCTTCATCTGCTACGACACCCGGACCCCCTTATCGGCTGCCATGGGGGTGGCGCCGTCGTTGATCCGTACCGACGATCTGGAGCGTGGTGCCGCTGCGCACTGATAGCGCGCAACCGGGTCGTCTGGGAAGCCGTCGCTGACATGATGTTCGGTTGCCCCGATCAGGCGCGCGAGGGCAACCGCAACGTTGCCCGCATGTCCCTGCTGCTGGCGGGGATGCCGGTCGGCGACTTTCAACCAACCCTGCGACTCGGGCATGGATGCCGTCCTGAACGGCTGCCCGAGCCATGAAGGCAGCCTCCCATCCTCGGACACTGAGGCTGCATTGTCTCTGCGGAAGACTGCCCGGCGGTCAGTTCGCCGCTTCGGCTGGTTCCGCCGGGGCGTCGTTCGCCGACTGCGCCGCCGTGCCGGCGGTGGACCCACCGGCGGCATCGGCTTGTGGCAACTGGTCCGCCACTGCCGGACAGCCGATGCTCACCACCGGATCGCACTGGCCTTCGAAGCCGGTGTCCTCGACAGCCATGTCCGAGTTCCCGGCCCTTTCCTGCTCCACTGGCCGGATGGTGGCGGGATTGGTCGTCGGGATCGAGGTCGAGGTCCCCGGCTGCGGGTTGCCGCGCTGCGCCGTGGGCGAGCCCTGCGGGCCGCCGCTCATCTCGTCCAGCAGCCTGTGAGGATCAGCCGCCGGGTCGGCCGCGGCCCCCGCACCCCCCACAGCGCCCTGAGCCGGGGTCCCTGAAGACTGCGCGGGAACCGCCGACGCCCCGGTGTCGGCCGATGGTGCCGGTGTCTGCGCCAGGGCCGCAACCGGAAGCAGCACGGACAAGGCCAATGCGGCAGCCAGTCGCCCGGCGCCTGCAGCGTGATTGGTGAACATGGTGTTTCTCCTTCCACTATCTCGCGACACAACGCCGCAGATTCCCGGTATGTTCAAGTCCCTTGCGCTTGCTGTGGTTGCTGCGCCTTGCCATTGCCGCGCCATGTCTTCAGACTTTGGCTCACCCATCGCGCTTCAACCATCCCTTGTAGCGGACAGTTGAAGGGGTGGCGGAGCGAACAAGAAAGGTGGCAGCCATGACCATGCAATTTTCCCGTCGCAACTTCATGCAGGTCGGCGTCGCCGCCGCAGGGGCGCTGTCGATGGGTCGGCTGATGAACAGCACCGCGCTGGCTTCGATCGATCCCAACTCGCATTCGCAGCGGATCTTCCACGCTTCGCATTACGGCCCCTTCGAGGCGGTGGTGCGCGACGGCCGCATCACGGCGATCTCGCCGGTCACGGAACTGGACCACCAGCCGACCGACATGCTGATGCTGGGCACCGTGGACCGCACCTATGACGAGACGCGCATCCTTTATCCCATGGTCCGCAAGTCCTACCTGGACGGTTGGCAGACCGGCGACACCAAGCCCGAACTGCGCGGCAAGGAAGAGTTCGTGCAGGTCGACTGGGACACCGCGCTGGCCCTGGCGGCCAATGCCATCATCAACACCATCGAGGCTGACGGGAACGAGGCGATCTTCAGCTCGTCCTATGGTGGCTGGTCGAACGCGGGCTCGTTCCGCCCGAACGTCATGCAGCAGCGCTTCTTCAACCTGATCGGCGGCTGCACCATCACGCAGGGGGACTTCTCGGCCGGGGCGGCGCAGGTGGCCCTGCCG
The DNA here is from genome assembly GCF_014164635.1 of Paracoccus sp. MC1854. Classification (NCBI taxonomy): domain Bacteria; kingdom Pseudomonadati; phylum Pseudomonadota; class Alphaproteobacteria; order Rhodobacterales; family Paracoccaceae; genus Paracoccus; species Paracoccus sp. MC1854. The sequence goes on along the minus strand of NZ_JACJFU010000005.1, from coordinate 199,981 downwards.
CATATCATCGGCGACATGGAGGTCTATTCGCCCCAGACCGCCTGGGAGGTCATCCGCGACAACACCGAGGTCTTCGTCCTCGTCGGCTGCGACCCGGTCAAGAACAACCGGATCGAGTTCACCGTCGCCGACCACGGCATGTCCCGCCCCTGGGCAGAAATCCGCGATGCCGGCTGCCGCTTCATCTCGATCAACCCGCAGCGCACCGCGTCCGATTACTACCTGAACGCGGAATGGCTGCAGATCATCCCGAACACCGACATCGCCCTGTTCCTCGGCATGGCCCATCATGTGCTGGAAAACGGGCTTGAGGACCGCGCCTACATGGACAAATACACGACCGGCGCCGACCGCTGGATCGCCTATGTCCGCGGCGAGGACGACGGCACCCCCAAGACGCCCGACTGGGCCGCCGCGATCACCGGCATCCCGGCCGAGAAGATCCGCGAGATGGCCGAGCTGTTCGCCTCTTCGCGCACCCAGTTCGGCGGCGCCTGGTCGCTGCAGCGCGCCCATCACGGCGAACTGGTCCACCACGCGATCATCAACTTCGCCGCGCTGACCGGCAAGATCGGAAAGCCGGGCGAGGGCGTGGGCTTCAGCTGGCATTATGGCGGCGGCGGGATGCCGCAGTCGGGCCAGCCGACGCCCACGGGCCTGTCCTCGGGCAAGAACATGGTGTCCACGCTCTGCCCCGCCAGCCGCATCGTCGAGATGCTGGAAAATCCGGGCAAGGAATTCTTCTACAACGGCCAGACCCGCGCCTATCCCGACATCAAGATGATCTACAACGCGGGCAACAACTTCGTCTCGCACCAGCAGGACCTGAACCGGCTGCTCAAGGCCTTCGGCAAGCTGCACACGATCGTCAGCCAGGACGTCTGGTGGACAGCGGCCGTGCGCTGGGCCGATATCGTGCTGCCGGCATCCTCGACTCTGGAACGCGACGATATCTCGGTCGGCGGCACCTATTCCAACGACAAGATCTACGCGATGAAGAAGGTCATCGAGCCGTTGGGCGAGTCGATGAGCGACTACGAGATCTTCGAGGCGCTGGCCGACAAGATGGGCCTCTGGGCGCAGTTCACCGATTCGCTGGACTACATGGACCACATCATGGCGGCCTATGGCCGGACGGGTGCGTCCAAGACCACGCCCTTCGAGGAGTTCTGGGAAAAAGGCTACGCCCTGCAACCCGCCCCGCCCGAAGCCCGCAAATGGGTCCGCCACGGCGCCTTCTATGAGGACCCCGAGAAGAATCCGCTGCACACGCTGTCGGGCAAGGTCGAGATGTTCTGCACGACCATCGCGGACATGAACGTGCCCGACAACCCCGGCATGCCGATCTGGCAGGAGCCGCTGGAATACCTGGGCAACGCGCAGGAAGGCCAGTTGCACATCGTCAGCCCCCACCCTTGGTATCGCCTGCACAGCCAGATGGACAACTCGGCCCAGTTGCGCGAGCTTTACAAGATCGACGGGCGCGAGCCGGTGCGGATCAACCGCCAAGATGCCGAGGCGCGCGGCATCGCCGAAGGCGACTTGGTCGAGATCCGCAACGAACGCGGCGCGATCATTGCGGGCGCGGTGCTGTCGGACGACATCATGCCGGGCGTCATGTCGCTTTACGAGGGGGTCTGGCCGGACCTCGACAGCAAGGGGCGCTGCAACTCGGGGCAGATCAACTGGATCACCTCGGAACGCCCGGCCTCGGGGCTGACGCAGGCGACCATCGCCAATACCTGCGTGGCGTCCGTGGCCAAATGCGAGGATGCCGAGCGCCCGAACCAGGCGCATCAGAAGCCGCCGATCTTGACCGACTACCAGTTCGCCGCGGTGGACGAATCCGAACTGGGCCTCGACCGCGTGGCCGAACTGGTCGAATCGCTTTATGCCGACATGGAGCCGGGCGAGCGCATCTTCTACCAGCGCTGCACCGTCTGCCATGGGCCACGCGATCCTGGCGGTTTCACCCAGTTGCAGTGGCGCGGCATCACCCCCTCGATGTTCCCGCGCGCGGGGCTGGATGCCGACGAGGCGGCGATGGTCACCGACTTCCTGATGCGCAACGCCTCGGACGCGGCGACGTCGGTCAACTGACCCGCCAAGGGAGCGCAACTGCAGCCGTGCAGACTGCGCTCCCTTTCAATGCAGCGGATTTTGCTCAGGGCCATGCCAGGCTCATGACCCATCGTCTTCATAGCCAGAAGATGACGGTGGTGGCGGGGGATCGACGCACGGATCGACGCGGAAACGCAGACCTTCGGGCGTCTGTCGTGAGCTGGGTTGCTCTGCGCCGCCAGTTTTCCACACGACCGAACATGATCTCTATCCTGTTGCGACGCCGGTATCGGCGCTTGTCATACCTGATGGGTTTGGCGCGTGATTTCCGGCTGGGGATGCAGGCACGTATCCCTTTGTCCCTCAAAGCTTCCCGGAACCATTCGGCATCGCAGCCCGTATCAGCCAGCAACCATTCCGCCGCGGGAGGGTCGCTCAGAAAGGCAACTGCCCTGACGTAGTCGCCGTTCTGACCTGCGGCCATGAAGAACCGGATCGGACGGCCTTGGGCGTGGGTGATGGCATGAAGTATGGTGCTCATGCCGCCTGTTCTCGGGAAAACGATCTCGCAGATCCTTTTCTGATGCTCGAACTGCGGCCGATCAGGCGTCCACACCCCTTTTCGCCCGCAAGCTGGAAGCCGTGCAATGTGTCTTGAGGTAGGTCGTGTCGATCATGATTGTCCCCGGTCGCTCCTCCGTGGCGGCAAGCCCTTCCATGATCCGGGGCGAAGCCCCCCATGTCGCTCCACCCTCTCCAGCGATTGTAGAGGGTCTTCGCCGGACCATACTCCAGCGGCGACGGCGGCCGCTGTCGGTGATGATCTCGATCTCAGACATAAGGACGTGCTCAGGCGCATGCCTGAGCTTCCATGACTATGCCCGGGTGTGCGGTCGGAAGGGGGGCCAGTTCAGTGGGCGAATTGCCGACACTTCGACAAGCCTTCCTCGTCAGCATCCTTGAACTGCAGAGCAACCCTGGCAACACCTTTGTCTGAAACCTTGAAGCTCATCTCGTGCGCCAGCTTGTTCCTGAGAGCGTTGGCACTCTTTGCCCAGCGCAGATTCTCACCTCTCAAAATGTCCAGATGTCCAATGAATAAAGCAATGCGGCTCCTTGCTCGAATGACATGGATTTAACCTGATCGGCCCATTTGGTGCAGACCAACTACTCAAGAAGATTGCAACTACATGATCAAAAGCCAGGCGGCGTTTAGAACTTGATTTCCCATGTTGTTGAGTTTCAAGCGGCCGCCTGCTTCGTTGATGCTGAAGCAAGACTTATGGTAGAGGGCCTTCAACCCTACCGGATCATCGAGTGGATCGTCAAAGCCCGCGGTGGCGATTCCCTGCAAAACTCTCGCGACCGACCTCTTCATTCGCCCAAAACCATGTTGCTGGGTGCGAAACTGGGTGGCGCCTGACCGCTTGGACCAGGATAAAATCCAGTTAAATCAGATCAAAAGACGGGAAGGTGGAGCGGGTGATGGGAATCGAACCCACGTATTCAGCTTGGAAGGCTGCTGCTCTACCATTGAGCTACACCCGCATGGGCGGCAGCTTTACCCAAGCGCGCCCGCCCGTGCAAGCGGGCTGCGCTTGACCGGCGCGGATGCCGGGGGCACTCAGGCGCAATGATCGACATCCGCCCCGTGGTCCACGCGATTGCCAAGCTTTCCGTCGCCATGGGCGGGCTGATGCTGCTGCCGGCGGCGATCGACTGGACGGCGGGCGATCCCAACTGGCTGGCCTTCCTCGCCACCGGCTGCGGGACGATCCTGCTGGGCAGCATGACCATGCTCGCCACCCGCAGCGACGGCGGGCGGTTCCAGATCGAGCAGGCGTTTCTGCTGACCTCGGGGCTTTGGCTGGTGCTGCCGGTTCTGGGGGCGGTCCCCTTCATGCTGGGCGCGCCGGGGGCAGGATGGACCGACGCCATGTTCGAAGCGATGTCGGGCATGACCACGACCGGCGCCACGGCCTTCCGGGACCTCGACGGCCTGCCCCTGGGCACGCATCTGTGGCGCGGCATCCTGCAATGGTCGGGGGGCCTCGGCATCGTCGTCGTCGCCATGGTCTTCCTGCCGGTCATGCGCGTCGGGGGCATGCAGTTCTTCCGGTCAGAAGGCTTCGACACCATGGGCAAGGTCATGCCGCGGGCGGGCCAGATCGCGGCCGAGATGTCCTATCTTTACCTTGGCATCACCCTCGCCTGCGCCCTGACCTACGCCGCGCTGGGCATGAACGGCTTCGACGCGGTGATGCACGCGCTGACGACCTGTTCCACCGGCGGCTTCGGCCGCTATGACGCGAGCTTCGGCCCTTTCATCGGCCCGATCCAGTATGCGGCGTCATTCTTCACCATCCTCGCCTCGATCCCCTTCGTGCGGATGCTGCAACTGGCGCATGGCGACCCCCGACCGATCTGGCGCGACAGCCAGATCCGCGCCTACCTGGGCATCATCGCCGCCGTCTGCATCCTGATCGTGACCTACGAGGCGATCTGGCGCGAGGTCGCGCTGTCCCGCGACCTCATGCGCGAGGTCATCTTCAACGTCGTCACCGTGATCTCGGGGACCGGCTTCTTCACCGTGGACGTGACGCAATGGGGGCACCTGCCCTTCGTGCTGCTGATCCTCGTCGGGCTGGTGGGCGGCTGCACCGGCTCGACGGTCTGCTCGATCAAGGTCTTCCGCTATCAGGTGCTGTTTCAGGCCCTGCGCGGGCAGTTGGTGCAGATGCACTCGCCCCATCGCGTGCGGCCCCTGCGCCTGCAGGGGCGCAGGCTGGACGCCGAGGTGGTGAACTCGGTCATGGCCTTCTTCACCATGTTCGTGCTGAGCTTCGGGGTGCTGATCGTGGCCTTGGCGCTGAGCGGGCTGCACGCGCGCACGGCACTGACCGCCGCCTGGACCGCCATCGCCAATGTCGGGCCGATCTGGGGACCCGAGGTCACCGCGAACGGCGGCGTGACGAGCTTTCCCGGCACGGCCAAGTGGCTGATGATCGGCGGCATGTATCTCGGGCGGCTGGAACTGATTACCGTCTTCGTGGTGCTGATGCCGCGCTTCTGGCGGCAGTGATCAGGCGGGATCGTCCGGGGACAGGGGGGCGTCCTCGGGCACGGGTTCCGCCGCCGGCGTAACCCGGATGCTGTCGAGGATCTCGGCGGCGACGCGGGGCTGGTCCGCGGCGTCCATCACCGGCCAGATCAGCACCATGCCCTGCACCCGGCCGTCCGCGACCCGCGCCTCGGCCTGGCCGATATGGGTGTCGTTGCGGCCGACCAGCGTGGCGCGGCCCCGCGCCACCTGCCGCTCGGGCGAGGGCACCCAGCCCAGCGCGGTGACAAGGCCGGTGAAATCCAGCATCTCCTGCTGGCCGCCCGGCGCGCCGTAAAGGATCAGCGCCGCGCCCGAGCCGTCCCTGGGACCATAGATCGACAGCCCCTGCTCGTTGCGGTCGAATTGCAGCCGATCCATCGGCGCGACCAGCGACAGCCCGGACTGCGGGTCGTCCAGCCGGGTCAGGTTCATGTCCTCGCGCCAGTCCTCGCGCTGCGCGATCAGCGCCTGCATCGTGGCGGCAGGGTCCGGCGAGGCCCGCAGCGCCAGCACCTCGGCCGCGATGGCGGCGCGGGTCTGGGGGCCGTCCTTGCCGTCGATCTCGCCGTCGTAATGCCCCGCCCAGCGCAGGGCGCGCTGGATGTCCTCAAGCGGCGGCATCTCGGCAGCGGGGCCGGGGGCGGGCAGGTCGATCTCTTCCGCCGGCTCCAGCGGCTGGCCCAGGTCGGCGGGCGGCAGGACGGCGGCGAAGCGGCCGACGCGCTGGGCGGTGCGGAAGGCGCCCAGCCAGGCCTCGGCCACCTCGGCAGGCATCGGGCCGAGGGCGATGGCGAGGCCACCGTCGGGCTGCTGGAACAGCCCGGCCTCGGGGAAGTCCTCGCGCCATGACGCAAGCGCCGCATCCGCCGCCTCGCGGGTGTCGAACCGCTGCAGGCGCAGGTAGTCGCCGGCGGGTGGCGCGGGGGCTGGCTCCACCGCCGCCGTCTCCGGCGCATCTGCCTGTTCGTCGGCTTCGGGTCCAGTATCGGCAGGGGTGGCAGGTTCGTCCCCCTCGGCACCAGAGGGCACGAAAGTCGAGGAACCCGGGGCCGGTCCGGCCGCCGAGGGGCCCTCCGCTTCCGGCGGCGCGGCTGTGGCCTGCACGGGCTGCGCGCCCTCGGGCACCGGCACGATGAAGCTGTCTCCCGGGATCTCGCCCAAGGCGCGCAGGCGCGCAAGCTCCGCCTCGGCCGCCTCCCGCTCCATGGGGCCAAGACCGATGCCGGTCCAGCCGCCCGGCAGCGGGAAAGTCATCACGTCGGGGAAGCGCCCGGCCCAGCCCTCGGCCACCGGAGCGACTGCCGCGCTGCGCTGTGCCTCGATCCGCAGCACCACCGGTTCGGCCAGCGCCGCCCCCGGCAGCATCGCGACGATCAGAAAGCCCAAGCCCCGCATCGGCAACCCCCTTGCCCCCGTGGGCCGATTGACCCGGCCCGGACCGCACCCTATGAGCGGCCTGCATTCGCGTCAGTTATGCGAAAGGACGCCGGGATGACCAGCCCCGAACAGACCGACCGGCCGCGCTGTTTCCAGGACGTGATCCTGCGGCTGCAGGACTATTGGGCGGCCACAGGCTGCGCGATCCTGCAGCCCTATGACATGGAAGTGGGCGCGGGCACCTTCCACCCGGCGACGACGCTGCGATCTTTAGGGACGCGCCCATGGGCCGCTGCCTATGTCCAGCCCTCGCGCCGCCCCACGGACGGTCGCTATGGCGAGAACCCGAACCGGCTGCAGCATTACTACCAGTATCAGGTCATCATCAAACCCTCGCCTCCGAACCTGCAGGAGCTTTACCTGGGTTCGCTCAAGGCGATCGGGCTGGACCCGCTGGTCCATGACGTCCGCTTCGTCGAGGACGACTGGGAATCCCCGACGCTCGGCGCTTGGGGCCTTGGGTGGGAGGTATGGTGCGACGGCATGGAAGTCAGCCAGTTCACCTATTTCCAGCAGGTCGGCGGGCATGACTGCCGCCCGGTGTCGGGCGAGCTGACCTATGGGCTGGAACGGCTGGCGATGTATGTGCTGGGCGTGGAACACGTCATGGACATGCCTTTCAACGCCCCCGACGCGCCGATCCCGCTGACCTATGGCGACGTCTTCCGCCAGACCGAGCGCGAATATTCCCGCTGGAACTTCGAGGTGGCCGACACCGCCATGCTGCTGCAACATTTCAAGGACGCCGAGGCGGAATGCGCCCGCATCCTCGATGCGCCGCCCGAGGACAGCGCGGGGCGGCATATCCCGATGGCGCATCCTGCCTATGACCAGGCGATCAAGGCCAGCCACATCTTCAACCTGCTGGACGCCCGCGGGGTGATCTCGGTCACCGAACGGCAAGCCTATATCGGCCGGGTCCGGGCGCTGGCGAAGGCCTGCGCCGACCTGTTCGTCACGACCGAGGCTGCGACCGGGGCGAACGCGGGGGCCGAGGCGTGACCACCGGCAAGATCATGGCCTCGATGCTGGTGCTGACCGCGCTACTGGCGGGCCTCGCCATGTATTACCTGCAGGTCTACGGTTTCTACGAGGACGTGGACGAGATCACCGGCGCATCCGAGATGATGGTGACGCTGCTCGACGGCTCGACCCGGCCGGTTGCGGTCGGGGGCTTCCGGGCCATCGACGCGGACTCCTCGCCCATCCGTTGGCGGTCCTGCTTCACGCTGGACCCGGCCGAGGTCGCGGACGCCACCCCCTTCCCGCAGGCCACGCCCCTGAACGGGCCGGGCTGGTTCCAGTGCTATTCCGCGCGTGCCCTGACCGCCGACCTCGAGGCCGGGAATGCCCGCGCCATCCTGGGCCAGTCCGAGGTTCACCCCGACGTGGACCGCGTGATCGCCGTCTATCCCGACGGCCGAGCTTTCGGCTGGCACCAGTTGAACGACAAGACCCCCGCACGCGGAGTGATGGACTGATGGACCTGCTGATCGAGCTGTTCTCCGAGGAAATCCCCGCCCGGATGCAGCCCCGCGCAGGCGAGGACCTCAAACGCCTGATCACCGACGGGCTGGTGGAAGCGGGCCTGACCTATGCCTCTGCCGGCGCCTTTTCCACGCCGCGGCGGCTGGCGCTTGCGGTAGAGGGGCTGACGCCGGAATCGAGGCCCGTGCGCGAGGAACGCAAGGGACCGAGGACGGACGCGCCCGAAAAGGCCATCGAGGGCTTCCTGCGCTCGACCGGCCTGACGCTGGACCAGCTTGAACGCCGCCCCGAGAAGAAGGGCGAGGTTTATTTCGCCGTCATCGAGAAGCCGGGCCGCAAGGCCGCCGAGATTGTGGCCGAGGTGCTGGAGGCGACCATCCGCGACTTCCCCTGGCCCAAGTCGATGCGCTGGGGCTCCGGCAGTCTGCGCTGGGTTCGCCCGCTGCATTCCATCATCGCGATCCTGTCCGACGAGGCGGGGGCGCAGGTCGTGCCGCTGACAGTGGACGGCATCGCCGCGGGCGACACGACGCACGGCCACCGCTTCATGGCGCCCGACGCCTTCCGCGTGACGGGCTTTGACGACTACGCCGCCAAGCTGCGCCGGGCAAAGGTGATGCTCGACCCCGCCGAGCGCGAATCCGCGATCCGGCAGGAGGCCGCGAACCTCGCCTTTGCGCGGGGGTGGGAGATCGTGCCCGACGAGGGCCTGATGACGGAACTCGCCGGGCTGGTCGAATGGCCGGTGCCGCTGATGGGGGTGATCGAGGCGCGCTTCCTCGACCTGCCGCCCGAGGTGCTGCAGACCTCGATGAAGGCGCACCAGAAGTTCCTCTCGGCCCGCAACCCGAAGACGGGCCGGATCGAGGGCTATGTCACCGTCGCCAATATCGAGACACCCGATCACGGCGCGACGATCCTGGCCGGCAACCAGCGCGTCCTCGCCGCCCGCCTCTCCGACGCCGCCTTCTTCTGGGAGAACGACCTGCGCGAGGCCCTCACGGGGATGCAGGCCTGGGCTACTGGACTGGGGAAGGTAACATTCCACGCCAAGTTGGGCTCGCAAGCCCTCCGAGTACATCACATCGCGGATCTGGCGCGCAAGATCGCGCCCGCCATAGGTGCGGACCCAGATCAAGCGGAACAGGCCGCGCGTGTCGCAAAGCTGGACCTGCGGTCGGCGATGGTGGGCGAATTCCCTGAGTTGCAAGGGACGATGGGTCGGTACTACGCGCAGGCTGCCGGGCTGCCTCAGGCGGTCGCGGATGCGGCCCGCGACCATTACTCGCCGCTGGGGCCGTCGGACGAGGTGCCCTCCGCGCCGGTGTCGGTGGCCGTGGCACTGGCTGACAAGCTGGACACGTTGGCCGGGTTCTGGGCGATTGACGAGAAGCCCACCGGGAGCAAAGACCCTTTTGCCCTGCGGCGGGCGGCGCTGGGTGTGATCCGGCTGGTGACAGGAAATGGGCTGCGGTTGGGATTGAAGGCGCAGCTTTCAACCCATCTAAATGAGCGAGCCTTTTTCGGACGACGAACTCTTGACCTTGTGTTTTCCTTAGCCCTCAACCCGTTGGATTTTGTAGAGGCTCTTGAGCATTCCGTTCCCCGCTCACTGCAGGACATGTATCTGCTCCACGGCGTAAGTGATAGTCTGCGGCACCGGATTTCGAACGCTGTTGAAGAGGCCGTTACCAAGGGCATCCTTTTCTCAAAGCATACAGACATCCTTGAAGTCCTCGGTCCGCTGTCCATCGAGGAGAGGACTGCTGCCGAGGTCTTTCTTGGAAAGCTAAATATCGCGGAAGAGGAATGTGGTGAAATCCCGGAAGAAGCCGAAGATTCGCTCGCGGCATTTGTTGCTCCACTTACCGCCGACCTCCTCGCCTTCCTCCACGACCGCCTCAAGGTCCATCTCCGCGACCAAGGCATCCGCCATGACGTGATCGACGCGGTGCTGGCGATGCCGGGGTCGGACGACCTCACGCTCGTCGTGCGCCGCGCCACCGCGCTGAACGGGATGCTGGGAACCGAGGACGGCCCGAACCTGCTGCAGGGGCTCAAGCGCGCCGCCAACATCCTGGCGCAGGCCGAGGAGAAGGACGGCGTCGAATACTCCTTCGGCGCGGACCCGAAATTCGCGGAAACCGACGAGGAACGCGCACTCTTTGCAGCACTCGACGCCGCCGAGCCGAAGATCGCCGCCGCCATGCGGGCCGAGGACTTCCCCGCCGCCATGTCGGCCATCGCCGCCCTGCGCGCGCCCATCGACGCCTTCTTCGAGGCGGTGCAGGTCAACTCCGACAACCCCATCCTCCGCCGAAACCGCCTGAACCTGTTGTCCCGCATCCGCGAAGCGGGCCGCTTGATCGCCGATTTCGGCAGGATCGAGGGGTGAGGGACGTCCGCAAACGGTCCGGTGGACCGTTTGAAGCCCCGAGCGCAAGCGAAGGGCCGGGCCGGATCAGGGAAAGGTCCGCCGGACCTTGCCGCCGGCGAAGGCCCCGGCGCAGGCAAAAGGCTGGCCGCAGACAATCCCGTGGACGGTTTGCAGTCCCGAGGCCTGCCGCGCAGGACTTGGGCAGGGTGCTGGAAAGTTCCGGCGACCGCGCCTCCTCGAACGCCGAAGTGCAGGTGACGAGTTGGAGGCGATCCGAAGATGGCAGGTGCCGGACAGCACAGATGCAGCTGGCGGTTGGCCATTGCTTCATCCGCGAGCCTGGCCCCTGTTGCGCCGCCGCACGCGGGCTGTCTGCCCCTGCGAGGCCTTCGGCCTCTTCCCCCGGGGATATTTCAGGACCGTCTGAAACAACCTTGAGCGGCCCTGAACATCGCGGCGGCTTTTAGCAGGCGGGTCAGGGAACCGATGCCACGGCTGTCTTCCGGCCGGATGGGGCTGCTGGAGCCTTTCGGCAAGGAAAGCCGCGGCGGCGGGCCGGAAGGATGAATGGCATGCGCCATCTTGCAGCCGCCGGTTGCGCTGCTAGCCTCATACCAAAGGGGAACCACATGACCGACTTCGCCCAGACGCGTGCCGCCTTCCATCTGCCTGACGGGATCACCTATCTCGACGGAAACTCGCTGGGGCCGATGCCGCGCCATGCCGCCGACCGGGCGGCGGCGATGATGCGGGACGAGTGGGCCGGGATGCTCATCACCGGCTGGAACCGGGCCGGCTGGTATGTGCAGCCGCGCCGCGTCGGCGACCGGATCGCGCGACTGATCGGCGCGGGCGAGGGGCAGGTCGTCATGGGCGACACGCTGTCGATCAAGGTGTTCCAGGCGCTGTCCGCCGCGCTGCGGATACGGCCGGACCGGCGGGTGATCCTGTCGGACAGCGGCAACTTCCCCTCGGACCTTTACGTCGCGCAGGGGCTGGCCGAAACCGTTGGCGCGGAACTGCGTGTCGTCGCGCCTGAAGAGGTGGCCGCGCACATCGCGCCCGACATCGCCGTGCTGATGCTGACCGAGGTCGATTACCGCACCGGTCGTCGCCACGACATGGCCGCGCTGACAGCCGCCGCGCATGAGGCAGGGGCGCTGACGGTCTGGGACCTTGCCCATTCGGCCGGGGCGGTGGACGTGGACCTGCTGGGGGCGGGCGCGGATTTCGCGGTGGGCTGCACCTACAAGTATCTGAACGGCGGCCCCGGCGCCCCGGCCTTCATCTGGGTCCACCCGGACCATGCGGATGCCGCCCGACCCTGCCTGCAGGGCTGGATGGGGCACGCCGCGCCCTTTGCCTTCGACCAGGCCTATGCCCCCGCACAGGGCATCGAGCGGATGCGGGTCGGAACCCCTCCGGTCATCGCGCTTGCGGCGCTGGATGCGGCCCTGGACATATGGGAGAGCGTGGACATGGCCGCGCTGCGCGCCCGGTCCATCGAGCTGACCGAAGCCTTTATCCGCGGCATCGAGGCCGCCTGCCCCGATGTCGCGCTGCATTCCCCGCGTGACCCTGCGCAGCGGGGCAGCCAGGTGGGCTTCCGCCACCCGCAGGCCCATGCCGTGATGCAGGCACTGATCACCGAGGGGGTGATCGGCGACTTCCGCGCGCCCGACGTGCTGCGCTTCGGCTTTGCACCGCTTTACAACAACACGGACGACGTGGCGCGGGCGGTGGAGGTGCTGGCGACAGTCCTGCGGGAAGGCCGCTGGAACAGGCCCGAACACCACCGCCGGGCCGCGGTGACCTGATCCGGGGCAATGGCCTTGCAGTGGACCGCGCCGCGCCATAACGCCCCGATGAACCGTGGAGTCGTCGCTTGACCGGCCGTTCGCTTCTGACCTTCTGCGCGATCATGGCCATGGCGGCGGCGGCACCCGCACAGTCGCCCGACGCCCCCATCGCAGTCGAGATCGTCCGGGTCGGCGAGCGCCCGATGACGATCGACCTTCGGCTGACCGGCTCGATCACCGCGCAGCACAGCATTGACCTGTCCTTTCCGGCGGCCGGCCGGATCACCGACATCCATGTGCAGGCGGGCGACCGGGTGATGGGCGGCCATGTGCTGGCCCGCACCGAGGGCGTGCAGCAGCGGCAGACTCTGGTTCAGGCCCTGGCCGCCCGCGCCGCTGCCGAGGCCGCCGAGCAGCAGGCAGGCCACGCCGCGGCCCGCGCGGCCGAGCTGCTGCGTCGGGGCATCGGCACCCGTGCCGCCGCTGAAGCCGCCGAACAGGCGCTGTCGGCGGCACAGGGGCAGTTGGAAAGCGCTCGCATCATGGTCAACCAGTCCCGCCGCGCGGTCTTCGACGCAATGATCCGCGCGCCTCAGGCCGCCGTGGTGACCGCACGCATGGCCGAGCCGGGGCAGGTCGTGGGCGCCGCCCAGCCGGTCCTGACGGTGGCGGCGCTGACCAGCCTCGAGGCCGTCTTCCAGGTGCCCGACGCGCCGCAACTGGACATGGCGATGGGCGCCGATGTCTCGCTGAGCATCATCGACAGGCGGGGTATCGAATTGCAGGGCCGCGTGACCGAGATCGCGCCCCTGGTCAATCCGGCCAGCGGGTCGGTGGCGGTGCGGGCCGAGATCGAGGGCCCCTTTGACGCCACGCTGCTGGGCGCGGCGGTGCTGGGCATCGTCCACCTGCCCGCCGGGACCGGGATCGAGGTGCCCTGGACGGCCCTGACCTCGACAGGCGCCGACCCGGCCGTCTGGCGCGTGGCCGAGGATGGCACCGTGGCCCTCGCCCCCGTGGGGATCGAACGGTTCGACACCGGCCGGGTGGTGCTGAGATCGGGCCTTTCGCCAGGGGATCTGGTCGTGGGCGAAGGCTCGCAGCTCATGTATCCGGGCCGCCGGGTGACAACGGCGGAAGAGAAAGGTTGAGGATGCGTCTGGCCCTTTTTCTGGCGCTCGGCCTGTTGGCGGCGGCCCCCGCGGGGGCCTTCACCCTGCACTTCGGCCCGGCGCGGGCCGGGACGCCGCCCCTGCCCCGCCCGGTCGTCACCGAAATCGTCACCAACGGCGACAGCCGTCCCGTCGGCCGCAGCATTCCGGGGGTGGTCACCGCCGCGACCGAGGTGCAGATGGCCTTCCAGACCCTGGGCCGGATGATCGAACGGCGCGTGGACATCGGCGACCGGGTGAACCAGGGGGACGTGCTGGCCCGGCTCGACCCCGAGGATCTTGCCGGCGCCACCCTTGCCGCCGAGGCCGCGCTGGCGGCGGCCGAGGTGAACCTGACGACCGCCGACAACACCGCCGCGCGGGCGCAGGCGCTGCTGGACCGCGACGTGACCTCGACCGCCCAGCTTGAACGGGCCGAGCAGGCGCTGTCGGCCGCGCGCTCGGCGCTTGAACAGGCGCGCGCGCGGGTGGAAAGCGCCCGCGACGCGGAACGCTTTGCGGTGATGAGCGCGCCGGTTTCGGGCGTCGTCAGCGCCGTGCGGGCGACGCCGGGGGCAGTGGTCGCGGCGGGCGATCCGATCCTGACGCTGTCCTCGGAAGACCGCATCGAAGCCCGCATCGACCTGACCGAGCCCGAGCTTGCCGGGCTGGCGCCCGGCGCCCTGTTCCTGGTCTGGCGCGACCACGAGATCGAGCAAGGCGTCCGGGGAGAGGTCAGCCGCATCTCGCCGGTGGCCGACCACCTGACCCGCACCCGCCGCGTCCATATCGCCCTGCCCCCCGGCACCGGCTTTCGCCTGGGCAGCCTGATCCGCGCCGGCCGCGTCACCTCGCGCGCAGCAAGGCTGTCCGTGCCGGCATCGGCGCTGGTGGAAAGGCCCGAAGGCCATGCCGTCTGGGTCGTGGCCCGCGAGGGCGAGACCGCCCGCGTCACGCTGCAGGTCATCGTGACGGGCGCGCGGCTTGACGGCCGCGTCGAGGTGATCGGGGGACTTGCCCTCGGGGCCGAGGTGGTCGTGCGCGGGGTCAACTCGCTGGCGGACGGGCAGGCGGTCGGGCGCCGGGTCGATCCATGAGCCGCCGCGGCTTCAACCTTTCGGACTGGGCGCTGCGGCACCGCTCGCTCGTGTGGTTCCTGCTGATCCTTTCGATGATCGCGGGCACCATGGCCTATCGCGCCCTGGGACGCGAGGAAGACCCCAGCTTCACCGTCAAGGTCATGGTGATCACCGCCGCCATGCCCGGCGCCACCACCGACGAGATGATGGGCCAGGTCACCGACCGGATCGAGACCAAGCTGGAGGAGCTGGACCAACTGAAGCTGACGCGCTCGGTCACGCTGCCGGGGCTGGCGGTCGTCTATGTCGAGCTGCTGGACAACGTGCGCGGGCAAAATGTCCGGCGAAGCTGGCAGCGCGTGCGCAACATGATGGACGACCTGCGCCCCGAGTTCCCGCAGGAATTCGCGGGCTTCCAGTTCAACGACAGCTTCGGCGACGTGTTCGGCAACATCTACGCCTTCACGGCGGACGGCTTCACCCCGCGGGAACTGCGCGACCGGGTCGAGGCAATCCGCAAGCAGGTGGGCGCCCTGCCCGCCGCCGGCAGGACCTCGCTTCTGGGGGTGCGCGAGGAACAGATCTACATCGAGTTCTCGCCCGCCCGGCTGGCGGCGCTGGGGCTGAACGAATCGCAGGTGCTGCAGACGCTGGCCGCGCAGAACGCCATCGCCCAGGCGGGGATCGTGCAGGCCGGCCCGGAACAGGTGCTGCTGCGCGTCGGCGGCCAGTTCGACACCGCCGAGGCCGTCGCCGCCGTCAACCTGCGGATCGGCGACCGCTTCTTCAACCTGGGCGAGGTCGCGACGGTGCGCCGCGCCTATGCCGACCCGCCCGCCACCATCTTCCGCCACAACGGCCGTGACGCCATCGGGCTGGAAATCGCCATGCGCGAGGGCGAGAACATCCAGAGCTTCGGGACCGATCTGGACGCGCTGATGGCACGCATCGCGCTGGACCTGCCCATCGGCATCGAGATGCACAAGTTCGCCGACCAGCCCGAGGTCGTCCGCCATGCCGTCGGCACCTTCGTCAAGGCGCTGGCCGAGGCGGTGGCCATCGTCCTGCTGGTCAGCTTCCTCAGCCTCGGGCTGCGGGCGGGGCTTATCGTGACGCTGACCATCCCGCTGGTGCTGGCGATCACCTTTGTCGTCATGCAGGTCTGGGGGATCACCCTGCAGCGGGTGTCGCTGGGGGCGCTGATCATCGCGCTGGGCCTGCTGGTCGATGACGCCATGATCGCCATCGAGACGATGATCTCGCGGATGGAGCTTGGCGAAAGCCGGGAACAGGCCGCCAGCTACGCCTGGACCTCGATCGCATTCCCGATGCTGACGGGGACGCTGGTGACGGTCGCGGGCTTCATCCCGATCGGGCTGAACAGCTCCATGGCGGGCGAGTTCACATTCTCACTGTTCGTCGTCATCGCCGTCTCACTGGTGATAAGCTGGATCGTCGCGGTGCTGTTCGCGCCGCTTCTGGGCGTGACCTTCCTGCCCCGCGCGCTGAAACATCAGGCAGGCCGCGTCAGCCGCCTGCGCCGGGCCTTCCACGCGATGCTGCGCTGGTCCATGCGGTTCCGCTGGATCACCATCGGCGTGACCCTTCTGCTGTTCGCCGCCTCGGTCTGGGGGATGCGCTTCGTCGAGCAGCAGTTCTTCCCGCCTTCGGACCGGCCCGAGTTGCTGATCGACGTCACCGAACGGCACAATGCCTCCATCGCCCGCACCGACGCCTCGATCGCGAATCTCGAAGCCTTCCTGGCCGAGCAGCCAGAGGCGCTGTTCTGGACAAGCTATGTCGGACGCGGCGCGCCGCGCTTCGTGCTGGCGCTGGACATACCGACGCCGGGGCCGTTCATGGGGCAGGTGCTGGTCCAGACCTCCGACATCGCCGCCCGCGACGCGCTGAAGGAAAAGATCGGCCGGTTCGCGGAAAGCCGGATGATCGGCACCGACATCTATGTGAAATTCCTGGAGGTCGGTCCCCCGGTCGGCAAGCCGGTGCAATACCGCGTCAGCGCCAGCGACCCGGCGGAAGCGCGGGACGCCGCCCGCGGCCTTGCCGCCGTGCTGGCGGGCGAGCCGCGCCTGCGCGACATCGCGCTCGACTGGAACGAGCCCGCGCGGGTGGTCCGGGTCGAGGTCGATCACGACCGCGCCCGCCGGCTGGGGGTATCGAGCCAGGACATCTCGAACACGCTGGCGACGGTGTTCTCGGGGCTCACCGTCACCCAGTTGCGCGACGGGATCTTCCTGATCGACGTGGTGGCGCGCGGGGTCGAGGCCGACCGCCAGTCGCTTGAATCGATCCACAACCTGGAACTGGCCACGCCCTCCGGCACGCCGATCCCGCTGGCCGGACTGGCGCGGCTGAGCTTCGACACCGAGCAGCCGCTGATCCTGCAGCGAAACGGCGTGCCGACTGTCACGGTCAAGGCGGACGTGGCGACCTCGGACCAGCCCGCGACGCTGGTGGCTGCGCTGGCCCCGCGGGTGGCGGACTACGCGGCCGGGCTGCCGCCCTCGGTTTCCATCACGGTGGGGGGGACGGTTGAAAGCTCGGCCGAAAGCCAGCAGCCCATCGCGGCGGTGGTGCCGCTGATGCTGCTGGCGATCGCGCTGCTGGTGATGATCCAGATGCAGAGCTTCCGCCTGTCGCTGATCGTCTTCGCCGCGGCCCCCTTGGGGCTGATCGGGGTGGTGGCGACGCTCCTGCCCTTCGGCGTGCCCTTGGGATTCGTCGCGATCCTCGGCATCCTTGCGCTTGGGGGCATCCTGATCCGCAACTCGATCATCCTTGTCCACGAAATCCAGTCGCTGCTGGACCGCGGCCGCCGCCGGTGGGACGCGGTGTTCGAGGCCTCGGACAGCCGCGCCCGGCCGATCCTGCTGACGGCGGCTGCCGCGAGCCTTGCGCTGATCCCGATCTCGCGGCAGGTGTTCTGGGGTCCAATGGCCTATGCCATGATGGGCGGCATCATCGCGGGGACGCTGATCACGCTGCTGTTCGTGCCGGCACTTTATTGCGTCTTTTTCCGGGTGCGCGAGCCGCAGGGTCAGGCTTCACCCTCAGACCGCAGGCCAGCCCCCGGACCTCCGGGATATTCGAGACTGTCCGAAGAACCCTGAGCATGTTTTGGACGGTCACAAATATCCTCCGGGGGAGTCGCCGGAACGGCGACGGGGGGGGCGGACAGCCCCCTGCGGCGCTGAAGTCGTCAGTCCGCCGCGATCTCTTGCGCGAAGGCCGCGCCGAAGCGGTCGAGCCTTGCGGCATCCAGATAGCGCGACAGATCGCGCGGCCGATCCTCGGCAATGCGGCGCAACTGGCTGGCTGTCAGCGACAGGGGCTTTCCGGTGCCGTTCTCGCCGCGGGCGAGCCGCTGGGCGGTTTCAGCCAGCCGGTCGTAAAGCGCGCCCGAGGCGCGGCCCGCCAGCGCCCGGCGCGCGGGGTGCATGGCGGGGATCTCGCCCGCGATGACCGACAGGAAGGCCGCGCCATAGCTTTCCAGCTTCTTGGCACCCACGCCGTTGATGCGGGCCATCTCGTCCAGTGTCGAGGGCCGCGCCTGCGCCATCTCGATCAGCGTGCGGTCGGGGAAGATGACATAGGCGGGCACCCGCTGCGGCTCGGCCAGCGCCCGCCGTTTGGCTTTCAGCGCCGACAGAAGCGGCGCATCCTCGTCATCGACCTGGGTGCGGACGACGGTGGCGGGTTTCGCGCGCCGGATCAGGTCGCGGCGCAGGGTGACGGGGGTTTCGCCGCGCAGCACCGGATGGGCGGCGGCTGTCATCCTCAGACCGCCGTGGCGCTCGGGGTCGGGGCGGATCAGGTCGTGGCCCAGCATCTGCCGCAGGATCGCCTGCCATTCCGCCTTGGACGTGGCCTTCCCCACCCCGAAGGTCGGCAGCTTGTCATGGCGGCGCTGGGT
The DNA here is from genome assembly GCF_014164635.1 of Paracoccus sp. MC1854. NCBI lineage: Bacteria > Pseudomonadati > Pseudomonadota > Alphaproteobacteria > Rhodobacterales > Paracoccaceae > Paracoccus > Paracoccus sp. MC1854. The sequence continues at coordinate 181,552 of NZ_JACJFU010000005.1, read as the reverse complement.
GATCTTGTCGGTGACATTGCCGGTCAGCACGTCGATGATGTGCCCTTGCCCGAACCACTCGCCCGTCCGCAGGATCGCCGACAGGGCCATGCGGACGGGCTGGGTCGCATCGAAGACCTCGGGCGGGGTGTCGCACAGGTCGCAGTTGCCGCAGGGCTCGGCGGTTTCCCCGAAATAGGCGAGCAGGTGCTGGCGGCGGCAGGCCACGGCTTCCGCCAAACCAAGCAGGGCATTCAGGCGGCCGTGGTCGGCTTCCTTCCGGGCGGGCGGCGCGAGGCCCTCGTCAACCTGCGTCCGACGCAGGCGGATGTCGTCGGGACCGTAGAGGGTCAGCGTTTCCGCAGGTGCCCCGTCGCGGCCCGCGCGGCCGATTTCCTGATAGTAGGATTCGATCGACTTCGGCAGGTCGGCGTGCGCCACCCAGCGGATGTCGGGCTTGTCGATGCCCATGCCGAAGGCGACGGTGGCGGTGACGACCAGCCCGTCCTCGCGCTGGAAACGCGCCTCGACCTCACGGCGCAGGTCGGCCTCCATCCCGCCGTGATAGGCGACGGCGGCGATGCCGGCGGCGTTCAGCGCGGCTTCCAGCGTCTCGGTCCTGGCGCGGGTGGCGCAGTAGATGATGCCGGACTGGCCGCGGCGGGCGCTGGCGAAGTCCATGATCTGGCGGCGCGGGCTGTCCTTGGGCTGGAACGCGAGATGGATGTTCGGCCGGTCGAAGCCGCGCAGGAAGGTCAGGGGCGCGCGGCCATCGAACAGGCGCGCCACGATCTCCTCGCGCGTCTCGGCGTCCGCCGTGGCGGTGAAGGCGGCGAGCGGCACGTCCAGCGCCCGGCGCAGGTCGCCCACCCGCAGGTAGTCGGGGCGGAAATCATGGCCCCACTGGCTGACGCAATGCGCCTCGTCCACGGCAATGGCGGTGACGCCCGCGCGTTTCAGCATCGGCACCGTCGCGCCAGATGCCAGCCGCTCGGGCGCCATGTAGAGCAGCTTGAGGTTTCCCGCCGAAAGCGCCCGGTAAACCTCGTCGCTTTCCTCTTCGGTGTTCCCCGATGTCAGCGCGCCCGCAGCCACCCCCGCCTCGCGCAAGCTCCGCACCTGGTCCCGCATCAGGGCGATCAGCGGAGAGATCACCACCGTCACGCCCTCGCGCATCAGCGCCGGCAACTGGAAGCACAGCGACTTGCCGCCGCCTGTGGGCATGATCGCCAGCACGTCGCGGCCTTTGGCCACGGCCTCGACGATCTCCTGCTGGCCGGGGCGGAATCCGTCGAAGCCCCAGACCTGCCGCAGCAAGTCACCCGGCATCAGTAGCCCAGGAAGAACCCGGCGTTGTTCACCAGAGCCCGCTGCAGGATGATGATGCCGATGAAGACCACCAGCGGCGCAAGGTCCAGCCCGCCCAGATCCGGCAGGATGTTGCGGATCGGGCGATAGAGCGGTTCCAGCAGGCGCGACAGCCCGTCCCAGATCTGCCGCACCAGCGGCTGGCGCAGGTTCAGCACGTCGAAGTTGATGAGCCACGACATGATGATATGCGCGATCATGATGAACCACAGCACATCCAGGATCAGCATCAGCGCCTGAAACAGTGTCGTCATCCCGTGGTCCGCCCTTTTTCTCTTGCGCGCCTGAGTTAGGTCAGCCGGCACCGTCGCGCAAGCGCCCGCGCGCAAGACCGCGGCGTCGTGATTGACGAGGGCGTGCCCGCTCTCTAGCCCCGTGCGGAAAAGGAATCCGGCCCATGTATCCCATCCTGCGCTTTCTGGGCGAGGTCGCCTCGGCCCGCCGCGCCCCCCGGCTGGGGCCTCTGGACCCGCATGTCTCGACGCACCGGATCTCGCTGCTTGACCTCGATCCGTGGCGCGAACTGAACAACGGCCGGACGCTGACGCTTTATGACCTGGGCCGGATTCCGATGGCGATCCGGCTGGGCATCACCGAGACGCTGAAGAAGAACGGCTGGGGCTTCACCGTGGCGGGCAACACGGTGCGTTACCGCCGCCGGATCAGGGCATTCCAGCGCATCACGCAGGTGTCGCGGGTGATCGGCTGGGACGACCGCTTTGTCTACATGGAGCAGTCGATGTGGGCCAAGGGCGAATGCCTGAACCACATGCTGCTGCGTGTGGCCATCGTCGGCGGCGCGGCCCGGCGCGGCATGATCGCGCCGTCCGAGTTCATGGCCGCCATGGGCCACGACGCTCCCAGCCCGCCCCTTCCCGACTGGGTCGCGGCCTGGATCGAGGCCGACGCCCGGCGCCCATGGCCGCCCGTTCTGCCACCGATCACCGAGCGCACCGACGACTTGCCAGCATAGGGCACCTGCGGCCTTATGCGCCGCGCATGGGCATAAGGGACGGCGATGGACCGCAAACGCATCTGGGGCTGGTGGTTCTTCGACTTCGCCAGCCAGCCCTATGCCACACTGCTGCTGACCTTCATCTTCTCGATCTACTTCGCCGAGGTCGCGAGCGCCCGCTTCGTCCTTGAAGGTGCGGACCCCCGGCAGGCGGGCGCGCAGGCGCAGGCGCTGTGGGGCTGGGGGCTGGCGCTGGCGGGGGTCGCGATCGCGGTGCTGGCCCCCGTCCTCGGGGCGGTAGCCGACACCACGGGGCGGAGGATGCCGTGGATCTGGCTGTTCTCTGCCTTCTATGTCGCAGGCGCGGCGGGGCTGTGGGTGCTGGCGCCCGGCGGCAGTGCGCTGGTGGCGGCGCTGGTCTTCTTCGGCCTCGGCCTGATCGGGATGGAGTTCGCCACCATCTTTACCAACGCCCTGATGCCGACGCTGGGAAGCCGGGACGAGATCGGCCGCATCTCGGGTTCGGGCTTCGCCTTCGGCTATGTCGGCGGCGTGCTGGCGCTGGCGGTCATGCTGGGTCTGTTTGCCGAAAGCGCGGTCACGGGACTCACGCTGCTGGGGAAGCCGCCCGCGCTGGGGCTGGATGCTGCTGCGCGCGAGGGCACGCGCTTCGTCGGTCCCTTCACCGCGCTGTGGTATCTCGTCTTCATGATCCCCTTCTTCCTGTGGGTGCGAGAACCACGCGGCATTGCCCGCCCCCTGCGGCTGGGGGAGGCAATGCGCGACCTCGGGACCTTGCTGCGCAGCCTGCGGCACCGGCGCTCGCTGGCGGCGTGGCTACTGTCGTCGATGTTCTCGCGCGATGCGCTGAACGCGCTTTACGGCTTCGGCGGGGTCTATGCAGGGACGGTCCTGGGCTGGCCGGTGATCCTGTCGGGCATCTTCGGCGTCGTCAGCGCCCTGTCTGCCGCCGTGATCTGCTGGATTGGCGGCCGCGCCGACCGGCGCTGGGGGCCAAGGCCGGTGATCGCCGCCTGCACGCTGGTCCTGATCGCGGTCTGCATGCTGGTCGTGGGCATGGACCGCGCCAGCATCTTCGGCGTCGCGCTTCCCCCCGGGTCGCGCCTGCCCGATGCGCTTTTCTTCTCCTGCGGCGTCGCCATCGGCGGCGCGGGAGGGGTGGTGCAGGCCGCAAGCCGCACCATGATGGTGCGCCACACCTCAGCCGAAAAGGCGGCGGGCACCTTTGGCCTTTACGCGCTGTCGGGCAAGGCCACGGCCTTTCTCGCGCCTTTCCTGATCGCCGTTGTCACCACGGCAACAGGCAACCAGCGGCTTGGCATCTCGCCCCTGATCGTGATGTTCCTTCTGTCGCTCGCCCTGCTAAGCTGGGTAAAACCCGAGGGAGAACCCGAGCAGTGATCCGCAACCTCAAATCCATGCTGGCCGCCCTGGCCCTGTCGGCGCTGGCCCTGCCTGCCGCCGCCGACCCGCTGGCCAAGGATGTCTTCGGCGCCTTCCGGCAGTCGAACGGAGGCCCGGCGGGCGCCTTCGGCGGCTATTCGCGCGGCTGCGCCACCGGCAACGTCGCCTTGCCCGAAACCGGACCGACCTGGCAGGCGATGCGGCTGTCGCGGAACCGTAACTGGGGGCACCCGCAGTTGGTCGATTTCCTCGTGGGTCTGTCGCAGCAGGCGACCCGCCACGGCTGGGCCGGGCTTTACATCGGCGACATGAGCCAGCCGATGGGCGGGCCGATGCTGACCGGCCACGCCAGCCATCAGATCGGGCTGGACGCCGACATCTGGATGCTGCCGCCCGCCTCGCTGCAACTGACACCCTCGCAGCGGGAAAACATCTCGTCGCAGTCGGTGGTGGCCAGGGGCGGCACGCAGCTCAGCCCGCTGTGGTCGGCCAGCCATCACGCGATTCTGCGGGCGGCCGCGTCCGACCCGCGCGTGGCCCGCATCTTCGTCGATCCGGTGGCGAAGCTGGCGATGTGCCAGTCCGAACGCGGCAACCGCGCCTATCTGCGCAAGATCCGCCCCATCAACGGGCATGACTATCACTTCCACGTCCGGCTTTCCTGCCCCAACCAGGGCTGCGAGGATCAGGCCGCCCCACCCCCCGGCGACGGCTGCGAGGAAGCCGCGCAGTGGATCCGCAACCGGATCGACCCAGCCCCGCCCGCGCCTGCGGACCCGAACTACCGCCATCCCCGCAGCTATCGGCTGAGCGAGCTTCCCCGGACATGCCAGGCCCTCGTCGCGCGCTGATCTCGGCGGCGTTGGGACTGGCGCTGTCGGCAGGGGCAGCGGCCCCGACCTGCGCCGATATCACGGTCGAATATCTGGGCACCCACGTCTGGACCAGGGCCGACGAGGATTTCGGCGGTTTTTCGGGGATTGATGTTTCCGCCGACGGCTTCAGCTACACGGTGCTGTCCGACCGGGGCACCGTGCGCTGGGGCAGCATCCTGCGCGATGGCCAGGGCCGCATCCGGTCGCTGTCCACGGCAGGCCGGGCGCGGCTGCAGGACAGCACCGGCACCAAGCTGCGCCCGGGCTATCTGGGCGATGCCGAAGGGCTGGCGATCGACGGGGAAGGCCGGATGTTCGTCAGCTTCGAGGGGCTGGACCGCATCGCCCGCTTCGACGACCCCGACGGCCCTGCCACCCGCATCCCCCCCGCGCCCGAGTTCCAATCCCTGCTGCGGAACGCCGGGCTTGAGGCGCTGGCGGTGACGCCCGAGGGTGACCTGCTGACCATGCCGGAACGCTGGAACTCGCCCGAGCCGCTGACCCCGGTCTGGCGCTTTCGCGACGGGGCCTGGTCCACCGCCTTCCATCTGCCCCGCGACGAACGCTGGGCCCCGGTCGGCGCCGATGTCGGCCCGGACGGCAGGCTTTACGTCCTTGAGCGCGACTTCCGGGGCCTGCGCGGCTTTGCCAGCCGGGTGCGCCGCTATGCCATGGACGACGCCGGCCTCGGCCCGCCCGAGCCGATCCTCGAAACCAGCCTGATGCAATTCGACAACCTCGAAGGCATCGCAGTGTGGGCGGACGGACAGGGCATCCGCATCACCATGATCTCGGACGACAACTTCCTGTTCGTCCAGCGCACCGAACTGGTGGAATACCGCATCCGCTGAATCCGGCCCGTTCTTCATCGCCCAAATATCCGGGGAAGCGCGGAGCGCAGGGGCAAAGCCCTCCCTTCCTTGACTTTCCCGCCCGCAGGGCGTAGCCGCCTGCCGTCCCGTTCCGCGGGGCCGAGTTCTTCCGCCACCTTGTAAAACGGAAAAAATCCGATGCGCCCGATCCTTCCAGCCATCCTCGCGATGGCCGCGACCGTCCTTGCGTCGAACATCCTCGTGCAGTTCCGCCTGGGCGACTGGCTGACATGGGGGGCGCTGACCTATCCGGTGGCCTTTCTCGTGACCGACATCACCAACCGCGTCCACGGGTTGCAGGCCGCGCGCCGGGTGGTGGTCGCGGGCTTCGTGATCGGCGTCTTCTGTTCGCTGGTCGCGGCGGCGGGCGGGGGGACCACGCTTCGCATCGCGCTCGCCTCGGGCACGGCCTTCCTGCTGGCGCAGCTTCTGGACGTGTGGCTGTTCGACCGGCTGCGCCACCGCGACTGGTGGCAGGCGCCCTTCCTGTCCTCGGTGGTCGGGTCGGTGGTGGACACGGTGCTGTTCTTCACCATCGCCTTTGCCGTGTTCCTGCCCGCCGATGCCAACACCGGCTGGTCGAACGAAGCCGTGCCGCTCTTGGGCGCAGGCCCCATGGCGCCGCTGTGGATGTCGCTGGGCGTGGCCGACTGGGCGGTCAAGATGGCGCTGGCGCTGCTGGCCCTTGTGCCTTTCCGGGTGCTTGTCCGCAAAATATTGTCAGGCCCCGCCAGCGGCTATTGACTTGTAGCCGGCCTGTGCCAACCTTCACCCCACGAGTAACATTGAAAGGAGGTGGTCCAGTGTCGAGAGTGATGTTGGAGAGAGGAACCGGGACAGCCAGGGGGGTCGCCGCCTGAGGGCAGCCCCGAGGGTGAAGAACCCTTGTCTGGGACGGATCATCCATCCCTAACCGGACCATCTTCCTGATCTCGCGGGCCGTCCCAAAGGGGCGGCCCGTTCGAGTTTCCGGCGCCCGCTTGTGCGGGAAGGCATGAAAAAACCCCGGCCGCCTTCCAGCAGCCGGGGTTTCCTGTTTCAGGGCAGGCGTCAGATCCGCTCGATGGCCAGCGCGATGCCCTGGCCACCGCCGATGCACATAGTGATCAGCCCGCGCTTGCCGCCGGTGCGCTCAAGTTCGTAAAGCGCCTTGACGGTCAGGATCGCGCCGGTCGCGCCGATCGGATGGCCCAGCGCGATGGCGCCGCCATTCGGGTTCACCTTCGCCTCGTCGAGGCCGAGGCCCTTGTTCACCGCCACCGCCTGCGCCGCGAAGGCCTCGTTCGATTCGATCACGTCGAAATCGTCCACGGTCAGGCCGATCTTTTCCATCAGCTTCTGGACGGCCGGGATCGGGCCGATGCCCATGACCTCGGGCCGGACGCCCGCATAGGCATAGCCGAGGAAGCGGGCGCGGGGCTTGAGGCCGGCGCGCTCGGCCGCATCCGCGCGGGCCAGCACGATGGCGGCGGCGCCGTCGTTGATGCCGCTGGCGTTGCCTGCGGTCACGCTGCCGCCGTCCTTCTTGAAGGCGGGGCGCAGACCGGCAAGCGCCTCGGCCGAGGTCTTCTTCGGGTGCTCGTCGGTGTCAAAGGTGACGACGCCCTTGCGGGTCTTGATCTCGACGGGGACGATCTGGTCCTTGAAGCGGCCTTCCGCGATGGCACTGGCGGCGCGGGACTGGCTTTCCAGCGCGAAGGTGTCCTGCTCGTCGCGGCTGATCTGGTGCTCGGACGCGACATTTTCAGCGGTCACACCCATGTGGCCCGTGCCCATCGGGTCGGTCAGCGCCCCCACCATCATGTCCAGCACCTGCTGATCGCCCATCTTGGCGCCGTGGCGCATCGAGGGGACGATATAGGGCCCGCGGCTCATGCTTTCGGCCCCGCCTGCCAAGCCGAAATCGGCGTCCCCCAGCATCAGCGACTGCGCGACCGAGGCGATGGCCTGCGCGCCCGAGCCGCACAGCCGGTTCACGTTCATCGCCGGGGTGGTTTCCGGGATCCCCGCGTTCAGCATCGCCACCCGCGACAGGTACATGTCGCGCGGCTCGGTGTTGATGACATGGCCGAAGGCCACGTTGCCGATCTGGTCGGGCGAGACGCCCGCGCGTGCCATCGCCTCCTTGGCGACGGTGGTCGCAAGCTCGATCGGCGGCACGCTTGCCAGGCTGCCGCCAAAGCCGCCGATCGCGGTGCGGACGCCCGACAGGATCACGATGTCGCTGTCTGCCATTCTCAAATCCCCCTCGGACAAAACTGTCGGGCCAAGCTTAACGAGGCGGCGCGCCGGGTGACAAGGGGCACTGTCCCGCCGATGCTGACGCAAAGGCGATTTCCCCGCCGGGCCATAATCCCTAAGATGTCCGAAAAAGAAAAACCGGGGGCACAGGCAATGAACACCTATCTCAAGCTGGCCATCGTGATGCTGGTCGCGTCCTGCGGCGGCGGCGGAGGCAACTTCAAGGCGCCGCGCGATCTGGACAACGCCTGCTCGATCGTGGCGCAGCGCCCGGCCTATCTGCGGGCCATGAAAGCGTCAGAACGGCGCTGGGGCGTGCCGGTGGCGGTGCAGATGGCCTCAATCCACCAGGAATCGAAGTTCATCGGCGACGCCCGCACCCCGCACCAGTTTGCGCTGGGCATCATCCCGATCGGAAGGCAAAGCTCCGCCTACGGCTATTCGCAGGCGCTGGACGGGACGTGGGAGGAATACCTGAAGGAAAACGGCAAGCGCCGCGCCCGCCGCGACGACATCCGCGACGCCACCGACTTCATGGGCTGGTACATGCACGGCACGGCGCAGCGGCTGGGCATCCCCAAGAACGACGCGGCGAACCAGTATCTCGCCTATCATGAGGGCCGCTCGGGCTTTGCCCGCGGCAGCCACATGTCAAAGCCGTGGCTGCTGGGGGTCGCCGGGCGGGTGCACCAGCGGGCGGGGATGTATCAGGCGCAGCTTTCGGCCTGCGGGCGCGCCTGACCGGGTTCAGTTCCGGCGCTGTGCCTCGCTGGTGATCGAAAAGCGCGAGGCGGGGATCTGCACGCCCTTCTGCATCTCGCCCAGGATCACGGTGGTCTTCTTGCCGGTGTCGTCGGTGACGACCCACTGGCGCAACTCGGTCGGGTTGGCGGTGAAGACCATCTGGATGTTGCCGTATTCCGGGTGCTGAGGGTCCTGCGCGGTCACCACGGTCGTGTTCTTGCGTTCCGTGTGCCCGATGACGGATCCGCTGCGCGCAAGGTTCACGTTGTCGGCGAGGATGATGTTCAGGGGCGTGCGCGCCAGCGGATACTGCTGCGCGCCCGAGTTCGACTTGCGGTCGAAGACCGCCACCGTCCCGCCCGAAGCCAGCACCAGCGTGCTGTCGCCCTGGTATTCGAACCGCACCCGGCCGGGGCGATGGATATAGACGCGGCCCGGCGTGACCGAGCCGTCGGCATTCACCTGGGTGAAGTCCGCCACCACCGTTTTGAGACCGTTGAGGTAGCGCGAGATTTCATTGAGCGAGATCCTCTCGGCCGCCGCGGGCAGCGCGAAGATCAGAGCGAAGGCGGGCGCAAGAGCGAGAGAGCGAAGGTTCATGAGCGATGTGATACCGCCTTTCCAAGGACTTGCACGTCACGATAGCGGGACGGCACGGGCCCGAACGCTCGCGTTCCGGTGACGGTTCCGGGCTACAGCGGCCGCCCCGTCAGCAGCCGGGGCATGGGCGCGAGTGACAGCCCCGCCGCCTGCCGCATGAAGGCGCGGCGCAGGGGAGGGATGGCGGTGACGATCCCCATCCCAAGACCCCGCGCCTGCCGCAGAAGCGGCAGGTCATTGGAAAACAGCGTGTTCACCCCGTCCATGCCGAGGCCCAGCGCCGTTGCATCGAATCGCCGCCACCTCTGGTAGCGCCCCAGCACATCCGGCGCGCCGATATCCTCGCCGCGTCGGGAAGCCTCGGCCACGACCTCGGCCAGCGCCGCCACGTCCCGCAGCCCGAGGTTCAGCCCCTGCCCCGCGACGGGATGGACCCCGTGCGCGGCATCCCCCACCAGCGCGATGCGCGGCGCGACATAGGCTTCGGCCAGGCTGAGGCTCAGCGGATAGGAGAACCGCGGCCCGGCCAGCCGTATCTTGCCCAGATAGTCGCCGAAGCGGGGGCGCAGCACGTCGAGGAACGCGTCATCCGGCAACGCCGCGATCGCCCGGGCATTCTCGTCCGTCTCGGACCAGACGATGGAACTGCGGTTGCCCGGCAGCGGCAGGATCGCCAGAGGGCCGGTCGGCATGAAATACTGCCAGGCCACCCCGCCATGCGGCTTTTCGTGATCGAGCGCGCAGACCAGCGCCGTCTGCCCATAGCCATGCCCGCGCCGGGTGATGCCAGCCCGCGCGGCCACGCCCGAGCCGCGCCCGTCCGCGCCGACCAGCAGCCGTCCGGTCAACGCGCGCCCGTCGTCCAGGGTGACCGCGACATGGCCGGGACGCTCGTCCTGCGCGACAACCTGACGGCCGGGCAGATGGGTGACGCGGCCCGCCATCGCCTCGACCAGTGCTGCGTAAAGGAAGCGGTCCTCCAGCATGTGGCCGACTGGTCCTTCCTCGATCTCGGCCGAATCGAAGATCAGGTGGAACGGTCCCGCGCCCTCGCCGGGCTGCCCCTGCGCCGCCTCGACCCGCAGGATCGGCTGGGCCTTGTCGGCCAGCCCCTTCCACAGCCCCAGCGCCGTCAGCAGCCGCCGCGAGGCCAGCGCCAGAGCATAGGCGCGCCCGTCGAAGCCCACCTCGGCCCTTGCCCGCACCGGCCGCGCGTCGATAACGGCGACCGACAGCCCGACCTGGGCCAGCGCAAGCGCCAGCGTCGGGCCGTTCAGCCCGCCGCCCGCAATGATGACATCGTGATCAACAGCCATGGCACGCACCCTAACCGTCCGCCCCGCAACCGTCCATGCGGCGCAAGCGCCTGCGCATCTTCTTTCCGGCCGAAATGCCGCGGGGCTTCCGAGCGCCCGGAACAGGTGGTGGATCAGAAAACAGCCATCAAGGCTGTTTTCCCGCCGAATGGGTCCAGTGGACTGTTTTCGGCGAGGAAGGGGCGAGGAAGGGGAGCAGCCCGGGCGGGCAGCGCCCCGGTCCGGCATTGCCGCCCCGGCCCTGCGCCGCTAGCGTGAACATAAAATTCAGGGAACATCGCATGGACTGGCTGAAAGCCTCGGCGACGGAACAGGGACGGGCGATCATGGCCGGGCTGGTCAGCCCCATCGATCTGGCCGAGGGCTATCTGGACGCAATCGAGCGCGCCCCCCTTGGCCCCCGCATCTTTGCCCGCACCACGCCCGACCGCGCCCGGGCCGAGGCCATCGCCGCCCATGACCGCGCCAGGGCGGGTCTGCGGCGCAGCCTGCTGGACGGGGTGACGCTGGCCTGGAAGGACAACATCGACAGCGCGGGCGTGGCGACCGAGGCCGGGTCCATGCTGCTGGAAGGCCGCATCCCCGACCGCGACGCGGCGCTGCTGGAAACGGCGACCCTGCAGGGGGCGATCTGCCTTGGCAAGACCCACATGACGGAACTGGCCTTCTCGGGCCTCGGGCTGAACCCGACCGTGGCCACCGTGCCCAACGCCTATGACGCGGACCTTGTCGCCGGAGGCTCCTCGGGCGGATCGGCGGTTGCGGTGGCGATGGGGCTTGCGGCGGCGGCGATCGGGTCGGACACCGGCGGCTCGATCCGCCTGCCCGCCGCCTGGAACGGCATCGTCGGCTTCAAGCCCACGCCCAGCGCGGTGGACATGACCGGCATCCTGCCGCTCTGCCGCCGCTTCGATGTCGTGGGGCCGATGGCCCGCACTGTCGAGGACTGCGCCGAGATCTTCGGGCTTCTGCGGGGCCACCCCGCCCCCGACCTGCGCGGGGCGTCCGCCCGCGGGTTGCGGCTGATGGTGCTGGACGGCCTGCCCTTCGAGGACGCGCGCGAGGAACCCGTTGCCGGTTTCGAGGAAGCGGTGCAGCGGCTTGCGGCGGCAGGCGTCTCGATCACCCGCGCGGCGCCCCCTTGCGTCACCGACGCCGCCGCGCTTTCGCCCACGCTCTTTGCCTCCGAAGCCTATGGCCTGTGGCGCGATCAGATCGAGGCCGCGCCGGAACTGATGTATCCCCCGATTCTCGAACGCTTCCGCGGCGGGCGCGAGGTCAGCGCCGCCGATTACGTCGCTGGATGGGAACGGCTGTTCCATCTGCGGCAGGACTGGGCCGCCACCGCTGCCCCCTTCGACGCGGTGATCCTGCCCACCGCCCCGACCCTGCCGCCCGAGATCGCCCGGCTGGAAGAGGACGCCGCCTATTTCGCCGCCCAGAACCTGCTCGCGCTGCGCAACACCCGCATCGGGAACTCGATGGGCCTGCCCGCGATCAGCCTGCCGACGGCGCGTCCAGCCTGCGGGCTGATGCTGATGGGTCCGGCAGGCGGCGACCTCAGGCTGCTGCGGGTGGCGCAGGCCGTCGAGATGGCACTACGGGACTGATCCCGCCCGGCCTTTGTCTGGACGCATCGGCGCTTTGCCGCTAGTCTTGCCGCAAAACGGGACGGCACGATCCCGTGATTGCGAGGCAGCATGGCATCTCCCGAGCGGTTCTCGAACCTGCCGGAATACGCGTTTCCGCGCCTGCGGAAGCTCTTGTCCAACGTGGCCCCCGGCCCCGATCCGATCGTCATGACGATCGGAGAGCCGCGCCATGGCATCCCCGATTTCGTCGCCCCGATCCTGTCGCGAACCGTCGATGAACTGGGGAAGTACCCTCCGAACGAGGGCACGCCCGAACTGCTGAAGGCGATCTCGGGCTGGCTTGCCACCCGCCACGGCATCGAGGTGCCGCCCGAGGGCATCACCATCGTCAACGGCACCCGCGAGGGTCTGTTCAATGCGGCCCTCGCGCTCTGCCCGGAACGCAAAAACGGCGCCACGGCGCGAATCCTCGTGCCAAATCCCTTCTATCAGGTCTATGCCGTGGCCGCCGCCGCCGTGGGGGCCGTGCCGGTCTTCGTCAACGCCACCGCCGAAACCGGCCACCTGCCCGATTTCGCCGGGCTGGATGCGGCCACGCTGGATGCGACAGCCATCTGCTATCTCTGCTCGCCCGCAAATCCGCAGGGCGCGGTGGCGGGCCGCGACTATCTGGAACGGCTGGTCGAACTGGCCGAGCGCCACGATTTCCTGATCTTCGCCGACGAGTGCTATTCGGAGATCTGGCGCACCGCCCCGCCCCCCGGCGCGCTTGCCGTCGCAATGGGCATGGGGCTGGGCCACCGCGTCATCATGTTCAACTCGCTCAGCAAGCGGTCGAACCTGCCGGGCCTGCGCTCGGGCTTCATCGCGGCGGCACCCGAGCATATCGCCCGCCTGCGCGTGCTTCGCAGCTATGCCGGCGCCCCCGTCCCCTTGCCCCACCAGCGCGTCAGCGAATCCGCCTGGGCCGAGGAAGCCCATGTTCAGGCGAATCGGGCGCTTTATCAGGAAAAATACGCCATCGCCGACCGGATCTTCGGCAATGTGCCGGGCTACCAGCCGCCCGAGGGCGGGTTCTTCCTGTGGCTGCCCGCCGAGGACGGCGAGGCCGCCGCGCGGAAGCTGTGGGCCGAGGCCGGGGTGCAGGTGCTGCCCGGCGCCTACCTGGCCCGCGACACCGACCAGGGCAATCCCGGCCGCAGCTATGTCCGGGTGGCGCTGGTGGGTCCGACGGCAGAGACCGAGGATGCGCTGACCCGCATCCGCGACACGCTTTATGGAAAGGGGTAAGGCAGGCATGGCGAGCTGGCACGCGAGACACCGCGACCCGCTGTTCGACCAGACCACGCAAGTGGCGCTGCAGCGCCGCAGCAAGGAACTGGCGGGCGCCGGACTGATCGTGGCAGGCGTTCTGGTCGCCATGATACTGTTTTCCTACACGCCCGACGACCCCGGCGTGGGCACCGCGACCGACCAGCCGGCCCAGAACCTGCTGGGGCGGCTGGGCGCCTATATCGCCTCGGCCCTGTTCATGATCGTGGGGCAGGGAAGCTGGATGCTGGCGGTTTCGGGCATTTTCTGGGGCCTGCGCCTGATGCTGCACCAAGGCGAGGAGCGGCTGCTGCGCGGCGTCTTCACCCCCATTGCCATGGTGGTCGTGTCGGTCCACGCAAGCTCGCTGGTCCCGCCCGAGGGCTGGACGCAGAGCTTCGGCCTCGGCGGCTATCTCGGCGACATGCTGATGGGCGCGATGCTGGGCCTGCTGCCCGTCAGCGCCGCCGCCGGGCTGAAGATCCTGGCCTTCCTGACCGCGATCGGCACGGTGGCGATCGTGGCCTTCGTCCTCGGCTTCGACCGGCGCGAGCTGATGGGGATCGGCCGGTTCCTGTCGGCCGGGCTGGCGACCGCCTATGACCTGACGATGACCCTTCTGGGGCGGGGCGCAAGCGCCTCGGTCATCGCCGCCCGCGAGGTCCGTCGCCGGGCCGAGGCCTGGCGCCAGCGCACCGCCGCAGCCAAAGAGCAGGCGCCCGAGGCCTTGCCCGAGGCAGAGCCGGCGCCTTCGGGCATGTTCTCGCGCCTGCGCCCTCCACCCGAACCCGAGGTCCTGCAGCCCGAACTGGTCGAGCCTGACCCCCATTACGACGAGGCGACCGCCGCGCCGGATGCCGGGGAGGTCAGCGCCCGCATCACCGACGCCATCCGCCATCACCGCACCGATCCCGAGCCGGAGGCCCGCCAGCCGGCAGAGGACGGCCGCTCGACCCTGGCCGCCGTCACCGCGCGCCTGACTGGCCGCGCGCCGGTCCCCCCTGCCCCGCTGATGGAAAGCGTCCGGGCCGCCGTGCCGCCCCCGCCGCAAGCCGCATCCCCGCGCGAGCCGGCGCTGCCCGCGTCGTCCTTCGACAACAGCCTTTACGAACGCCCGCCACTGTCGCTGCTGGCCGCCCCCGCCACGGTCGAGCGCCACACGCCGAGCCAGGAAGCACTTGCCGAGAACGCCCGGATGCTGGAAGCGGTGCTGGACGACTATGGCGTCAAGGGCCAGATCACCGCCGTCCATCCCGGCCCGGTGGTGACGCTTTACGAACTGGAACCCGCACCGGGGCTCAAGGCCAGCCGGGTGATCGGGTTGGCCGACGACATCGCCCGATCGATGTCGGCGCTGTCGGCCCGCGTGTCCACCGTGCCCGGCCGCACCGTGATCGGGATCGAGCTGCCGAACCAGCGCCGCGAAAAGGTCGTGCTGCGCGAGATCCTGTCCTCGGGTCCCTTCGCCGACAGCGCCGTGCCGCTGCCGCTGGCCTTGGGCAAGGACATCGGCGGCGAGCCGGTGGTGGCGAACCTCGCCAAGATGCCGCACCTGCTGATCGCAGGGACGACCGGCTCGGGAAAATCCGTCGCCATCAACACCATGATCCTCAGCCTGCTTTACAAGCTGACGCCCGAGGAATGCCGGCTGATCATGATCGACCCCAAGATGCTGGAACTGTCGGTCTATGACGGCATCCCGCATCTGCTCTCCCCCGTCGTGACCCACCCCAAGAAGGCCGTCGTGGCCCTCAAGTGGGTCGTCTCCGAGATGGAGGAACGCTACCGCAAGATGTCCAAGATGGGCGTGCGCAACATCGAGGGCTACAACAGCCGCGTCCGCGAGGCGCTGGAGCGGGGCGAGATGTTCCGCCGCACCATGCAGACGGGCTTTGACGAGGACACCGGCGAGCCCGTCTTCGAGACCGAGGAGTTCCAGCCCGAGACCTTCCCCTATATCGTCGTCATCGTGGACGAGATGGCCGACCTGATGATGGTCGCCGGGAAAGAGATCGAGGCCTGCATCCAGCGCCTCGCCCAGATGGCCCGCGCAAGCGGAATCCACATCGTCATGGCGACGCAGCGCCCGTCCGTCGATGTCATCACCGGCACGATCAAGGCAAACTTCCCGACCCGGATCAGCTTCCAGGTGACCAGCAAGATCGACTCGCGCACCATCCTGGGCGAGATGGGGGCCGAGCAGCTTCTGGGCATGGGCGACATGCTTTACATGGCAGGCGGCTCGCGCATCACCCGCGTGCATGGCCCCTTCGTGTCGGACGAAGAGGTCGAGGAGGTCGTCACCCACCTCAAGTCCTTCGGCCCGCCGCAATATGTGTCCACCGTGGTCGAAAGCCCCGAGGACGAGCGCGACGCCGAGATCGACCAGATCCTCGCCAGCGACGGCTCGGACGACGCGCTTTACGATCAGGCGGTGGCGATCGTGGCCAAGGACCGCAAGTGTTCGACCAGCTACATCCAGAGGAAGCTCGCCATCGGCTACAACAAGGCCGCCCGGCTGGTCGAGCAGATGGAGGAGCAGGGCGTCGTCAGCCCCGCGAACCACGTCGGCAAGCGCGAGGTCCTGGTGCCCGAGGTCTGAGCCTCGGTCACCGGAGCACCATGCCCTACTGGCAGGTCCATTTCCTGAACGCCCGCCATGCGCTGACCGGCATCATGCCAGAGGTCAGGGCAGCCGTCGCGGAATCGGTGGCGCTGGCGACGGGCCACCTCGACCTGCCCGACTTCGACCTCGTGGTGCAGGCGGGTGACGGGGGGTCCGACTGGGGCGTCCTCGGCACCGCCCGCGCGCCGGGCGTGATCGAGCTGACCCTGTCGCCCGCGCGCTTCGCCCATGACCTTACGGTGCGGCGGATGGTGCGCGAGCTTCATCACCTCGTCCGGTGGGAACGTCCCGGCTATGGCCGCTCGCTGGGCGAGGTGCTGGTCAGCGAGGGGCTGGCCGGGCGTTTCGTCGCCCGCGTGCTGGGCGGACCGCCCGACCCATGGGACGCAACCACGCCGCCCTCGGGGCTGGCGAAGCGGGCGATGACGGAATGGGCCTGGCGCGATCTCGACCGCGGGCTGTGGTTCGAGGGCCGCGGCAACATCCGCAAATGGGCGGGCTACGGCCTTGCCCACCGGCTGCTGGCCGAGCATCTGTCGCGCGAGCCGGACCTCGACCCGCTGGACCTGATCCATGCCCCGGCCGAAACCCTGCGCCCCGCCATGCGGCGGCTGAGCGGCGCGCCCGAGGCCGAAGCTGATGAAGCGCCGGAACCCGCCGGCGACGCATCGGAAACAGACGCCGTCCCGCTGCCCGAACCTGACTTAGAGGCGCAGGGGACGGGCAGCGAACTACCAGCGCAGACCGAGGACTCCTCCGCCGACACGCGCGGGGAACCTCCGGCCTGATTCAGCGCCGCAGCCGGGGCCGATAAAGCGCCCCGATCACTATCCCGGCAAGCGCCCCGCCCAGATGCGCCTGCCAGGCGATGTTCGGCACCGCCAGTGTCAGCGCCACGTTCAGCAGGACGAACTGCAGGACCGGCCCGGCCAGCAGGCGCAGGCTGCCGCCCTTCGCAAGCTGGATACGCGCGGCAATGGCGATCTCGGCCCCCGCCAGCCCGAAGATCGCGCCGGATGCGCCGACCACCGGATAGGGGCTGTCCGACAGCCACAACTGCACCACCCCCGCCGCCACCTGGGCCACCACGTAAAGCGCGACCATCGCGCCCCCCGCCATCACCACCGACAGCGAGCGCGCCAGCACGTAAAGCGCCAGCATGTTCATCCCCAGGTGCAACAGCCCCCCATGCAGGAAGCCGTAGGTGAGGAACATCGTCACCTGCTGGCCGGGAAACATCGGCCTGACATCCTTCAGAAGCTGCGGCCACAGCGCCCCGTGCAGCATCGCCCACTCCCGCAGCGCGGGCGACAGCGTCAGCAGGTGGACCGCGACGCAGGCGACGATCACGCCCATGAAGGCGCGGGGGACGGATGGGCGCGGGAAAAAGTCGATCCGGTCGGTCATGCCTTGAACATAGGAGCGGATCGCGCGGCGGCAAACCTGATGCCGCCTGCCCGCCTGCCGGAAGGCGTCATCCGGCCCCCCCGCCGTCCCCGCAGGTACGGCGCAACTCAGGCGCCATGGGCGACCGCGCCGCGCCTGCCCATGCGGCCCGCAAGCGTGGCGGGCACGATCAGCCTTGTGCCGGGCGGGGCAAGGCCGGCGATCCGCATCAGGTCGCGCCGTGAGAATGCGATGCAACCGGCCGTGGGATGGCGCGGGCGCCGCCACTGGTGCAGGAAGATGGCCGACCCCTTCCCCGCCCGGGCAACCGGCCAGTTCCAGTCCGTGACCAGCACCAGGTCGTAAAGCGGATCGGGCCGCCGCAGCCGCTCGTGGCTGGCGGCAAGGGGCGCCCGCACCCAGCGGTTATAGGCAGGATGGCCGCTGTCGTCGCACCAGAGATCGCCGGGACCGATGGGCTCGGCCCAAGGCGCGGGCCGCGCGATCCGGTCGGGGCGATACAGCAGCCCGACGATCCGGTGGACGCCTGCGGGGGTCGCGCCGTCGCCCTCGCGCTTGGCGGCCGAGACGCCGGCGCGGCCGATGCCGCAGGGGATCAGGCGGCCCCCGAAACGCAGGCCAAGGGGCGTCAGGACCATGTCGTCCCTCTGCGCGATGGGCGCAGACCGGGGCCGATCCGGGGGGCGGCAGGCGTCCCCTGCCATCTGCGGGTGCAGGGTCATGGCCGATCCTCCATCTCGGTTCGGAAAACCGCAATGGCGGGGCGCGGCCGGGACGGGCCTCGCCTATGGCCTGCAGGCTGCCGCCTCACAGCAGATGCCCCGACTTGTCGCGCTTGATCGTCAGGTATGCGTCGTTCCAGCGGTTGCGGCCGACCTGAAGGGGGACGCGCTCGACCACCCGGATGCCGTGGCCTTCCATCATCGCCACCTTGCGCGGGTTGTTCGTCATCAGCCGCACCGCCGAGAATCCCAGCCGCCGCAGCATGGCGGCGCCAAGGCGGAAGTCGCGCTCGTCGTCCTCGAAGCCCAGCCGGTGGTTCGCCTGCACCGTGTCGAAGCCCTGGGCCTGCAGGTCATAGGCACGCATCTTGTTGGCAAGGCCGATGCCCCTGCCTTCCTGGTTGAGATATAAAAGCACCCCCGCGCCCTCGGCCCCCATCGCCGCCAGCGCCGCGTGCAACTGCGGGCCGCAGTCGCATTTGAGGCTGCCCAGCACGTCGCCGGTGAAGCAGGCCGAATGCAGCCGAGCCAGCACGGCGGCATCGCGAGGCGGCTCGCCGATCTCGATGGCGTAATGCTCGTCGCTGCCGTCGTCAGGTCGCAGGATGTGCAGGCGGGTGTGCTCGGCCGCCGCAATGGGCAGGCGGGCGGCGGCGACAGGCGACAGCGCCGCCTCGGCAGCAAGCTGCGCCAGCGTCGGGCCGGCGGGCAGGACGGTCAGGCCGGGGGGCGGAGCATCAACCGGCACCACCAGCACGGCGGGCAGAAGCTGCGCCGACTTCGCCAGCGCCAAGGCTGCGCGGTGGGGCGCGGGGTCACCATCGCGCCGGGTGAAGAGCGGCCCCTTCATCGGCACCCGCAGGTCATCCGAGGGGTCTGCCACCGCCCGCAGCCATGTCAGGTCGGCGTCCGGGGGCAACTCGACCCGCGCCAGATCGCCGTCATAGGCCCGCGCCTTCAGCGTCTCGGCCCGGCGGTCCGTCAGCGCCACCACGGACTTGCCGAATCCCCGAATCCCCGCCAACCGGGCCGGCGACAGTGTCTCGACTGCCGCCGCCAGATGGCCGTCGATCACGACCGGCAGCCCCACCCGCAGGTCGGTGCGGGCGCGGCTGATCGTCTCGGTCAGGGTGGGCAGCAGGGTCATGGGGCGGGCAAATCCTGAAACAATCCGTAACATAAGGGCGCCCCGCGACAACTGCTTGTGAGAAAGGTTTCAACCCGCTGGACGCCGGGCATCCCTGCGCCATCTTGCCGCCAAAGCGCAACCGATGGAGGCTGCAATGGCCGGACTGAAGAAGATCCTTCTTGTGGACGACGAGGAAGACCTGCGCGAGGCGCTGGCCGAGCAACTGGTCGCGACCGAGGATTTCGACGTCTTCGAGGCCGGCACCGGCGCCGAGGCGGTGGAAAAGACCAAGGGCGCGATCTTCGACCTGGTGGTTCTGGACGTGGGCCTGCCCGACACCGACGGGCGGGAACTCTGCAAGCGGCTGCGCAAGCAGGGGGTGAAATGCCCCATCGTCATGCTGACGGGCCACGACACCGACGCCGACACGATCCTCGGCCTCGATTCGGGGGCGAACGACTACATCACCAAGCCGTTCAAGTTCCCCGTCCTGCTGGCCCGCCTGCGCGCCCAGTTGCGCACGCACGAGCAGTCCGAGGACGCGATCTTCCAGCTTGGGCCTTATACCTTCAAGCCGTCGATGAAGATGCTGATCGACGGCAAGGACCGCAAGATCCGCCTGACCGAGAAGGAAACCAACATCCTCAAGTTCCTGTACCGCGCGCAGGACGGGGTCGTGCCGCGCGACGTGCTGCTGCACGAGGTCTGGGGCTACAATGCGGGCGTCACCACCCACACGCTGGAAACCCACATCTACCGCCTGCGCCAGAAGATCGAGCCGGAGCCGTCCAACGCGCGGCTGCTGGTTACGGAAAGCGGCGGCTACCGGCTGGTGGCCTGAGGCGGGAACCGCACCGCCCCCCGCGCGTTGAACGGACGAAGCCCAGTGGCCGGGGACGCGGCCACATTCCTCCCTCCCTGTCTTACTGGCCCCGGCATTGCGCCGGGGTTTTTTTCTGCGCGGGTCAGCCGCGTCCGTGCGGCTCGTCCCAGTCGATCACCGGGTTGATCGGGATCAGGCCGTGCAGGTTCAGGTCGGGGTGGCTGCGGTAGTAGTGGTGGGTGATGTGGTCCTGCCGCACGGTGGGGGCGATGCCGGGCATCTGGTAAAGTTCGCGCGTCCAGGCCCAGAGGTTCGGATAGTCGCGCAGCCACTGGCGGTTGCACTTGAAATGCGTGTGATAGACCGTGTCGAAGCGCACGGCGCTGGTGAACATGCGCCAGTCGGCCTCGGTCAGCCGGTCCCCGGTCAGGTAGCGCTGGCGCGAAAGGATGTCGTCGGCCCACTCCATCGTCTCGAAAACGGGGCCGATGGCCTCGTCATAGGCGGCTTGCGTGGCGGCGAAACCGGCGCGATAGACCCCGTTGTTGAAGTTCGGATAGACGCGCTCGTTCACCGCCTCGATCTCGGCGCGCAGGTCCTCGGGCCAGTAATGCGCCTCGTTCCCGGTCAGCGCGTCGAAGGCGCTGTCCAGCATGCGGATGATCTCGCTCGATTCGTTGGATACGATGGTGTTCTGCTGCTTGTCCCAGAGGACCGGCACCGTGACCTTGCCGGTCATCTTCGGGTCGGCGCGCAGGTAGATCTCGCGCAGGTAGTCGGACCCGAACAGCGGGTCGCCGGTGGCCCCGTCGAAATCGGTGGCGAAGGTCCAGCCCTCGTCCCCCATCACCGGATGGACCACCGAGACGTCGATATGCGGCGCAAGTCCCTTGAGTTCGCGGAAGATCAGCGTCCGGTGCGCCCATGGGCAGGCGTAGGAGACGTAGAGGTGATAGCGCCCGCTTTCCGCCTGAAAGCCCCCCTGCCCCGATGGCCCTGCCTCGCCGCCCGGCGTGCACCAGTTGCGGAAGCCCGCGTTCTGGCGCTTGTAGGCGCCGTCCTTTTTCGACGCCCCGATGCTGCCCTTGGTCCAGACCCCGTCCACAAGCTGGTTCATCGGCTTCCCCTTTCCCGCGCTGCGCGTTAAGTCGCGCCCCATGTTCACCATTGCCACCTGGAACATCAACTCGGTCCGCCTGCGGGCCGGTCTCGTCACCCGTCTTCTGGGCGAGGAAGCCCCGGACATCCTCTGCCTGCAGGAATGCAAGTCGCCGATCGAGAAGATGCCCTTCGATCTGTTCCACGATCTCGGCTATCGCTGGATCGTGGCCCGCGGCCAGCGCGGTTACAACGGCGTGGCGATCCTGTCGCGCCTGCCGATCATCGATGCGGGCGACCAGGACCACGCAGGGCTGGGCCACGCCCGCCATGTCGCCGCAAGGCTGGAGAACGGCGTCACCATCCACAACGTTTATGTCCCCGCAGGCGGCGATGTCCCGGACCGCGAGGTCAATATCAAGTTCGGCCAGAAACTCGACTACCTGACCGACATGCGCGACAGCTTCCATTCGGAAAAGCCCGCGCGGTCGATCCTCGTCGGTGACCTCAACATCGCGCCGATGGAGGATGACGTCTGGTCCCACAAGGCGATGCAGAGGATCGTCAGCCATACCCCCATCGAGATCGAGCATCTGGCCCAGACGCAGGACGCGGGCGACTGGGTGGATGTCACGCGCAAGGATATCCCCGACGGCAAGCTTTATTCTTGGTGGAGCTATCGCGCCCGCGACTGGGACGCGGCCGACAAGGGCCGCAGGCTGGACCACATCTGGGCGACCGCCGACATCGCGCAGGCGGGCCACGCCAGCCGCATCCTGCGCCCCGTGCGGGGATGGGATCAGCCCAGCGACCACGTCCCCGTCTTCGCCTGCTTCGACCTGAGCGTGTGACCGCAAGGCCCCTTCCGGTCCCGCGCGCCAACGCCCATATTGCGGCCAATTGAAGAAACACTCCGGGGATCAGGACGATGCTGCTGCAAGGCTCGGGCGAGACGCCGCCGAACACCGCCGATTTCATCAAGGACGTGACCGAGGCCGATTTCATGGCCGAGGTGATCGACGCCTCGATGCAGGTGCCGGTGATCGTGGATTTCTGGGCGACATGGTGCGGCCCGTGCAAGACGCTGGGTCCGCAGCTTGAGGCCGAGGTCGCCCGCCACAAGGGCCGGGTCAGGATGGCCAAGGTCGATGTGGACAAGAACCAGATGATCGCCCAGCAGTTGCGGGTGCAGTCGATCCCGACCGTTTATGCCTTCTTCCAGGGCCAGCCGGTCGATGCCTTCCAAGGCGCGATCCCGCAGAGCCAGATCAAGGCTTTCGTGGACAAGCTGGCGGCTTTGGGCGGCGATGACGGCGGCCTCGGCGCCGCGCTGGAAGCCGCCGAGGCGATGCTTGCCGAAGGCGCCGCGCTGGATGCCGTCGAAACCTTTGCCGCAATTCTGGGAGAAGAACCCGAAAACCCGCAGGCCTGGGGCGGGCTGATCCGCGCCCAGTTGGCCGGGGGCGACACCGAAGCGGCCGAGGCGGCGCTGGGGCAGGTGCCTGCCGCCGTCGCCACGGCCGCCCCGGTCGAGGCCGCCCGCGCGCAACTGGCGCTGGCCCGGCAGGCCGCCAATGCCGGGCCGCTGGCGGATCTGGAATCGCGGGTGAACGCCGACCCTTCGGACAGCCAGGCCCGCTTCGACTATGCGACCGCGCTGCACGCCGCGGGCCGGGTCGAGGAGGCCATCGACCAGTTGCTCGAATCCTTCCGTCGCGACCGCGACTGGAACGACGGCGCCGCCAAGGCGCAGCTGCTGACGATCTTCGACGCGCTGCCGCCCACCGACCCTCTGGTGCAGAAGGGGCGCCGGCGGCTGTCGTCGCTGATCTTCGCGTGAGCCTGCGCGGCACCCTGCCCGACACGATCCCGCTGTTCCCGCTGCCCGGCGCGGTGCTGCTGCCGCGCACCCGCCTGCCGCTGCATATCTTCGAGCCGCGCTACCTGCAGATGGTGGATGACGTGCTGAAGACGGGCGACCGGATGATCGGGATGATCCAGCCCATCGGCGACGGTCTTGCCACTGTCGGCACCGCCGGGCGTATCACGATGTTTTCCGAGGCTGACGACGGGCGGCTGATGATCTCGCTGCGCGCGGTGTCGCGGTTCCGGCTGGCGGAACGGATCGAGGGCTTCACTCCCTACCTGCGCGGCCGGATCGAGTGGAGCGAGTTCCGGTCGGACCGCGCCGGCTCGGTGCCGCCCGATCCCGCCTTCGACCGCCCCGGTTTCATCGAACGGCTGCGCCGCTACATGGACGAGCGCGAGCTGTCCACCGATTGGAACGCTGCCGAGGAGGCCGACGACGAGCTGCTGGTCAACAGCCTGTCCATGCTGCTGCCGCTGGGCGTCGAGGAAAAGCAGGCGCTGCTGGAAGCCCCCGACCTGCCCGCCCGGCGCGAGATGCTGGACGGCCTTCTGGAATACGCCCTGCACGGCGGCGGCGATGACGAGGAGATGCTGCATTGACCACCCCGCCCCTGCCCGAAGCCCCCGCCCCCGCCCCCGCCTTCGACCGGCATATGCTGGAAGCGCTGGTCTGCCCGGTGACGCATGGGCCGCTGTCCTATGACGCCGCGCGGCAGGAACTGGTGTCGCGGACGGCTGGCCTCGCCTTCCCGATCCGCGCGGGCATCCCGATCATGCTGGTGACCGAGGCGCGGCAGATCAAGGCGGACTGAGCAATGCCCGACCCCGGCGTCACCCTGCGCGAAGAGGTCCCCGGCGATGCAACTGCGATCCGCAGCCTTGTCACCGAGGCATTCCGGGGCGCGGCCCATGCCAGCGGGACCGAGGCGCAGATCGTGGACGGCCTGCGCGCGGCGGGCGCCCTGAGCCTGTCGCTGGTGGCCGAGGGGGACGCGGGCATCCTCGGCCATGTCGCGGCCTCGCCCGTCGGCATCGGGGATGCGCCGGGCTGGTTCGGCATCGGCCCCCTTGCGGTCAGGCCCGACCGGCAGTCGCGCGGCATCGGCGCGGCGCTGATGCAGGCGGCGCTGGCGCGGCTGCGGGCCGTAGGGGCGCAGGGCGCGGTGCTGGTGGGCGAGCCTGCATATTACGCGCGCTTCGGCTTTGCGCCCGATCTCGGCCTCACCGTGCGCGGCATCCCGGCAGACTATGTGCTGGCGCTGCCCTTTGCCGAACCCGCGCGGGGCGAGGTCCGGCATCACCCCGCCTTCGGCCTCGAGGGCTGAGCATCCGCAAAGGCGCGAACGCCAGCGGCACCCGCTGAACCGGCCCGGGCAGGTTCAGCCGTCCGGCCGCAGCCCCTGCGCCGGGCGCGCGCCGCCGTCCCCGTCCACGCGCCGCAGCAACTCGTCCAGTTGCCCGGCGATGCGGGCGATGTCGTCCCTCATCGCCAGCAGCTCGCTGTGACGCAGCTCATCCAGCTTTTCATGCAGCGCCATGATCTCGAGCGCGGCCTTCAGGTTGACCTCGTAGTCATGGGCCGCGTCGATGCGGTCACGCTGCGCCTGCCGGTTCTGGCTCATCATGATGACGGGCGCCTGGATCGCGGCCAGCATCGACAGGATCAGGTTCAGGAAGATGAAGGGATAGGGATCGAAGGCCCCGCGCCCCGGCAGCCAGGTGTTGCCGACGGTCCACAGCAGCATGAAGGCGCCGAACCACAGGATGAAGGGCCATGATCCGCCGAAGCGGGCGACGGCATCCGCCAGGCGCTGGCCGAAGGTCAGCCCGGTTCCATAGTCCCCGCCGGTATCCCGCGCGATCGGCCGGCGCGTGACCGAGCTTTCAAGGACGCGATGTTCCGGCCCGCTCAGCCCCTCGGGCGGGCGGCTCAGCCAGCGTTGCGCCATGTCCTCGACTGTCCTGCTCATGACCGGTCCTCCTTTCCATCTTCGGGATCGGAGACCGGCGGCGGGGTCAGAGCCCCACGCCCTCGTCCGCCCCGATCATCAGGTTCAGGTTCTGCACCGCCGCGCCCGACGCACCTTTCCCGAGGTTGTCCAGAACCGCCACCAGCACCGCGCAGCCGTTCTCGTCGCTACCGTGGACGGAGAGATGCATCTCGTTGGTGTCGTTCAGGACGGTGGGGATCACGCGGGCCACAGGCTCGACGACCTTGACGAAACGCGCGCCCTCATAGTGGCGGGCCAGCGCGTCGCGCAGATCGGCAATCCTGCGGCCTTCAAGCTGCAACGGAATCTGCACGACCATCCCTTGGGCGAACTGCCCCACGGAAGGCGCGAAGACCGGGCGGCGGGTCAGCTTCGAATGCCTGATGATCTCGGGCAGGTGCTTGTGGCCTTGGCCCAGCGCATAGACGAAGTAGTCGGGGGCGCCCTCGATCTCCATCTCTGCGATCAGTTCCTTGCCGCCGCCGGTGTAGCCCGAGACGGCGTTGATCGAGGCGATCTCATCCGGGGCCACCAGCCCCGCCGCCACCAGCGGCGCCGCTAGCGCGATGGCGCCGGTGGAATAGCAGCCGGGGTTGGACACATGGCGAGCCGTGGCGATGGCCTCGCGCGCGCCGGCGGTCAGTTCGGGGAAGCCGAAGGCCCAGCCGTCGGCCACCCGATGCGCGGTCGAGGCGTCGATGAAGCGCACCTCCAGCCCCTCGGCCAGCTCCACCGCTTCCTTCGCGGCGGCGTCGGGAAGGCAAAGGATGGCGACTTGGGCCTCGGCCAGCGCCTCGCGCCGGGCCTCGGGGTCTTTCCGGCGAGCAGGGACGAGTTGGACCAGCTCGATGTCGCGGCGTGGGGCCAGGCGCTCGCGGATCTGCAACCCCGTGGTTCCGGCCTCGCCGTCGATGAACACCTTGTGCGCCATGTCGCCCCCTTTCGCTTGCCCCGCGATGTGGACCCTGCGCCTAAGAGGCGCAAGTGGGCGGGCGCAGGACGAAATGGCGGTCCAGCGCATTGTCGAGGCTGAAGCCCGCCCCGCGCCCCGGCACCGCGTCCACCGTCAGGTCGGTGTCGGCCCAAGCCTCGGCCTGAAGGCTGCCGGTCCAGAAGGGCGCGGTGCCGATGGTGCCAAGCTGCACGTCGTTGGTCCCGATGCGGAAGTCGCCCTGCGCGTAGACCATCGGCGCGGTCCCGTCGCAGCAGCCGCCCGACAGGTGGAACATGACGGGGCCATGCGCGGCCTCGATCTCGGCCAGCAGGTCCAGCGCGGCTTGGGTGGCGGTGATGCGGTTCATGCGGCAAGCCTTTTCTGCAGGAACTCCAGCACCTGCCGTTCTTCGGGGCGCAGGGCGGGTTCGTCCAGTTCCTCGGCGATCTCCTCGGTGATTTCCAGTGCGAGGTCGTCGGACAGGTAGCTGTCGATCACCTGCGGGTGGACATAGCACTTGCGGCAGATCGTGGGCGTGTTGCCCAAGCGGGCCGAGACCTGTTCGATCGCCTCGCGGACGTTGCGCTTGGCGGCGGCCGCGCTGTCGGCCTTCTCGTATTCGGCCAGCGCCAGCGCCGCCAGCACCGTGCCGGTCCAGGTGCGGAAATCCTTGGCGGTGATGTCGGTGCCCGAAATCTCGCGCAGGTAGGCGTTCACGTCGCCCGAGGTGACGCTCCGCCGCTCGCCATCCTCGTCGAGATACTGGAACAGGTGCTGCCCCGGCAGGTCCTGGCTGGCCTTGACGATCCGCGCCACCCGGCGGTCGCGGATGCCGAGGTTCCATTCCTTGCCGCTTTTCCCCTTGAAGCGGAAGCGGACCTGCGAGCCTTCGATCTTCACATGGCGGTCGTTCAGCGTTGTCAGCCCGTGCGACTTGTTCTGCTTGGCGTAATCGGCGTTGCCGACCCGGATCATCGTCGTTTCCAGCAGATGCACCACCGTCGCCAGCATCTTTTCGCGCGGCATCCCCCGGCGGCTCATGTCCTCGTCCACGCGGGCGCGCAGGGAGGGAAGGGCGGCCGCGAAATCCAGCATCCGCTCGTATTTCGTGCTGTTGCGGGCCTCGCGGAAGCGGGGGTGATAGCGATACTGCTTGCGCCCGCGGACATCGCGGCCCGTCGCTTGCACATGGCCGTTGGAGTCGGGGCAGATCCAGACATCGGTATAGGCGGGCGGGATCGCCAGAGCGCGGATGCGGGCCAGCGTGTCCTTGTCCTTGACCGTTTTGCCGTCAGGGCCGGGATAGCTGAAGCCCTTGCCCGCGCGGCGGCGGCGGATGCCGGGTTCCGAGTCGCTGACGTAGACGAGCCCGGCGCTTTCGGCGGCATCCTGCGGATCGACGATGCTGCCTGTCGCCATGATTCATCCCTTGCGGCTGTGGCGAAGAACGCGAGCCGGCCCGTTCCGGTTCGCGGGCGGCTCAGTCCCATTCCATCTCGGCATAAGCTGCGGCAGCGTTCCTCGCGGTCGTCGCGGGAAAGTCGGCCCAGCCATCCGCCAGCGGGGTCATCGCCACCCCCATCGCCGGGACCGCCGCCGACAGGCCCTGCCCCGCGTCCAGTGCCGCCCGCACGGCGTCGCGCAGGGCCTCCAGATAGGACCGCTGCGCGGCGTTTGCCTCGGTGAACGAACCTGCCACCGGACCGTGCCCCGGAATGACCGGAGCCCCCTCGTGCGGCTGGGCGTTCCAGTCGAGCCAGCCTTTCAGCGAGCCGTCCACGACCGGCGTCAGCCCCCGAAACACCAGATCACCGGTGAACAGCGCCCCCGTGGCGCTGTCGCGCACGGTCAGGTCGCTGTCGGTATGGGCGCGGGGCACCGGAGACAGTTCCAGCGTCCGCCCCCCGAGGTCCAGCACCTCTGGCCCCGAGATGGTCCGTGTCGGACCGATCAGGACCGTGCCCGCCCATGCCGCTGCGCCGATCTGCGCGGGGATGCTTTCGGCCCAGGTCTCGCGGCGGAGGTCCAGCGCCTCGGGCAGGCGGGCGTCGCCTATGATCTCGGCGCCCGCCTCGGCGAAGACCTCGGCACCGGCGATGTGATCAGGGTGCATGTGGGTCAGGACCACAGGGCCGATGGGCAGGCCGGTCAGGCGGCGGATGGCGGCGTACAGTGCCTCTCCCTGCGCGCGCGAGCCGCCGGGGTCGATCACCGCCACGCGGCTGTCGCCCACAACCACGCCGAGGTTGGCGATCCAGCCGCGGTTTTCGGGGGAAAGCTGCGCGTCGGCGCCGCGATGGACGTGGACGCCGGGGGCGACTTCGGCAAGTTCCAGCGCCTCGGCCCGGGCCAGCGGCTCGCAGCGCCAGCCCTGACCGGTCAGGTCCGGGTGCGCGGCCAGCCAGGCGGCGGCGGTATCCTCGGCCTTGGCCTCGCATCCTGCCGCATCCAGTGCCTCGGCGGCGGGCAGCAGGCGGTCCGCGCAGGCCAGGGGATCGGCAGCAAGGCAGGCGGTCAGGATCAGGACGTGCATCGGCGGGCCCTCCGGCGGGCAGAGTGTCGCGCTCTCGCGGCCTGCACAGCGCCGGAGACAGGTTCTACGACCTTGGTCGGGGTCGCCGTCCCGGCCCCTGCTTTGTCACCATCCTTCAGCATCCGGCCGGTCCGCACCGGCCAAAGGGAGATTCGCCATGTCCCTTCGCCTTTCACCGCTGCCCCTGGTCCTTGCCTTGGCAATCCTTGGCAGCCCCGCGCTGGCTGCGGACAACCCGCTGCAGCCCTCGCCCGCCTGGGACGACATGCGATCCGGCGTGATCGGCACCGATGCCGAGCCGCCGGTCGATCCCGCCATCTTCGACCTCGATGCCCCCATGCGCGCGGAAAACCCGGCGCTGGTCCCGATCCGTATCACCCAGGCCCCCGGCAGCCCCCGCATCACCGGGCTGGCGCTGGTGATCGACCAGAACCCCGCACCGGTGGCGGGGGAATTCACCTTCGGCCCCGCCACCGCGCCCTTGGACTTCGAGGTTCGGGTGCGGGTGGACGCCTATTCCGACGTCCGCGCCATCGCCACGCTGGAGGACGGGCGGCAGGTCATGGCCGGGCGCTTCGTCAAGGCCTCGGGCGGCTGCGCGGCGCCTGCCGGCGGCGGCGCCAAGGCGCGCGAGGGGATGGGCGAGATGCGCTTCCGCAGCGAACCGGCGGAGGGCCGCGCAATGGGGACGCTGATGATCCGGCATCCCAACTTCTCGGGCCTGCAGCGCGATCAGGTGACGCTGCTGAACATCCCTGCCGAGTTCGTCCAGACCATCGAGCTGAAACAGGGCGACGAGGTGCTGATGACGATGGAGGGCGGCATCTCGATCTCCGAGAACCCGGTGTTCCGCCTCGGCTACAAGCCCAACGGCCAGCCGGTCACTGCCCATGCCGAGGACACCGACGGCCGGGTGTTCCAGCAAAGCTTTCCGGCAGCGGGCGGCTGACCGCTTGCCTGCAGGGGGCCGCGCTGTCAGGTTGCCCGCGCATCCGCGACGGGACCATCCATGATCAACACACGCAAGCTGGGCGGCCTGACCGTCAGCGACATCTGCCTTGGCACCATGACCTTCGGCAAGGACACGGCTCGCGAAGAGGCGCTGGCCCAGATGGACCGGGCGCTGGACGCCGGGATCACCTTCTGGGACACGGCCGAGATGTATCCGGTGAACCCCGCCCTGGCCGAGACCTACGGCCTGACCGAGGAGATCATCGGCGAATGGCTGTCCTCGCGCGGGGGACGCGAGCGGCTGCAGATCGCCACAAAGGCCAGCGGCCCGAACGGCGGCCACACGCGTGGCGGCAAGGGCTTCGAGCCGGAGAACATCGCGGGCGCCGTGGACGAATCGCTGCGGCGGCTCGGAACCGATCACATCGACCTTTACCAGCTTCACTGGCCCAAGCGCGGCAGCTACGCATTCCGCCAGAACTGGACCTATGACCCCAGCCGCGCGTCCAAGGCGCGGGCGCAGGACCACATGGACGGCATCCTGACGGCGATGCGCGAACTCGTGGCTGCCGGAAAGGTGCGCGAGTTCGGCCTTTCCAACGAGACCGCCTGGGGCACCATGTCCTGGCTGGCCGCAGCCGAGCGCACCGGCGGGCCGCGGGTGGTCTCGATTCAGAACGAATACGGGCCTTTGCATCGGCTTTACGACACCGATCTGGCCGAGGTGGGCCACAAGGAAGGCGTGACGCTGATGGCCTATTCGCCGCTGGCCGCAGGACTGCTGACCGGCAAATATGCGGATGGCGCGATCCCCGAGGGCAGCCGCGCCGGGAACGACCGCCTGCGGGGCGGCGAGGGCGACCTGCACGGGCGCGCGACCCCGCGCGGCATCGCCGCCGCCGAGGCGTGGGGGCAGATGGCGCGCGGGCTGGGACTGGACCCGATCCACGCGGCCATCGCCTTTGTCCGCCAGCGGCCCTTTCCGGCGATCCCGATCCTCGGGGCCACGCGAATGGCGCAACTGGACCACCTGATCGCGGGGCTGGACCTGCGGCTAAACGCCGAGGCCACGCGCGCCATCGACGCGTTCCACCGGGGGCACCCGCTTCCCTTCTGACGCAGCGGTGGGGGTTGCGGCCCCCGCACCGGCCCGCATCATGGCCGCGTCCGGTCAAAGGGGAAAAACCATGCTGCCGCCGATCCTGTCGAACCTGCGCCTGCCGGTCGTCGCCGCGCCGATGTTCATCGTCTCGTCCCCCGACCTGGTGATCGCCCAGTGCAAGGCCGGGATCGTCGGTTCCTTCCCCGCGCTGAATGCCCGCGAAAGAGACGGAGAGCCGCCGCTGCTGGACGCCTGGCTGACCCGCATCGCCGAGGAACTGGACCGCCACAACCAGGCCAACCCCGACCGGCCCGCAGCACCCTTCGCGGTGAACCAGATCGTCCACCGATCCAACGCCCGGCTCGACCGCGACATCGAGATCTGCCACCGCCACAAGGTGCCGATCTGGATCACCAGCCTCGGCGCGCGCCCCGAGGTGAACGAGGCCGCCCATGATTGCGGCGGCATCACGCTTCACGATGTCATCAACAAGACCTTCGCCCGCAAGGCGCTGGAGAAGGGCGCGGACGGGCTGATCGCGGTCGCGGCGGGCGCGGGTGGCCATGCGGGACCGCAAAGCCCCTTTGCCCTGATCGGGGAAATCCGCGAGTTCTTCGACGGTCCCTTGCTGCTCTCGGGCGCCATCGCCACCGGCCGCGCGGTGCTGGCCGCGCAGGCGATGGGGGCGGATCTTGCCTATGTCGGCAGCCCCTTCATCGCCACCGAGGAAGCGAATGCGGTCCCCGACTACAAGCGGATGATCGTCGAATCGGGGGCCGAGGACATCGTCTATTCCCCGCTGTTCACAGGCATCCACGGCAACTATCTCAAGCCCTCGATTCGGGCGGCGGGGATGGACCCCGACGCGTTGGGGGACGCCGCGCCCGAAACCATGGACTTCGGCAAGGGCAGCGCCAAGGCCAAGGCCTGGAGCCAGATCTGGGGTTCGGGCCAGGGCATCAGCGCGGTGAAGGAGGTCGTCCCGGCAGGCGCCCTCGTGGACCGGCTGGCCCGCGAATACGCCGAGGCCCGCCGGTCCTTGTTGGAAGGGTAAGCCCCTCAGTGGGCGTCGGCCTGCGCGGCGGCGCGGGTCAGTTCCGCCTGATCGACATGGCGCGCGCCGTTGAAGAACCAGTTCAGGAACACCGCCGACAGCGCCGCCAGCAAGATGCCTGAATGGGTCAGCACCTTGGTCCCGGCGGGCAGCCACTGGTCGAAGTTGTTGGCGATCATCGGGATCATGCCCATGCCGATCGACACCGCCACCACGAACAGGTTGTGCCGGTTGCCGGCGAAATCAACCTGCGACAGCACCCGGATGCCGGTCGCCGCGACCATCCCGAACATCACCACCCCGGCGCCGCCAAGGACGACCGTGGGCAGCGCCTCGACCAGGGCACCCATCTTGGGGATCAGCCCGAGGACGATCATGATCGCGCCGCCCGCCACGCAGACATGGCGCGAGCGCACTCCGGTCACAGCCACCAGCCCCACGTTCTGGCTGAACGAGGTATAGGGAAAGGTGTTGAAGATGCCCCCCAGAAGTGTGCCCACGCCATCGGCGCGCAGGCCCGCGGCAAGCCTCGGCTGGTCGATGCGCTGGTCCACCATGTTGCCCAGCGCAAGGAACATGCCCGTCGATTCGATCATCACCACCAGCATGACCATCGTCATGGTCAGGATCATCAGCGGATCGAAGATCGGCATGCCGAAATGGAAGGGCCGGATCGGCGCGAACCAGGCGGCGGCGGCGACCTTCTCGAACTGCATCAGTCCCAGCGCCGTGGCGAGGATGCCGCCGACGAGGATGCCGACCAGCACCGCGATATTGGCCAGGAACCCGCGGGCGAAGCGGGCGATCAGCAGGATCGTCGCCAGCACCACGGCAGCGATCACCATGTTGCGGGGGGCGGCGTAAAGCGTGTTCGGCATGCTCGGCGCAAGGCGCAGCCCCTCGGGGACGCCGCCGGCCGCGACCTGCGCGTCCAGCCAGGCCTGCATCGCCGGGTCCACCAGCGTGGGCGCGGTCGGTCCGACCTGCAGCCCGAAGATCCAGTTGATGCCGATGGGCATCAGGCTGACCCCGATCACGAGGATCACCGTCCCCGTCACCACCGGCGGGAAGAACCGCAGCATCCGGCTGACCAGCGGCGCGATCAGGATCGAGATCACCCCCGCCCCGATCACCGCCCCGAACAGCGCCCGCGCGCCTTCCTGCCCCGGCGTCTGGTTGGCGATGGCGACCATCGGACCTACGGCGGCGAAGGTCACGCCCATCATCACCGGCATCCTGACACCCAGCCAAGCCCCCGCCCCCAGCGACTGGATGATCGAGGCGATACCGCAGACGAAAAGATCGGCCGAGATCAGGAAGGCCACCTCCTCGGGCGGAAGCTGCAGGGCGCGGCCGACGATCAGCGGCACCGCGATGGCGCCCGCATACATCACCAGCACATGCTGCAGCCCCAGCGTGAACAGGCGCGGCGCGGGCAGCATCGCATCCACCGGATGCACGGCCCCCCGGTTGGTCAGGTCGGTCATGGTTTCCTCCTGCCGGGCCTGTCGGTCCGCCCGGTCCCTCGGGGCCAGACTGCAACGGAGGCGGCGCGGCGCAAAGGCTTTCCTGCGGCTTTCCGCGATGCGGATTGCGGGGTAGCGCGGTTTGCGGCAGCTTGGCCGGCGCATGGACGACGCACGAATCCGCAAGGGCCCTGCCCCCTCGCCCGCCCGCGCCCCGCGACAGGGACCGGCCGTCGGTTCCCCCGTGGTGGACCGGGCGCTGATGCTGCTGGAGGTGCTGGCCGAAAGCGACGGGCTGACCCTGTCCGAACTGGGGCGACGGCTGGGGCTGGCGCCCTCGACGGTGCATCGTCTGCTGTCGGCCTTGGCCGCCCGCAGGCTGGCCGAGGCCGATCCGGCAACGCAGATCTGGACCGTCGGCCCCGGCGCCTTCCGCCTTGGCGCCGCCTTCCTGCGGCGCGGAGGTCTGGCCGAGCGCGCCCGCCCGGTTCTGGCGCGGCTGGCACAGGACAGCGGCGAAACCGCCGTGCTGGCGGTGCCGGACGGGGATTCGGCGCTGGTGGTGGCCGAGGCGCCGGGCGGCGCAACCCTGCGCGCCGTCCTGCCGCCCGGCACCCGCCTGCCTTATCACGCAAGTGCCCCCGGCAAGGCGCTGATCGCGCATCTGCCGCTGGCACGGGTCCGCGCCCTGCTGGGCCGCGCCGCCCTGCCCGCGCTGACGCCGCGTTCGCTGACCGATCAGGGGGAACTGACCGCCGATCTTGCAACCCTGCGGCACGGCGGCTGGCTGACGGAGCGGGGCGAAGCCACCCTCGGGCAGAACGGCATCGCCGCGCCGGTCTTCGGCGGCGCGGGCGAGCCGGTGGCGGCGCTGGGACTGGTCGGCCCCTCGGCGCGGCTGGACGACGCCGCGCTGGCCGCGCTGGGGCGCCGGGTGGCCGAGGCCGCAGCGGCGCTGGGCGCGGCCCTGGGCGGACCCTCCGGGCATCTTCCCCCGGCCCCGCGCAGGGGCTAGTTTCGCCGCCATGGACATGACCCTTCCCGCCCTCGCCGCCCTCGGCGACGCCGATGAAACGCTGACCGCCGCCTTGGCCCGCGTGCTGGGGGCCGTGCTGCGCCCCGGCGACACCCTGCTGCTGGAAGGCCCCGTGGGCGCCGGCAAGACCCATTTCGCCCGCGCCCTGATCCGCGCCCGGCAGGGCGAGGCGCCCGAGGACGTGCCCAGCCCCACCTTCACCCTTGTCCAGACCTACCGCGACGTGGCGGGGGTCGAGATCTGGCACGCAGACCTGTACCGCCTGACCGACCCTTCGGAGCTGGTGGAACTCGGGCTGGACGAGGCGATGACGCAGGCGATCACCCTCATCGAATGGCCCGACCGGTTGGGCGCCCCGCCGCCCGGCGTGCTGACCGTGACGCTGCACCCCTTGGAAAACGACCGCCGCCAGATCGTCCTGTCGGGCGATCCCACCCGCTGGTCCGACGCGCCGAGGCTGCTGGAGATCGCGCAGTTTCTGCAGGCCGCCGGCTGGGCGGGCGCGCGGGTCGCGCCGCTGGCGGGCGACGCCTCGGCCCGGCGCTATTTCCGGCTCTGGGGTGAGGACGGCACAGCGGTCCTGATGGACGACCCCACCGGCGCGATGCCCCGCTATCTGGAAATGACCGACTGGCTGCGCCAGCGCGGCTTTCACGCCCCCGCGCCCATCGCCCATAACGAACCCCACGGACTGGCCGTGGTCGAGGATCTGGGCGACGACCTCGTGGCCCGCGTCCTTGACCGCCAGCCCGAGGCCGCGCCCGCGATCTACGACCGCATCGCGGACCTGGTCGTGGACCTGCACAGTCACCGCCCGCCCGAGTTCGTCCCCGCGCTCGACGGCCCGGCGCTGGCGGAACAGGTGGGGCTGTTTGCGGACTATGCCGCCGCCGCAGGGGCGCCCATCGACGCGGCCGCACTGTCCCGAAACATTGCCACGCTTCATGCCGCGCTTTGCGACGACACCCTGCCGGTCCTGTCCCTGCGCGATTTCCACGCGGAAAACCTGGTCTGGCGGGGCGAGGCGCCGCTGGGCCTTCTGGACTTTCAGGACGCCGTGACGGCGCATCCGGCCTATGAGCTGGCCTCGGTCCTGCAGGATGCCCGCCGCGACGTGTCCCCCGAGATCGAGGAAGCCGCGATCACCCGCTACCTGACCGCGACGGAAGGGGACTACGCCGCATTCCGCGCCGCCTACGCCCTGCTGGGGGCGCAGCGCAACCTGCGGATCATGGGGATCTTCACCCGCCTCTGCCTGCAGGACGGCAAGGCCCGCTACCTCGACATGATGCCGCGCGTCTGGGCCGCGATCACCCGCAACCTTGCGCATCCGGCGCTGGCGCCCCTGGCGCGGGTGCTGAAGGACGTGCCCCCGCCATCGCCCCAGGTCATCGCGGCGATCCGCGCCCGCTGCGGAACGGGACAATGAGCGCGCCCGATACGCTGATGCTGTTCGCCGCCGGAAAGGGGACGCGGATGGCGCCCCTGACCGACGTGACGCCGAAACCCCTGATCCCGGTGGCGGGGCGGCCGCTGATCGACCATGCGCTGGCGCTTGCCCGCGCAGGTGGGGCGCGGCGGATCGTGGTCAACGTGCATCACCTCGGGCGGCAGATCGTGGACCATCTCGCGGGCGGCGAGGTCCTGATCTCGGACGAAACCGACACCCTGCTGGAAACCGGGGGCGGGCTGAAGAAGGCCCTGCCGCTGCTGGGCCACGACCCGGTTCTGACGATGAACCCGGATGTGATCTGGACCGGGCCAAACCCTGTCGCCGCGCTGCGGGCGGCGTGGGACAACCGCATGGACGCGCTGCTGATGCTGGTTCCCGTCGAGCAAGCACAAGGCCGCATCGGCGGCGGCGACTTCGCGCTGGACCCGCAGGGCCGGATCACCCGCGGCGGAGACTTCGTCTATACCGGCTGCCAGATCATCCGCACCGAGGGACTGGCCGGGATCGGGGAACCCGCCTTCTCGCTCAACCGCCTCTGGGACCGGATGATCGCGGATGGCCGCGCCTATGGCATCGTCCACCCCGGCGGCTGGTGCGACGTGGGCCGCCCCGACTGCATCCCGCTGGCCGAGGCGATGCTGGAGGCCGTGCCATGACGATGCGCGGCCTTTATGCCCTTCCCCCCGGCGTCGATTTCGGCGCCGAACTCGTGCGCGGGTTGCTGTCCCGCATGGCCGGGCGTCCGCCCGAGGCGCTTGCCGCCGTCACCATCTACGGCAACTCCAGCCACACCCTGCGGGCCATCGAGGCGGCCTTCCACGAGGCCGGTCCCCTGCTTCTGCCGCGCCTGCGGCTGATCGCCGAGATCGGCAGCGAATGCGGCTTTCCCCCGCCCGCGCCCCCCTTGGCGCGGCAGCTTCAACTGGCGCATCTGGTCGCGCGGGCGATGGCGGGCGATGACACCGGGCAGTCGGTCCCGGCGCTGACCCGCTCGCTGGCGGAACTGATGGCCGAGATGCAGGCCGAGGGGCTGGGTCCGGACGCGCTGGACGGCATCGACGCCGCCGATCACGCCGCCCACTGGCAGCGCACGCTGGCCTTCCTGCGGATCGCGGCGGGCTTTCACCTCGACGGCCAGCCCATCGACCGCGAGGCGCAGGCCCATGCCGCCGCCACGCGGCTGGCCGCCGACTGGGCCGAGGGGCAGAACCTGCCGCAAGGGCCGGTGATCGTCGCCGGCTCCAGCGGCTCGCACGGGGCCACGCGGCTGTTCATGGAGGCCGTCGCCCGCCTGCCCGAGGGCGCGGTGATCCTGCCCGGCCACGACCCCGACACCCCCGGCCACGTCTGGTCGATGCTGCGCGACGGCAACGAGGATCACCCGCAGGCCCGCCTCGGCCCGCTTGTCGCCAGTTGCGGGGTGCCACGCCCCTGGACCGAGGCGCGGGCGGCGGCTCCGGCGCGGAACCGGCTGGTCAGCCTTGCGCTGCGGCCCGCGCCCGTGACCGACCAGTGGGTGGCCGAGGGGCCTTCGCTGGGCGATCTGGAACGGGCGACCGAGGGCCTGACGCTGATCGAGGCCGAAAGCCCCGCCGCCGAGGCGGGCGCGCTCGCCGCGCTGATCCGCGAGGCCGTCCACAGGGGCGAGCCGGTGACGCTGATCGCCGCCGACCGCAGCCTGACGCGGCGGGTCTCGGCGGCGCTGGACCGCTGGGGGATCATCGCCGACGACAGCGCGGGCGTGCCGCTGCCGCTGACCGCCGCGGGCCTTTTCGTGCGCCATGTGGCCAGCCTGCCGGGGCGCCCCCTAGGCATCGATACGGCGCTGATCCTGCTCAAGCACCCTCTGACCGCGACCGGAGGCGGCCGCCATGCCCGCCGCCTGCACCTGCTGCAGACGCGCGAACTGGAACTGCACCTGCGCCGCCACGGTCCCGCCTTCCCGGATGGCGAGGCGCTGCGGACATGGGGCGCCCGAGGCCGGCGCGGCAAGCCGAATGCAGTGCGTGCCGCATGGGCGGACGGGATCGCCCGGATGCTGGATGCGACGGTGCCGCTGATCGCGGATGGCGGGCCGCTGCCGCTGGCGGAACGCGTCGCCCGCCACCGCAGGCTGGCCGAACTATGGGCGGCGGGACCGGGTGGCGAGGTGGAAGCCTCGGCGCTTTACGCCGAAAGCGCGGGCGAGAAGCTGCGGGCGGTGCTGGATCACTTGGCGCTGCACGCAGCCCACGGCCCGGAGATGCCGGCGAGGGACTTTGCCCGGCTGCTGGCCGATCTGCTGCAAGGGCAGGCGGTGCGGGTGGATGCCGCGGCGCATCCGCTGGTCCGCATCCGTGGCCCGCGCGAGGCGCGGACCGAAGCGCAGGGCCTTGTTATCCTTGGCGGACTGAACGAGGGCGGCTGGCCGCAGGCGCTGGATCCCGACCCCTGGCTCAGCAGGCCGATGCGGCGGCAGGCGGGGCTGACGCTGCCGGAACGGCGCATCGGGCTGGCGGCGCACGACTTCCAGATCAGCGTGGCCGCGCCGAAGGTGGTGCTGTCGCGGGCGCATCGCAGCGACGAATCCGAGACGATCCCTTCGCGCTGGCTCAACCGGCTGATGAACCTGATGAACGGGCTGCCCGCACAGGGCGGTCCCGCCGCGCTGGCGGCGATGCGGGCGCGGGGGCAGCTGTGGCTCGACCGGGCGGCGGCGATTGCGGCCCCGAGGGCGCAGGATGCGGCGCCCCCCTGCCCCCGTCCCTCGCCCCGCCCGCCTGCGCCTGCGATCCGGGAATTGTCGGTCACGGCGGTCGCACAGTTGATACGCGATCCGTATGCGATCTATGCACGCCACGTGCTGCGGCTGCGGGCGCTGGACCCGCTCTGCCCCCAGCCCGATGCGGCGGAGCGCGGCAACGTGCTGCACGCGATCATCCAGAGCTTCCTGTCGCCCACCCCGCAGCCGCACGAAGGCCCCGAGGCGCTGCTGACCCGGCTGATGGAGGCCGCCGACCGGGTGCTGGCCGAACAGGTGCCTTGGCCCTCGGTGCGGATGTTCTGGCGGGCGCGGATCGCGGGCATCGCGCAGCGGCTGGTGCGGGACGAGCATGAGCGACTGCAGGCGGGCCAGCCGCTGGTGGTCGAGCGGCAGTACCGGCTGACCGTGGATGGGCTGGACTTCACCCTGACCGCCAAGCCGGACCGCATCGACCGGCTGCAGGACGGGCGGGCGGTGATCTATGACTACAAGTCCGGGACGCCCCCCACCCGCCCGCAGATCCTGACGTTCGACAAGCAGCTTCCACTGGAAGCCGCGATGGCGGAACGCGGCGCCTTCGGCCAGAAGATGAAGGTCGCGGACCTGCGCTATATCCGCCTTGGTGGCGAGGGAGAGACCACGCCGCGCGGCTGGGACGACGAGATGGCGGAAACCTGGGACCAGTTCGTCGCCCTGATCTCGGCCTATCTGCAGGGCGAGCACGGCTTCACCGCCCGCCGCGCGATGGAGCGGACGGGCTTCGGGTCGGACTATGACCACCTTGCCCGCTATGGCGAATGGTCCGAGGCCGATCCGCCGCAACCGATCAGGGTGGGCCATGAATGATCTTTCCGTGAAGGGCATGGGGCCGGACCCCGCGACCCGCGCCCAGCACGTCGCGGCGGACCCGGACCGTTCCACCTGGCTGACGGCCAACGCGGGGTCCGGCAAGACCAGCGTGCTGACCGACCGGGTGGCGCGGCTGCTGCTGGCGGGGACGCGGCCGGAACGCATCCTCTGCCTGACCTATACCAAGGCCGCCGCGACCGAGATGCAGAACCGCCTGCTGCGCCGCCTGGGCGAATGGGCGATGCTGGACGACGCCGCCCTGACCGGGCGGCTGGCGCGCATGGGCGTGGGCGCGGGGGCCGACCTGAACGCGGCGCGGCGTCTGTTTGCCCAAGCCATCGAGACGCCGGGGGGCCTGAAGGTCCAGACCATCCACAGCTTCTGCGCGGGCGTCCTGCGGCGCTTTCCGCTGGAGGCCGGGGTGCCGCATGGCTTTGCCGAACTCGACGAGCGCAGCGCCGCCAACCTGCGGGCCGAGATCATCGAGCGCATGGCCGGCGACGACGCCCCCGAGATGGCCGACCTGCTAGCGCTGCAATCCGACAGCGGGCTGGACGATTTTCTTGCCAACCTCAAGGATTTCGACCGTCCGCCCTGCCCCGAGACGCTGTGGACGGCCTGCGGGTTGCCGCATGGCTTCGATGAACCCGCGCTGCTGGCGCAATGCTTCGACGGCGACGAGGCCACGCTGATCCCGGCGCTGATCCCGCTGCTGCAGGCGGGCGGCAAGACCGACGCCGGGGCGGCGGCGAAGCTGTCGGTCCGCGTCTGGGACCGCGCTGGGATCGAGGAACTGGTCACGCTGGAAGCCGTGCTGCTGACCGGCGAGAGTGCCAAGGCGCCGTTTTCGGCCAAGCGCGACAGTTTCCCGACCAAGGCGCTGCGCGAGGGGTCCTGCGCGGCGCTGATGGGGCGGCTGGATAGGCTGATGTCCCGCGTCGAGGCCGCGCGGCCGATGCGGCTGCAACTGGCCCATGCCCGGCGCACACTGGCGCTGCAGCGATTCGGCCATGCCTTCGGCAGCCGCTATGCGGCGGCGAAGACGGCGGGGGGCTGGCTCGACTTCGACGACCTGATCGGGCGGACGGCAAAGTTGCTGGACGATTCGGCCATGGCACAATGGGTGCTGTTCCGGCTGGACGGGGGGATCGACCATATCCTCGTGGACGAGGCGCAGGACACCTCGCCGCTGCAATGGCGGGTGATCCAGCGGCTGACGGACGAGTTCACGGCGGGCGCGGGCGCCGCCGACCGGGCGCGGACGCTCTTTGTCGTGGGCGATCCCAAGCAGTCGATCTATTCCTTCCAAGGCGCCGACATCGCCGTCTTCGAGGCGCGCCATGCCGAGTTCTCGGCGGCCTTCGACGCCGCGGGCCAGCCGATGCAAGACGCGGCGCTGCGCCATTCCTTCCGATCCTCGCCCGCGATCCTGCGGCTGACGGATGCGGTGTTTTCGGGCGAGGCCGCGCAGGGACTCGGCGACACCCCCAGCCACATCGCCTTTCACGAGGGGATGCCCGGCCGCGTGGACCTGTGGCCGCCGGTGCCGGACCCGGAAAAGCCCGAAGCGATGCCTTGGCACGCGCCGGTCGATACCGTCGCCGCCAATGCTGCCCCCCGCGTGCTGGCCGAGGCGGTGGCCAAGGCCGCCCACGACATGATCGGCACGCCCATCACCTTGCGGAACGCACGGGTGCGGCCGCTGCGGCCGGGCGACATCCTGATCCTCGTCCAGCGCCGCTCGGCCATCTTCCACGACCTGATCCGGGCGCTGAAGCAGGCCGGGCTGCCGGTGGCAGGCGCGGACCGGCTGCGGCTGGGGGGAGAGTTGGCCGTCAAGGACATCCGCGCCGTCCTGTCGGTGCTGGCCACGCCCGAGGACGACCTGTCGCTGGCCGCCGCCCTGCGCTCGCCCATCTTCGGGCTGAGCGAGGAGGAGCTTTACCGCCTTGCCGCTCCGCGCAAGGGCCTGCTGATCCAGGCGCTGCGGCGGTCGGGGCATGAGCGCGCCCGCGAGATCCTGTCCGACCTGCAGGGGCAGGCGGATTTCCTGCGGCCCTATGACCTGATCTCACGCCTGCTGGTGCGGCACGGGGGCCGGGCGCGGCTGATCGGGCGGCTTGGCCCCGAGGCCGAGGACGGCATCGACGAACTGTTGGCGCAGGCGCTGACTTATGAGACGAGCGAGACGCCCTCGCTGACGGGTTTCCTCGTCTGGCTGGCCGATGACGAGGCGCAGGTGAAGCGCCAACCGGGGGCGGCGCAGGAAGGGGCCGGGCTGATCCGGGTGATGACGGTGCATGGCGCCAAGGGGCTGGAAAGCCCGGTGGTGATCCTGCCCGACTGCGCCAAGCGCAAGGGACCGGGACGGACCGCGCAGACGATCCTGCCGGATGACGGGCCGCCCGCGCATTGGCGGGCCGCGAAGGCTTGGCAGACGCCGCAGGTGCAGGACTGGATTGCCCGCGACCAGCAGCGGCAGGAGGAGGAAAGGCGGCGGCTGCTCTATGTCGGCCTCACCCGTGCGGAAAGCTGGCTGATCGTGGCGGCGGCGGGAGAGACCGGCGCGGCCACCGAAAGCTGGCACGCGATGGTGGCGGATGGAGTTTCCCGCGCCGAGGGGCTGGCGCAGGCCGACCTGCCCTGCGACTGGGGCGACTGCGGCATCCGCCGCCTGTCCTTCGGCGACTGGCCGACTTTGGCCGAGGCGGAGGTCCGCGCCGCGCGGCCCGCAGTGACGCTGCCCGACTGCCTGCACGAGAAGGCGCCGCCGGTGCCGCACGCGCCGGGTCCGGTTGCGGCAACGGCGCTGGGCGGCGACAAGGTGCTTGCGTCGGACCCTGCGAACGGAGGCGGGCGCGAGGCCGCGCTTCTCGCCGGCACGAGGCTGCACCTGCTGCTGGAGCATCTGCCGGGGGTGCCTCCCGAGGAGCGTCCTGCCCGCGCCCGTGACCTGCTGGCGGGGGCCGAGGGGGGCCTGCCGACCGAACCAGAGCTTGCCGCGCTGCTGGAGGAACTCGCCGCCCTGGTCGAGGCTGAGGAACTGGCGCCGCTGTTCTCGCCGCAGGGAACGGTGCTGCGCGAGGTGGCGCTGACCGCGCCGCTGCCGGGCGGGCGCAGGCTGTCGGGGACCATCGACCGGCTGATCGTGACCGAGGGGCTTGTCACCGCGCTCGACTACAAGTCGAACGCCGCCGTTCCCGAAACGGTTGACGCCGTTCCCGAAGGCTACCTGCGCCAGATGGCCGCCTATCGCCACGCGCTGCGGGCGATCTATCCGGGCCGCAGAATCGACTGCGCGATCCTGTGGACGCGGGCGCGCCAGGCCATGACGCTGCCCGATCCGCTGCTGGACGCGGCATGGGAGGCTGCCATGCGCGGCCTTGACCCTGCGCGGGTGCGTCCATAGCTCTCACCTGACCCGAGATAGCCCGAAAGGTTTGCTCCCATGGCCACGACCAAAGCCACCGACGCCGATTTCGACAGCGTCGTCCGTCAGTCCGATGTCCCCGTCGTGGTGGACTTCTGGGCCGAATGGTGCGGCCCCTGCCGCCAGATCGGCCCGGCGCTGGAGGAACTGTCCGACGAATACGCCGGCCGCGTGAAGATCGTGAAGGTCAACGTGGACGAGAACCCCGACATCCCGGCGAC
Organism: Paracoccus sp. MC1854; assembly: GCF_014164635.1. NCBI lineage: Bacteria > Pseudomonadati > Pseudomonadota > Alphaproteobacteria > Rhodobacterales > Paracoccaceae > Paracoccus > Paracoccus sp. MC1854. Next base: position 138,837 of record NZ_JACJFU010000005.1, on the reverse strand, counting down.
GCTGGGCGTTCGCGGCATCCCGGCGCTGTTCATGTTCAAGGACGGCGAGGTGGTGTCGAACCGCATGGGCGCGGCGCCCAAGGCCTCGCTGAAGGCCTGGATCGACGAGGCGGTCTGACGCCTTTGAACGCCGTCCGAACGGGGCGGCGTTCACGCCACCGCCGGGCGGTTCCCGTAAAGATCGGACAAGCGCCGCGGCCGGTCGAAGTAATAGCCCTGCACCAGCCGGACGCCTGCGGCCCGCAGCGACTCCAGTTCGGCGTCGGTCTCGATCCCTTCCGCCACCACCGTCAGGCCGAGGTCGTCGCAGAGGTTGACGACATGGCGCAGCACCAGCCAGGCGCGGTCGCTGGTGCAGCAATCGGCGATGAAGTCGCGCGACAGCTTGATCCCGTCGAAGCGGCCGGAACTCACATGCGACAGTGCCGCGTATTCGGTCCCGAAATCGTCCAGCACCAGCCGGAAGCCGTGGCGGCGCAGGCTTTCGACCTCGGTCCCCGAGGCGACGGCGCTGGCCGAGACGCTTTCCGTCAGTTCAAGCGTCAGCCGCCGGGGATCGACCCCATGGGCGCCGACGATCGCGGCGGCGGCATCGGCAAAGCCCGGCTCGGCCAGTTGCCGGGCCGAGACATTGACGTTCAGCCGCACATCCCCCGGCACGCGCAGCAGGTCGGCGCAGGCGCGGTCCAGCACCCAGCGCCCGAGTTCCGAGATCATGCCGTTCTGCTCGGCCAGCCGCACGAAGGTCGATGGCTCGACGCGCCCGAACTGCGGGTGCTGCCAGCGCAGCAGCGCCTCGAAGGCAAAGGCCTGCGCGCTGTCCAGCGACACGATGGGCTGATATTCCAGAAAGAGCTCGTTGTTGCGGCAGGCCGAGCCGATGGCGTGCAGCAGCAGTTGCCGCGCGTCCGATTCGTCCTGCATCGCGGCTTCGAAGCGGACCGCCGTGCCCGGCTGCGACTTGGCGTGGTAAAGCGCAAGGTCGGCCCGCCGCAACACGGTCGAGACAGGATTCGGCGCGGTCCAGTCCGCATCGGCGATGCCGGCGCTGATGCCCGTCGGGCAGCGAAGGCTGCCAACGTCGAAGCCCGCGGCGCAGGTGGCCGACAGCCGCGCGAACAGCGCCTGCGCCTCGGCCTCGTCGGCCAGCACGACGCAGAATTCATCCCCGCCCATCCGCGCGCAGACGGCGTGGGGCGGGGCGCTGGCGACCAGCGCCCGCGCCAGCCGCACCAGGAAGCGGTCGCCGACATGGTGGCCATGGATGTCGTTGATCGCCTTGAAGCGGTCCACGTCGATCAGCGCCACCGTGGCCGAGGCGTTCTTGTCCGACAGCCTGTGCAGATGATCGTAAAGCGAGCGGCGGTTGCCGAGGCCGGTCAGCGCATCGCGTTCGGCCAGATAGCGGGCGCGTTCCAGCGCCAGCCGTTCCTCGTGCATGTCCTCCAGCGTGCCCACCCATTCGGCAGGGTAGCCCGGCCTTTCGGGGATCAGCACCCCGCGCCCGCGCATCCAGCGCCAGCGGCCCTGGGCGTCCAGAACCCGGCCTTCCGCCAGCACCGAACTGCCGATCTCTCGGCCACGGAAGTCCAGCCGGGCACGGTCCTCGGGGTGGAAGCGGGCGATCGCCGCGCGGTCCAGCGCGCTGTGGTCGGGCAGGCCGGTCAGCGCCTGCCAGCCCTTGGCCGCAATGATGCGCCCGGACAGATCCGCCCGCCACAGGACCAGCGCCCCCGCCCTCAGCGCCGCGCTGTAGCGTTCGCAACTGCGCTGCAGGATCTCCTCGGGCGTGGCGGACGCAGTGTCATCGCCCAGGAAGCCGTCGTCGTGCCAGTCAACCATGGGCTTTACACGTCACAACCAATCCTTGTGCTTCTACAAGCGAATTCCTGCCGGTCAAAGGGAAACTGCTTGCCATGTCCGCGGCATAACCGCGCCGCGGCAGTGCCACATGGAACCGGCCCCGCTTGCTGTCGTTGAGGAAACAGCCAACCTTCGGGGAACAGCCATGCAGATCAGCCTGACCATCAACGGCCAGCCGCGCGAGCTTGAGATCGACGACCCGCGCGTGACCCTGCTGGACCTGCTGCGCCAGCGTCTGGACCTGACCGGGACCAAGAAGGGCTGCGACCACGGCCAATGCGGCGCCTGCACGGTGCTGCTGGACGGCCAGCGGATCAATTCCTGCCTGACGCTGGCCGTCATGCACGACGGGGCCGCCATCACCACCATCGAGGGGCTGGGCACGCCCGAGGCGATGTCGGACCTGCAGCGCGCCTTTGTCACCCACGACGGGATGCAATGCGGCTATTGCACGCCGGGGCAGATCGTCTCGGCCACCGCCATGCTGGAGGAAGCCGCCCGCGGCTGGCCCAGCGCCGTCAGCCCCGATCTGACCGCACCGACCTTCGACGAGGAGGAGGTGAGGGAAAGGATGTCGGGGAACCTCTGCCGCTGTTCCTGTTATCCGAACATCGTTGATGCGATCCGCAGCGTGGCGGAGGATGCGGCATGATCCCCTTCACCTACCAGCGCGCGGGCGACGAGGTTGCGGCTCTGGCCGCACAAGGCCGCTTCATCGCCGGGGGCACCAACCTTCTGGACCTGATGAAGCTGGAAATCGAGCGTCCGCCGGCGCTGGTGGACATCAATCCCCTGCCCTTGGCCGGGATTTCCGAAGAGGCCGAGGGCCTGCGGATCGGCGCCATGGTCCGCAATGCCGAACTGGCGGCGGACGCGCGGGTACGCCGGGACTGGCCGCTTCTGTCCCGCGCGATCCTGTCGGGGGCCAGCCCCCAGATCCGCAACCGCGCCTCGACCGGCGGCAACCTGCTGCAGCGGACGAGGTGCCCGTATTTCTACGACCTCGACGCCCGTTGCAACAAGCGCGAGCCGGGGTCGGGCTGCGATGCCATCGGCGGGCGGAACCGCAACCTCGCCATTCTTGGCGCCTCTGAAAACTGCATCGCCACCTTCCCCGGCGACATGGCGGTGGCGCTGGTGGCGCTGGACGCACAGATGGAAATCACCAGCCCCTCAGGGGTGCGGACGATCCCGGTGGCCGAATTCCACCGCCTGCCGGGCGATCATCCCGAACGCGACACCGTGCTGGAACCGGGCGAACTGATCCGTGCCGTCCTGCTGCCTGCGCCCACCGGCGGCATCCAGATCTACCGCAAGGTCCGCGACCGGCGCAGCTATGCCTTTGCGCTGGTCTCGGTCGCGCTGGACCTGACGATCGAGGAGGGGCAGATCGCCCGGCTGGCGCTGGCCATCGGCGGGGTCGCCGCAAAGCCCTGGCGGGTGCCCCAGGCCGAGGCCGCCCTGACCGGCACCGGCGGCGATGCCGCCGCCGTTGACGCCGCCGCCGACATCATCCTGCAGGACGCGCAGGGACAGGGCGACAATGATTTCAAGATCCCGCTGCTGCGCCGCACGCTGCATGCGGCCATGCGGCAGGCCCTGGACGGCAGAAAGGTTGCGTGATGCGCGATGCCATCGAACTGAAGCTGTCCCACCGGATGGATGCCAAGGACGAGACGAACTTCCTCGACACCACGGCGCAGGGGGTGATCCATGCGCCGCTGGATCGTCCTGACGGGCCGCTGAAGGCCACCGGCCGCGCGACCTATGCCGACGAGGATCACCCCGAGGGCACGGTCTACGGCTTCTTCGTCCGCAGCCCCATCGGCAAGGGCTTCGTCACCGGCATGAACAAACCCGAGCTGATGGCGATGCCGGGCGTTCTGGCGGTGCTGCGCGACGACCGGATGCTGCAGACCCCGGCGCAGGGCCAGGCGGGCAAGGCGCCGATGCGGGGACCGTCCGAGATCCTTTATGTCGGCCAGCCCATCGCGCTGGTCGTGGCCGAAACCTTTGAGCAGGCGCGTCATGCCGCGCTGAACGCGCGCCCCGAGCTGATCGAGCGCAAGCCCACGGTCAGCGCCGAGCCTTCCGACTATGCCACCCCAAAGGCCAAGCAATCGGCGCAGGGCGATCTGGACCGCGCCATGACCGAGGCCGCGCATCGGCTGAACGTGGCCTACACGACCCCCTCGATGACCCATGCCGCAATGGAACCCCATGCCGCCGTCGCCTGGTGGGAAGACGGCAGGCTGACGGTGCGCGGGTCGTACCAGATGCTCAAGTTCAACAAGGCCGAGCTGGCGGATGCGCTGGGTGTGCGGGCGAAGGATGTCCGCATCCTGTCGCCCTTCGTCGGCGGCGGCTTCGGCAGCAAGCTTGGCATCTCGCACGAGGCGGTGGCGGCGGCCATCGCGGCGAAGAAGCTGGGTCGGCCGGTCGCCATCGCCCTGCACCGGCGCAATGTCTGCGAGGCGACCACGCGGCGGTCGGAATCGCGCCAGCGGGTGCGGCTGGCGGCGGATGCCGAGGGGCGGCTGACCGGCTTCGGGCATGAGGCCTGGGTGTCCTCGCTGCCGGGGGAGTCGTTCTCGGAGCCGGTGACGCAAGCCTCGCCCTTTACCTATGCGGGCGAGAACCGGGTGGTCGGCCACCATGTCGCCTCGTTGAACGTGACCAACGCGGGGTCCATGCGGGCGCCGGGCGAGGCGATCGGCGTGCCGGTCATCGAATGCGCGATGGACGAACTGGCCGAGGCCACGGGGATCGATCCCATCGAGCTGCGGCTGCGGAACATCCCGGAGGACGAGCCGGGCACCGGTCGCGCCTATTCCTCGCACCGGATGGCGGACTGCCTGCGCGCGGGGGCCGAGGCTTTCGGCTGGGACCAGCGCCAGCCTGCGGGCACCCGGCGCGAGGGCGAATGGCTGGTGGGCATCGGCATGGCGACCGCGGTGCGGGTCAACATGCTGCAGGAATCCGAGGCCACGGTGATCCTGAACCCCGACGGCACTGCGCGGGTCGAAACCGACATGACCGACATCGGCACCGGCAGCTACGCGATCCTGACCCAGATCGTGGCCGAAGCGCTGGGCTTGCCCATGGACCGGGTGACGACAGTGCTGGGGGACAGCGAACTGCCGCCCGCCTCGGGTTCGGGCGGGTCGTTCGGGGCGGCTTCCGCGGGATCGTCGGTGCTGCTGGCGGCGCAGGCGGTCCGGGCAGAGATCGCAAGGCGGCTGGAGGTAGACCCCGGGGAACTGACGCTGAAAGACGGCGCGGCCATCGCCGGGAACCGCATCCTGCCACTGGCCGAGATCCTTGACGGCGATTCGCTGAAGGCCAAGGGCCATATCCAGCCGGGTCTTGCCGAAAAGACCGTGCGCCAGGCAAGCTGGGGCGCGCAATTCGCCGAGGTCGCCGTCAGCGCCCTGACCGGCGAGGTGCGGGTCCGCCGCCTTTCGGCCACCTTCGCGACAGGCCGCATCCTCAACGAGAAGACCGCCCGCTCGCAATGCATCGGCGGCATGATCTTCGGCCTCGGCGCTGCCCTGATGGAGGAGGTCCAGCACGATCCCCGCGACGGCCATTTCGTCAATCGCGATCTCGCGGAATACCACGTCCCCGCCAACCTGGACGTGCCGCATATCGACGTGACCTTCCTGCCCGACCGCGATCCTTACGCGAATCCCATGCAGGCCAAGGGCATCGGCGAGGTCGCCATCTGCGGCACCGCCGGCGCGATCCTGAACGCGATCCACAACGCGACGGGCGTGCGGATCAGGGATTTCCCGGCCACGCCCGACAAGCTGATCGCGCATCTGCCGATGACCTGAGTCCGTCCCTTCGGATCACCAGATGAAGTCGTCGGCGGCGAGGTCCGAAAGCCTCGTCCATTCGATGCGCAGCGTTTGGCCGTCCTGGCGGAACTCGACATGGTTGCCGGCTTCGGTCAATTTCCCGCGGACATCGGCCCATGAATCCAGCCCGGAAAAGCTGCTCAGGTTGATGCTGTCCTGAACGGGATCGAAGTTGCGGATGGTGTCCGAGCCGAGGTTGAAGACGAAGCGATCTGCCCCAGCGCCCCCGCGCAGCAGGTCATTGCCCGCACCGCCGTCGAGAAAGTCGCTGCCGCCCTCGGCCGCGAGGTCATCGTTGCCGGCGCCACCGTAAAGGGTGTCGTTGCCCACGCCGCCAATGATGATGTCATGGCCGCCGCCGCCCTCGATCCGGTCGTTGCCTGCTTGGCCGAACAGCCGGTCGCCGCCGTCGCCGCCTTCCAGCCGGTCGTGTCCGGCATTGCCCGACAGGCTGTCCGAGCCGGCGCCCCCGATCAGCCGGTCATCGCCGCTGCCGCCGATCAGCACGTCATTGCCAATCCCGCCATCCAGATAATTCGTACCGGCCGATTCGATCAGGCGGTCATTGCCGGCCCCGCCGTAAAGCGAATCGTTGCCGGCGCCGCCGATCAACTGGTCGTTGCCATCCTCGCCCCAGAGCTTGTCGTTCCCGGCGCCCCCATCCAGGACGTCATTGCCGGCCCGGCCATAAAGCAGGTCGTTGCCGGCGTTCCCCGCCAGCCGGTTGGCGGCTGCATTGCCGGTGATCCTGTCGGCGCCCTGCCCGCCGGTCGCATTCTCGATCTGCGTGTCGGGCGCGATCTGCATGTTGCCCATCGCGCCCATGACGTCCGAGATCGCCCCGGCCGCAAGGTCGATCCGCTGACCCGCCGTGCTTCTGGCGAAGTTCACATGATCGGTTCCACCGCTGTCCGCGATCAGGAAGGTCGCCCGAGCGCCGAGGCTCGCCGCCACATCCAGCGAACCGCCCGCGTTCGAGTTCACCCCGTAGACCGTGTTCCCGGCATGGATGGTTGCGGGACCATACATCTGCTTCAGCGCAAGGTAATCGGCCACCATCGGCGTCAATTGATAGGCCTTGGTCGCGTTGATCCGGGTGTTCTCGTCCTGGTCGAAATAGGACATCAGGCTGATCTGCCAGCTGTCATTGTGGATGGCCGACTGCGAGAACTCGCGCGCCCGGCCATAATCCTGCGGATGGCCCAGCCCGAGGGCGTGCAGCGTCTCGTGCATGTAGGTGCGGAAAGCGAAGCTGCCGTAGCCGTCCGTGTCACTGACCCGGTCGTTCGAGATCCGCACAGTAGCCTTGTTGATGGTCGCCCCCGAGGCCGTCGTGCGGGTGTTCGCCCCGGTTCCGTCGTTGCTGTAGGTGATCTGGGCCGCGCCCGTGGTCTCGCGGAACCGCAGGCCGGTCACTTCGCCGATCTCGCCCAAGGCGGCGCGGGCAAGCCATTTCTCCTGCCCTGTCAGGTCGGTGATATTGACGCTGATCGCGCCGTCGGAACCCGGACGCATCGTCCGGGTCACGCCGTCGCTGTAGAGGCTGGTCATCAGCCGCTGGGCATATTGCTGTGGGGACAGAACCGACACGGGCAGAATCCTTCCGAACGGGGGCAGGCCCAGCCTAGGACAGCATAGACCCGCTCACCAACCTTAGATTGTGCTTGTGGTTAATTATCCACCAACACGCGAGAAAGCTCAGCCGCGCAGGGTTCCCCCCGTGGCCTTGCCCACCTTCTCGACGATCTTCGCCGCGACCGCCTCGATGTCCGCGTCGGTCAGGGTCTTGCCCTTTGGCTGCAGGCGGACGGTCAGGGCGATGGACTTTTTGCCCAAACCCATCTGCGCCTCGGCCCGTTCGCCCTTGAACTCGTCGAAGACGGTGACACGCTCGACCAGCGCCTTGTCGGCGCCTTGCGCCGCGTTGACCAGCGCCAGCGCCTCGACGCGGTTGTCCACGACGAAGGCGAAGTCGCGTTCCACCGCCTGCAGGTCGCTGATCTCCAGCGCAGGGCGCGTGGGGGTCTTGACCTTGGGCAGCGGCACGTTGGCGAGATGGACGGTGAAGGCGACCGCCGGTCCCTTGACGTCCAGCGCCTTGAGGATGCGGGGGTGGACCTCTCCGAACGTCGCCAGCCGCTTAGGCCCCAGCGCGATGTTGCCGGCGCGGCCGGGGTGCCACCAGCCGTCGAGCTTGCGGTCGATCTGGGCGCGGGCAGGCGCGCCGATGGCGGAGAGGATCGCCTCGGCATCGGCCTTGGCGTCATAGATGTCCACCGCGCGGCGAGAGCCATGCGGGTCGCGGGGGGCGTTCCCCCCAACCAGCAGGCCGGAAAGCTGCACTGCCTGCTCGCCCGGCTCGCCGCCGGTGAAGACGGGGCCGACCTCGAACAGCGACAGGTCCATGAAACCGCGCGCCTGGTTGCGGGCAGCCGCCGCCAGCAGGCCGGGCAGCAGGTCGGGGCGCAGGTGGGTCATTTCCGACGAGATCGGGTTCTCGATCCGCACCGCCTCGGACCCGCCGCCGAACAGCGCGGCCGAGGGCTGGTCGATGAAGCTGTAGGTCACGCATTCGTTGTAGCCCAGCGCCGCCGCCATCCGCCGGGCGGCGGACTCGCGGCGCTGCAGGGGGGTCAGCACCGGCTGCGGCACGCCCGCGCGGGGGCGCGGCAGGGGCTGGCCCTGCAGGCGCGAGAGGCTGGCGATGCGGGCGATTTCCTCGACCAGATCGGCCTCGCCCTGCACGTCCGGGCGCCAGCTTGGCACATGGGCCATGGCGCCCTCCAGCCGGAAGCCCAGCGCCTCCAGCGTGGCGCGCTGCTCGGCTTCGGGGATGTCCAGCCCAACAAGGCTCTGGGTCCGCGCCGGGTCCAGCCGGTAGGCGCGGGCATGGTCCGGGGCAGCGCCGGTCTCGACCACGTGGCTGGCCTCGCCGCCGCAGAGATCGAGGATCAGCCGCGTTGCCAGTTCCAGCCCGTCGCGGGTGAAAGCCGGGTCCACGCCGCGCTCGAAGCGATAGCGGGCGTCCGAGTTGATCCTCAGCGCCCGCCCGGTCGCCGCGATGCCGATGGGCTGCCAGTATGCGCTTTCGAGGAAGACGTCGGTGGTGGCCTCGGTCACGCCCGAGGCCTCTCCGCCCATGATGCCCGCAAGGCTTTCCGGGCCGTGGTCGTCCGCGATCACCAGGTCGCCCGCGCGCAGGGCATAGGTCTTGCCGTCGAGCGCGAGCAGGCTTTCCCCGTCCCGCGCGCCGCGCACGGTCAGGTCGCCTTGGACTTTGGCCGCATCGAAGACATGCAGCGGGCGGTTCAGGTCGAAGGTGAAGAGGTTGGTGATATCGACCAGCGCCGAGATCGGCCGCAGCCCGATGGCGCGCAGACGCTGCTGCAGCCAGTCCGGCGAGGGGCCGTTCGTCACGCCCCGGATCAGCCGGCCCGTGAAATGCGGGGCGCGGTCCAGCACGTCCGGCGCGATGGTCACGCCGAGGGGGCTGTCATAGCTGCCCGCGACGGCCTGAACCTCCAGCGGCTTCAGCACCCCCAGCCCCCGCGCGGCGAGGTCGCGGGCGATCCCCCGCACGCCCAGCGCGTCGGGGCGGTTCGGGGTGATCTTGATGTGGATCATCGGGTCGATCTTCTCCGGCGCGTTCTCGGCCAGCCAATCGACGAAGCGCTGCCCGACCTGCCCCGAGGGCAGCTCGATGATGCCGTTGTGCTCGTCGGAAAGCTCAAGCTCGCGCTCCGAGGCCAGCATGCCGTGGCTCTCGATCCCCCGGATCTTCCCGACGCCGAGGGTGGTGTCGATGCCCGGCACATAGTCGCCGGGCTTGGCCAGCACGCCGACCAGCCCCGCCCGCGCATTCGGCGCGCCGCAGACGACCTGCTTCTCGCCCTCGTCGGTTTCCACCCGCAGCACCCGCAGCCGGTCGGCATCGGGATGCGGCTCGGCATGCTCGATCCGGGCGAGGGTGAAGGAGGACAGCTTCGCGGCGGGATCGACGACCTCCTCGACCTCGAGCCCGAGGTCGGTCAGCGCGTCGGTGATCTCGGTCAGGGTCGCCGTGGTGTCGAGATGGTCACGGAGCCAGGAGAGGGTGAGTTTCACTGCCGGAGCTCCCTACAAATCATCAATACCCGGCGGGTGGTAACGAGCCAAGCCGGGCCTGTAAAGCAAGACCAACGAAACCATCCCTAAAGAATGCCTACCAGCCCAAGAGCTTAGATAAGAAACCAACGAGAAGAGGGGCAAGGATCAATACCGCAAAGCCCTTAAACCATTGCCAAAGCTTGGGTTTATGAACATGGAAGTCGCTCAAAAGCTTTTTGACTATAAATTGCTCTTTATGAGGCTTAACATTTATTAAAGAGCTATGCGACGTATCAGCGTTATCTATTGCCGAGGCCGGGTGGTAGGATAAACGCTTTGGCTCCCGAAGTTGCATACGTATGGAAGCATCCAAAGAAGATTCATATTCTCGCGCTGCAGCTTCCAAGCCATCTACTTCTGTGAGCTTGTCAAGCTCATTCTGGCCAAGGTCCGAAAGATGAAAGATACGCTTATCATCCTGCTTAATTACATCAAGCAGTCGCTCACTAACCAAGGCCTCTACAACAGAAGGCATATTACTAACGCTTAATGCCATACCAGAGGGCGTTAAGCCCGACTCTCTTGCCACCTGCCGTAGCCAAAAAAACTTTTCTGCAGGTGATGGATAAAAGAAAAAGAAGAAAAAGAAGGCGACCCCTCCCTAATTAGCGCATACGTCCCATTAAGCTAAACTAGCTTAGCTGATACACCCCACACATCAAGGGTATTATCGACTCAGCCCCCCACTCACCGATGGCACATCCCCCGCCGCAAACCCATAGTGCCGCAGCCAGCGCAAATCGCTCTCGAAGAACGCGCGCAGATCGGGGATGCCATATTTCAGCATGGCGATCCGGTCGATGCCCATGCCGAAGGCGAAGCCCTGCCACTCGGACGGGTCTATCCCGCCCGCCTCAAGCACCTTGGGATGGACCATGCCGCTGCCCAAGATTTCCAGCCAGCTTTCCCCCTGCCCGATCTTCAGTTGCCCGCCGGACCAGTCGCAGCGGATGTCCACCTCGGCCGAGGGCTCGGTGAAGGGGAAATGCGAAGCGCGGAAGCGCAGTTCGACCTCGTCGACCTCGAAGAAGGCGCGGCAGAATTCTTCCAGCGTCCATTTCAGGTTGGCCATCGAGATGCCCTTGCCGATCGCCAGCCCCTCGACCTGGTGGAACATGGGCGTGTGGGTCTGGTCCATGTCCATGCGATAGACGCGGCCGGGGCAGATGATGCGGATGGGGGCGCCCATCGCCTCCATCGCGCGGATCTGGACGGGCGAGGTATGGGTGCGCAGGACATGGGGCGGGCGGGTGTCGCCTGCGGCGCGGGCCATGAAGAAGGTGTCATGCTCCTGCCGGGCGGGGTGTTCGGGCGGGATGTTCAGGGCGTCGAAGTTGTACCAGTCGGATTCGACCTGCGGTCCCTCGGCCACGGCGAATCCCATGTCGGCGAAGATCGCGGTGACCTCCTCCATGACCTGGCTGACAGGATGGATGGTGCCAGCCGGGCGCGGGCGGCCGGGCAGCGTGACGTCCAGCCACTCGCCCGCGAGCCGCGCATCCAGCGCCGCGTCCTCCAGCGCCAGCTTGCGGGCGCGGAGGGCGGCGTCGATCTCGTCCTTGACGCGGTTGAGGGCGGCCCCGGTGGTCTGCCGCTCCTCGGGGGTCATGCGGCCCAGTTCGCGCATCTTCAGCGCGATCTCGCCCTTCTTGCCCAGCGCGGCAAGCCGGACCTCCTCCAGCGCCGTGACGCCTTCGGCCTCGGCAACGCGGCCAAGCCAGGTGGAACGCAAGCTGTCGGGGTCGGTCATCGGGGGGCCTCGCGGGAATTGCGGGGCGGGGTTAGCACGGGGGACGCGCGGTTTCTAGCGCGGCGTGGCGCGCAGCCAGACGCCGCCCTCGGGGCGCAGCGTCAGGATCATCCGGGGGCGCGGGTCGCGGCCGGGGACCAGCGCGAAGTTGAAGCGGGAGAGCAGGGTGGCAAGGATGATCGCGGCCTCCTGCAGCGCGAAGTTGGCGCCGATGCAGATGCGGGGGCCGCCGCCGAAGGGCAGGAAGGCGAAGCGGTCGCGCTCGATGCCGGGGGCAAAGCGCTCGGGATCGAAGGCGTCGGGGTTGTCCCACAACAGCTTGTGCCGGTGCAGGGCGTAGATCGGCAGCATGACGGTATCGCCGGGCTGGATCTGCCGGCCGCCCAGCGTGTCGGCACGGCGCGCGGTCCGCGACAGGAAGGCGGCGGGCGGGTAAAGCCGCAGCGTTTCCTGCACGACCTGCTGGACATACGGCAGGCGCGGCAGGTCGTCGGCAGTGATGCGGGGGCCTGCCGCCTGCGACTCGGCCGCGGCGCGGGCCTGCACGGCGGGATCGAAGGCGCAGAGGTAAAGCGCCCAGGACAGCGTCAGCGCCGTCGTCTCGTGCCCCGCGACGATGAAGGTCAGCAGGTTGTCGCGCAGTTCCGAAGGGTTCATGGACCGCCCGGTTTCCGGGTCCACGCCGGACCGCAGCAGATCCAGAAGGTCGGGCGGCACGCGGGGGCCTCGGCGGGCGCGCTCGGCGATGGCCTGGTCGGCGAGCTTCTTGGTCCGCTTCAGCGCGTTGCCCGAAATCATCCGCCCCGGACGCGGCACCCAAGGGGGTGCGCCCAGCACGTCCAGCACCGACACCCGCGCGGTCGAGGCGATGTAGCGGTCGATGGCATGGTGGACGGCGTCGCGGTCAAAGGCGTTGTCGCCGGAAAAGGTGACGTCGCTGATGACGTCGAAGGTCACGGCGATCATCTCGGCAAAGGCGTCGAAGGGTTGGGGGGCCGCGGCGATGCGGGCGGCGGATGCCTCGGCGGCGGCGGTCATCACCGGGGCCAGCGCCTCGACATGGCGGGCGGCAAAGGCGGGGGCGGCGGCGAGCCGCTGCCAGCGCCACTGCGCGCCTTCGGCGATGAACAGGCTGTCGCCGATGGCGGGTTCCAGGATCATCCGGGTGACGGTGGACTTGGGGTAATCCTCGGGCCGGTCCTTCAGCACGCGGCGCAGGGCGTCGGGGTCCATGACCATGTGCCAGCGGATGCCCAGCTTGCCCGACACCATCGGCTGGCGCAGGGCGAGTTCCGGGATCAGTTCCAGCACGTTGCGCCGGGCGGTCAGGGCCGAGCCGAGGATGCCCAGCGGGCGCGAGGCGAGGGGAACGCGGGGCGGCAGGCGGGTGGCGATGTCCATGCCGGATCAACCCCGCAGCGGGAGCGGCGGTTGCGGGCCGGGGCGGGACGTCACGCGGGCGTGAAACAAAGAAACCCGCGCCGGGGCACGGGTTTCTGCAGATCATCCTGTCCGAATGATCAGGCGGCGACGGGGGCCGGGGTGTCGGCGGCGGCTTTTGCCTGGGCCACGATGGCGTTGAACGCCTCGGGCTCGTGCACGGCCAGGTCGGCCAGGACCTTGCGGTCCACCTCGATCCCGGCCTTGGACAGGGCGGCGATGAAGCGGGAATAGGTCATCTCGGCATCCACCGCGCGGACGGCGGCGTTGATGCGCTGAATCCACAGCGCGCGGAAGTTGCGCTTGCGGACCTTGCGGTCGCGGGTTGCATACTGCAGCGCCTTGTCCACGGCCTGCGTGGCGGTGCGGAAGTTGCGCGAGCGGTTGCCGTAATAGCCCTTGGCAGCGTCAAGGACCTTCTTGTGGCGGGCGTGGGTGACCTTGCCGGATTTAACGCGGGACATGGTTCAGATCCTTTTCAGCGGTCGTAGGGCATGTATTTCTTGACGATCTTCGTGTCCGCGTCGGACAGGATCATGGTCCCCGTCGTTTCGCGGATGAACTTCGTCGAGCGCTTGATCATGCCGTGGCGCTTGCCCGCCGGGCCCGCCTTGACCTTGCCCGAAGCGGTCATCGAAAACCGCTTCTTCGCAGCGGCCTTGGTCTTCATCTTCGGCATTTTCTTCTCCTAAGTCAGAGTGAACGCGCGACTCGGCAATGCCATAGGGCCGGCCGCGCGGATGTCGAAGCGCGCCTGATAGCGGCGTCCGGCCCGGATGGCAAGGGAAAAGCCGGCCTTACAGCCGGATCTGGCCGCTCAGAAGCCTCTGCCAGGCCAGCCCCAGATCCTGCACGCGGAAGGGCGTCGGGTCCAGCCAGGCTCCCGCGAACAGGGCTGCCAGCCCGAAGACAAAGGCGATGGCGGCGCCGCGCGGCGGCTCGGTCCGCGCCAGTGCGGCGATCGCCAGGATGACCGACACCGCCATCAGCGCGGTGCCCAGCAGGATGAGGATGTCGGACATGCCTTGCAACTCGTGAGGGGCGCGACTGCGCCGTTATTCAGGGTCCGTGCTGGATAGCAACAGCTCGTCGCAGGATGCAACGCGAAGAATGTTGGTGGAGCCCGGCGTGTTGAAGGGAACGCCTGCGATCACGATAACTTTGCGGGTAGGGTCGGCGAAGTCGAATTCCTGCGCCGCCTTCACCGCATTGACCACCGCCTGCTTGAATCGTTCCAGGACCGGCGTGCCCACGCAATGCGCCCCCCAGACCAGCGCCATGCGCCGCAGCACGCAGGGTTCCGAGCTCATGGCGATGATGGGCACCTTGGGGCGTTCGCGGGCGACCAGCCGCACGGTGGTCGAGGACTGGGTATAGGCGCAGATCGCCGCGATGTCGGTGGTTTCGGCGATCTCGCGCGCGGCCACGGCCATCGAATCGGCGACGCTGGTGCGATTGTCGGTGCCGCGCGAGCCGTCGATGACCTGGCGGTAGATGGGATCGCCCTCGACCGACCGGGCGACGCTGTCCATGGTCTGCACCGCCTCGACCGGATAGCGGCCGGCGGCCGATTCGGCCGACAGCATGATGGCATCCGCGCCCTCGTAGATGGCGGTGGCGACGTCGCTGACCTCGGCCCGCGTCGGCATCGGGCTTTCGATCATCGATTCCAGCATCTGGGTCGCCACGATCACCGGCTTCGCCGCCTGCCGGCAGGCGCGGACCAGCCGCTTCTGGATCGGCGGCACCGAATGGACCGGCAGTTCCACCCCCAGATCGCCGCGCGCGACCATGATCCCGTCCGAGACCCTGAGGATGTCCGCAAAGCATTCCACCGCCGCGGGCTTCTCGATCTTGGACAGGATGGCGGCGCGGCCCTGCGCCAGTTCGCGCGCCTCGATCACGTCCTCGGGACGCTGGACAAAGGACAGGGCCAGCCAGTCCACGCCCAGCCCGCAGGCGAATTCCAGATCGGCTCGGTCCTTGTCCGACAGCGCCTTGAGCGGCAGCACCGCGTCGGGAACGTTGACCCCCTTGCGGTTCGAAATCGGCCCGCCCGCCGTCACCAGACAATCGGCGAAATCCGGGCCGCAATGCTGGACCCGCAGGCGGATCTTGCCGTCATTGACCAGCAGGCGCGAGCCGACCTTCAGCGCCGCGAAGATCTCGGGGTGGGGCAACTGGACGCGCTGGCCGTCCCCCGGCGCGGGGTCGAGGTCGAAGCGGAACGGCTGGCCTTCCTCAAGCTCATGGGCGCCCTCTGCGAAGACCCCCACCCGCAGCTTCGGGCCCTGCAGGTCGGCCAGCACGCCGATGGGGCGGCCAAGCTCGGCCTCGACGGCGCGGATGGCGTCATATCGGGCCTTCTGGTCGGAATGCTCGCCATGGCTCATGTTCAGGCGGAAGACGTCCGCGCCCGCCTCGAACAGCGCCCGGATCGTCGCCAGATCGCTCGACGAGGGGCCAAGGGTCGCCACGATCTTCACGTTGCGGTGTCGTCTCATCTGCCTGTTTCCCCTGCCTTCGGGCATGTTTGCGCTATCGTCTACTCGTCTCTTGCGGAACGGGCAACTGGCGCGGCCATGCAGCGGGACGTATACCGCCCCCATCATGAACGCACATGACAGTGATCCGATCGACGCCCCGCCCTTCACCATCGAGGGAGAAACCCGCCCCTCGCGCTGGCTTGTCACCTGCGACCATGCGACGAACCGCGTGCCGCACTGGGTGAACGGCGGCGACCTCGGCATCGCGGCGCAGGACATGGCGCGCCACATCTCCCATGACGTGGGCGCGGCGGGGCTTGCCTCGGCGCTGGCGCACAGGCTGGACGCGCCGATGGTGCGGTCGGATTTCTCGCGCCTCGTGATCGACCCGAACCGGGGAGAGGACGACCCGACGCTGCTGATGCGGCTTTACGACGGCACGGTGATCCCGGCGAACCGCAGCGCGGATGCGGCAGAACGGGAACGGCGGCTCGACCGCCTCTATCGCCCCTATCACCGGGAACTCGCCCGGCTGGCCGCGGCCCATCCGGCGCGGGCGATCTGCGCCGTCCACAGCTTCACCCCGCAACTCAAGGGCCGCCCGCCGCGCCCTTGGCTGGTCGGCATCCTTTATTCCCACCGCGATGAACGGCTCGGCCCCGCGATGGTCCGCGCCTGCCGCGCGCAGGGCTGGATCACCGGCGACAACGAGCCCTACAGCGGCCATCTTGAAGGTGATTCCATTGACACCCACGCGCTGGCACAGGGCCGCCCGAACCTGCTGGTCGAGGTCAGGAACGACCTGATCCGGGACGCAGGGGGGCAGGAGATGTGGGCCGCTCGCCTCGCTCCTGTGCTGGAGTCCGTGCTGGTTGAAAGCGGTGCCTGACGCGGGGCTCTGCCCCGATCGCCACGGCCATGGCCTTCCTCGCTGACAAAAGTCTACCGGGCTGCCGGCCGGTCGCTCGAAAGCCCCAGATATTCGGGCGAAGAAGAAGCCGGCAGGCATCTTCTTTCTGGTCTGAATACCCGCTCCCGCAGGACGGCCAAGGGAATCGTTGCTCGGCTGCTCGTTGCTTTCAAGACGTCAAAGGAAGCTCTGCGGGTCGATGTCCACCGCGAGGCGCAGGTTCGTCGGCGCTTTCGGTGCAACGGCGAGCCACGCCGCGATGGCCGATTGCAGCGGCGCCTGCCGGGGCGCGCGGACCAGCATCCGCACGCGATAGCGCGCCCGCACCCGCGCGATGGGTGCGGGCGCGGGGCCGAACAGCTCGGCTCCGATCTCGGAGAGGGGCGCAGCGCGGCGGGCGAGTTCCTGCGCGTATGCCTCGACCACCGGCTGGTCGGGGTGGGACAGGATGATGCCCGCAAGTCGAGAGAAGGGCGGCATGCGGGCGGCGTGGCGCGATTCGGCTTCGGCGTTCCAGAAGGCCTCGTCGTCACCCGACAGGATCGCGCGGATCACCGGATGCTCGGGCTGGTGCGTCTGCAGCAGCGCAAGGCCCGGCCGGTCGCCCGCTTGCCGTCCGGCTCGCCCGGCTACCTGCCGCATCAGCTGGAAGGACCGTTCCGCCGCCCGCAGGTCCGCCCCCTGCAGCCCGAGGTCCGCGTCGATCACACCGACCAGCGTCAACTGGGGAAAGTTGTGCCCCTTCGCCACGATCTGGGTGCCGATGATGATGTCGGCATCCCCCGCCGCGATGTTCGCGATCGTCTCCTTCAACACCCGGGCCGAGGTATAGAGGTCCGAGGACAGCACCACCGCGCGCTTGCCGGGGAAACGCTCGGCCACCTCTTCGCCCAGCCGCTCGACGCCGGGGCCGATGGCGGCGAGCTTGCCCTCGACGCCGCAGGCCGGGCAGGCCACCGGGATCGGCTTGGTCGCGCCGCACTGGTGGCAGATCAGCCGCCGCTGGAAGCGGTGCTCCACCATCCGCGCGTCGCAGTCGTCGCAGCCGATCTGGTGGCCGCAGGCCCGGCAGGTCGTCACCGGTGCATAGCCTCGGCGGTTGAGGAACAGCAGAGACTGTTCCCCCCGCTCCAGCCGCTCCTCGACCGCCCGGCCGAGGGTGGGGGAAATCCAGCGGCCCGAGGGCAGGTCCTCTTTCCGCAGGTCGATGGCGGCCATGTCGGGCAGTTCCGCCTCGCCATAGCGGGCGCGCAGGTCCACGCGGCGATACTTGCCGGTCGCCGCATTCACCCAGGTCTCGACCGAAGGGGTGGCCGAGGCCAGCACCACCTGCGCCCCCTCGATGCTGGCGCGCAGCACGGCCATGTCGCGGGCGTTGTAATGCACCGTCTCGTCCTGCTTGTAGGAGCCGTCATGTTCCTCATCGACCACGATCAGGCCGAGGTCGCGGAAGGGCAGGAACAGCGCGGACCTTGCGCCGACGACCACGCCCACCTCGCCCCGCCCCGCCATGTGCCACAACCGGCGGCGCTCGGTGCGGGTGATGCCCGAGTGCCACTCGCCGGGACGGGCACCGAAGCGGGCCTCGACACGGTCGATGAACTCGGCCGACAGCGCTATTTCCGGCAACAGGACCAGCGCCTGCCGGCCCATCCGCAGGGTCTCGGCCACGGCTTCCAGATAGACCTCGGTCTTGCCCGAGCCGGTGACCCCCCGCAGCAGGGTCGTCGCATAGCCGCCGCCGCGCAGGCCGGTTCGCAGAGCCTCGGCCGCCTCTGCCTGATCCGGCGCCAGCGGCTTTCCCGGCAGCGAAGGGTCGAGCCGCGGATAAGGCGCGTCCTTCGGCGCCTCGGTCTCGACCAGCGTTCCCGTGCCGACCAGCCCCTTGACGACCGAGGCGCCGACCCCTGCCAGTTGCGCCAGTTCCGAAGGGGCGAAGCCCGCGCCGCCATGCTCCTCGATCACCCGCAGGACGGCGGCCCGCGCCTCGGTCATGCGGTCGGGTGGCGGTCCCACGCGGTGGACGACGCGGCGGGCGGCTGGCGGCTGGTCCAGGTCGGGCGCGCGCAGCGTCATCCGCAGCATCACCGGCAGGGGCGTCAGGGTGTAGTCGGCGGCGCGCCCGATGAACTCCAGCATCCCCTCGCCGAATGGGGCGGCGTCCACCAGCCGCGCGACAGGCCGCAGCTTGGCCGCGTCGAAGTCGCCCATCCCCTTGCCCCAGACCACGCCCAGCACCCGGCGCGGTCCCAACGGCACGACGACCAGTTGTCCCAGCAGCACGCCCCCCTCGGGCGAGAGGTAGTCGAGCCGGCCCACCGGCTCGGTCGTCAGCACCCCGATGCGGGCGCGTTCAGGGAAATGCGTGGTCATGAACTCCTGCAGATGGCGGGGCGGATGCAACATTACCTAATCATGTCGCCGGACCCTGTCAGGGCCTCGACGCGGCAACCCGCAGGGTGGAGGCCGGCCCCACCTTCCCCGGCCCTCAGCGTCAGATGTCCGACAGGAAGAACCGCTGGAACACGAAGATGCAGGCGCCGATCCCCAGAACGGCCAGAAGCATGTGTCCGGTGCTGAAGGCCCAGATCGTCAGGGCGAAGACGATCGCGGTCACGGCGTAGCGCAGGAAAATGGGCCAGTCGCTCATGGCTCGACCGGGACCATCGTGCCCAGCAGCGTGGCGATGTGCTTGCGGCCGTTCGCGCCTTCCGCGAACACGTCGGACGCTACCGCGACAATACGGCGGCCCGGGCGGATCACCCGGCCCTCGGCCACGAGACGGTCGCCCACGGCAGGAGACAGAAGGTTGATCTTCATCTCGACCGTGACAACCTCGGCCCCTTCCGGCAGCACCGACAAAGCCGCGTAGCCTGCCGCCGAATCGCCGATGGCGAAGGCCAGCGCCGCATGGGCGAAGCCCTGCTGCTGCAGCACATGGTCCGCGATGGGGGCAGCGATCCGGGTCCGGCCCTCGGATGCCTCCTCAAGCTCCGCCCCCAAGGTCTGCATCATCGTCTGCCGCGCGAAGCTGCCGCGCAGCCGGTCTTCCACGTCACTCATCGAACAATCCTGCCTGCGCGGCCCTGGGCATGTCCAGCCCCAGATGCCGCCACCCCAAATGCCCGAGCATCCGGCCACGCGGCGTGCGCAGGATCAAGCCCTGTTGCAGCAGGTAGGGCTCGATCACTTCCTCGATGGCGTCGCGGCTTTCTGACAGCGCGGCGGACAGCGTTTCCACCCCGACCGGCCCGCCGCCGTAATGCTCGGCCATCAGCGTGAGATACCGCCGGTCGGCCGAGTCCAGCCCGAGGTCGTCCACCCCCAGCCGCGTCAGCGCCATGTCGGCCAGTTCGCGCGTCAGCCGCCCGTCTCCCTCGACCAGCGCAAAGTCCACGACCCGGCGCAGCAGCCGGCCCGCGATCCGGGGGGTGCCCCGCGCGCGGCGGGCGATTTCCCACGTGCCCTCCGGCTCGGCCTTGATGCCCATCAGTCGGGCGCCACGAGTGACGATCAGGTCCAGTTCCTCGACCGTATAGAACTGCAGCCGGGTCGGGATGCCGAAGCGATCACGCAGCGGGGTCGTCAACAAGCCCAGCCGCGTCGTCGCGCCGACCAGCGTGAAGGGCTGCAGTTCGATCCGCACGGTGCGCGCCGCAGGTCCCTCGCCGATCACGAGGTCCAGCTCGAAATCTTCCAGCGCCGGATACAGGACTTCCTCGACCGCCGGGTTCATCCGGTGGATCTCGTCGATGAACAGCACGTCGCGGGCTTCCAGGTTGGTCAGGATCGCCGCCAGATCGCCCGCCCGCGCCAGCACCGGCCCCGAGGTCATCTTGAAGTTCACGCCCAGTTCCCGCGCCATGATCTGCGCCAGCGTGGTTTTGCCGAGGCCCGGGGGGCCGTGGAACAGCGTGTGATCCATCGCCTGTCCCCGCATCCGGGCGCTGTCGATGAAGACGCGCAGGTTGGCGCGCGCCTCGGCCTGGCCGATGAACTCCTCAAGCTTCTGGGGGCGAAGGGCGCGGTCCTCGGCCTCGCCCTCCATCCGCTCGCCGCGCAGGGCAGGATCAGGGGTCATCCGCGCCGCACCGGGGGGACGGAACTGCGGGCGACGGGCGCGACCTGCATCCGCGCCAGCAGGTCAATCCGCTCCTGCGTCGAGGGATGGGTCGAGAACAGCTTGTCCATCCGCAATGCCCCCAGCGGGTTGATGATGAACATCGACGCCGAGGCCGGGTTGCGTTCCGCCGGGATGTTGACCGTCCGCCCCGCCGCATTGGCGATCTTCGCCAGTGCCGAGGCCAAAGCCATCGGGTTGCCGCAGATCTCCGCCCCCGAGCGGTCCGCCACATATTCCCGCGACCGCGAGACCGCCATCTGCACCAGCATCGCCGCCAAGGGCGCGAGGATCATGGCGAGGATGCCGCCCAGCGCCCCGCCGGGGCGGTCGCGGTTGCCGGTGAACAGCATCATGTTGCCCAGCATCGCGATCGCGCCCGCCATCGTCGCGGTCACCGTCATCGTCAGCGTGTCGCGGTGCCTGATATGGGCCAGTTCATGCGCAATCACGCCCGCGAGTTCGTCGCGCGTCAGGATTTGCAGCAGCCCCTGCGTCACCGCCACGGCCGAGTTCTCGGGGTTGCGCCCGGTGGCAAAGGCATTGGGCTGCTCGGTCGCCAGCACATAGACGGCGGGCATCGGCAGCCCGGCACGTTCCGCAAGCTGCCGGACCATCCGCACCAGATCGGGCGCTTCGGCTTCCGTCACCGGCATCGCGCCATGCTGGCGCAGCACCGCCTTGTCGCTGTTCCACCAGGCCCAGACGTTGCCGACCCCCGCAACGACCAGCGCAAGGATCGCGCCGCCGCTCCCTCCGATCAGCCAGCCCATCCCCATCAGCAGCGCCGTCATCGCCGCCATGAGAAGGAATGTGCGCGTGTTGCCCTGCATCGCTCGATCCCCCTTATTCCTTGGGCGCCAGAGACTTGAGCGCCGCGCGGATCAACGCGGCGGTGCCGGCGCCGGGTTCCCGCGCGGCGGCCTCGGCCACGGCACTCGCTGCCTCGGACGGACCATAGCCAAGGTTCGTCAGTGCCGACAGCGCATCGGCCGAGGCCGCCGCTGAACCGGCGTTCCACGCAGGCGCAGAGGTCGGCGCGGCAGCGGGCTCGATGCCCGGCTCGTCCGCATCCAGCACGGCACCCGCGTCCACCGTCAGCGCGCCGCCCATCGCGATGATGCCGGGCGCCTTGTCCTTCAGTTCCAGCACCACCCGCTGCGCGAGCTTCGGCCCCACCCCCGGCGCGCGGCGCACCGCCGCCCAGTCGCCCAGGGCAATGGCGCGGCCCAGCCCCTCCGGTCCCAGCGATCCGAGGATCGCCAGCGAGGCCTTCGCTCCAATGCCCTGAACCGAGGTCAGCAGCCGGTGCCATTCCTTTTCCAGCAGCGTCGGAAAGCCGAAAAGCTGCAGCAGGTCCTCGCGCACCAGAAGGTCGGTATATAAAGCCGCCGCCTGCCCGACCGGAGGCAGGCCCGCTGCCGTGCGCTCGCTGACATGGACGATATAGCCCACGCCGCGCACGTCGATCAGCACGTGGTCAGCGGCGCGGTGCAGGATCAGCCCGGCAATCCGCCCGATCATGCGACGACCTTGATGCGAAGGCTGCGGCTCTGCAGGTGGCGGGCGTGGCAGATGGCGATGGCCAGCGCATCCGCCGCATCCGGTCCCGCAAGCTCGACCCCCGGCAACTGGAAGCGGACCATGTGTTCCACCTGCTGCTTCTGCGCGTGGCCCACGCCGACGATCGCCTTCTTCACGGCGTTGGGCGCATATTCCCCGACCTCGATCCCCGCCTGCGCGGGCGCCAGCAGCGCCACCCCCCGCGCCTGCCCCAGCTTCAGGGTCCCGACCGCGTCCTTGTTGACGAAGGTCTGCTCCACCGCCGCCGCGTCGGGCGCATGCGCCGCGATCACCGCCACCAGCCCCCGGTGCAGGTCGCAGAGCCGCGCGGCCAACCCCTTGCTGTCCGACCGGATGATCCCGTTCGCCACATGCCGCAGGCGCGAGCCATCGGCGACGATGATCCCCCAGCCCATGTTGACCAGACCGGGGTCGATGCCCAGAACCTTCATGCCCGTCCCTTCGGCCTGCTTTCCCAAAGGGCTAGCACGAAGCGCGAACATCGCCTAGCCGATTTCGTCAGTTGCTTGACAGCCGGGCACCCGCTTGGGACACCCGTTCAAATCTGGAGAGCCCATGTCCCCAGCACTGATCGCCGTCCTGCCGTTCCTTGGCGCCCTGTTGCCCGGCCTCATGGTCCGTTCCGGCCGCAACGCCGCCGCCATCGCCTGTGGGACCGTCACCGCGCTTACGCTTCTGGGACTGCTCCTGCACATCCCCGCGATCATGGCCGGAGAGCTGATTACCGCCCAGCTGGCGTGGATGCCGCAGGTCGGGCTGAACGCGGATTTCATGATCGACGGGCTGGGGCTTCTCTTCGGCATCCTCATCCTCGGGATCGGGCTGCTCATCATCCTCTATGCCCGCTTCTACCTGTCGGAACAGGACGCGGCGGGGCCGTTCTTCACCTACCTGATGCTGTTCCAGGGCGCGATGACGGGCATCGTGCTGTCAGACAACATCCTGATGATGCTCGTCTTCTGGGAACTGACGTCGCTCTCGTCCTTTCTGCTGATCGGCTTCTGGAAGCACCTGCCCGAGGGGCGGCAGGGCGCCCGCATGGCGCTGACCGTGACTGCGCTGGGCGGCCTTGCGATGATCGCGGGCTGCCTGATGCTGGGGCAGGTCGCGGGATCGTATCGCCTGTCCGAGATCATCGCCCAGCGCGAGGCGATCCAGGGATCGGACCTCTACCTGCCGGCGCTGCTGCTGATCCTGCTCGGGGCCTTCACCAAGTCGGCGCAGTTCCCGTTCCATTTCTGGCTGCCGCGCGCCATGGCCGCGCCCACGCCGGTCAGCGCCTACCTGCATTCGGCCACGATGGTGAAGGCCGGGATCTTCCTGATGGCGCGGCTCTGGCCGGTGCTGGCGGGCACGCCCGAGTGGTTCGGGATCGTTGCCACCACGGGCCTTGTCACCATGATGGTCGGGGGGGTGATCGCGCTGTTCCAGGACGACCTCAAGGGCCTGCTGGCCTATTCGACGGTCAGCCATCTGGGCCTCATCACCATGCTTCTGGGCTTCGGCACCGAAAAGGCCGCCGTCGCCGCGATGTTCCACATCGTGGCCCATGCCACCTTCAAGGCCGCGCTGTTCATGTGCGCGGGCATCATCGACCACGCGGCGCACACGCGATCCATCCAACGGCTGGGCGGCCTGCGCGTGTTGATGCCGCTGACCTTCGGGCTGGTGCTGATCGCCTCGCTGTCGATGGCGGGCGTGCCGCCCTTCAACGGCTTCCTGTCGAAAGAGATGATGCTTGAGGAAGCGGCCGCGCAAAGCTGGCACGGCCTCGAATGGGTGATCCCCTATGGCGCGACGCTGGCGGCGCTGGTCTCGGTCGCTTATTCGCTGCGGCTGGTGGCCCATGTTTTCCTCGGGCCAAGGCGTCAGGACTATCCCCACGCGCCCCACGACCCCGAGCCGGGCCTGTGGTCCGGCCCGGCACTGCTGGTGGCGCTGGTCGTCGTCACCGGGCTGTTTCCGAACGCGACCGTCGGCTGGCTGGTCGCCGCCGCGGGCGCCGCCGTCACCCAGGCGCCGCAGCATCCGCATTTCACCTTGTGGCACGGCGTCACGCCCGCGCTGATGATGTCGGTCGTCGCGATCGCCGGCGGCGCGCTGCTGCTGGCGCTGTGGCGCCCGGCCGAGTCCGCCCGCCTGCGTCTGCCGCGTCCCGACGCCAAGCGCATCTTCGACGGGATCGAGGGCGGCATCGCTCGCATCGCCCGCGACTTCAGCGAAAGCTTCACCAATGGCTCGATGTCGCGCGCCCTGTCGCTGCTGATGCTGACCTGCGTGATCTGCGGCTTCGCCGCCTGGCACACCGGCCTCGCCCGCCCCGAGCCGAGGCCGATGCTGCCGGTCACGCCCGTCGCGCTGATGGGCTGGGTGATGATGCTGGTGGCTGTGGGGACGCTGGTCACGCTGCACCGGCGGCGCATCCTCGCGCTGGTGCTTGTGGGCATTGTCGGGCTGATCGTGTCCTGCACCTTTGTCTATTTCTCGGCCCCCGATCTCGCGCTGACACAGATCACGGTCGAGGTCGTCACCGTTATCCTGATGCTGCTGGCGCTGAATTTCCTGCCCAAGCGCACTGTGCTGGACACCGGCAACGCCAAGCGCGGGGCGGATGCCTTTGTGGCGACTCTGGCCGGGCTGGGTGTTGGCGCGTTGTCCTATGCCATCATGCGGCGCGACTTCGCCTTCCCCTCGATCTCGGGCTACATGGTCGAGAACAGCTACAGGCTTGGCGGCGGCGACAATGTCGTCAACGTGATCCTGGTCGATTTCCGCGGCTTTGACACCTATGGCGAGATTACCGTGCTGGGCATTGCCGGGCTGGCTATCTTCGCCATGACCGAGGCGCTGCTGGGCGGCCGCGCATCCGCCCGGCTGCGGGGCTGGACCCATGACATGCGCCGCGCGGGCGACCGCCATCCGCTGATGCTGGTGGTGGCGACGCGGGTGCTGCTGCCGCTGTCCTTCGTGGTGGGCATCTATATCTTCCTGCGCGGCCACAACGCGCCGGGCGGCGGTTTCATCGCCGGCCTTGTCGTGTCGGTCGCGCTGGTCATGCAATACATGGCCTCGGGCTATGCCTGGGCGATGGAACGGCAGAACATCCCCTATCACGCGCTGATCGCGCTTGGGGTGCTGGCGGCCGGGATTACCGGCGGGGGCGCATGGTTCGCGGGCCAGCCGTTCCTGACCTCGGCCTTCGGCTATGTCCATCTGGCGGGCGTCGAGCCGGTCGAATGGGCCACGGCCATGGGCTTCGACACCGGCGTCTTCCTGGCGGTCGTGGGGGCGGTGATGCTGGCGCTGAACTCGCTGTCGCGCATCGCGCGGGCGGCGGGAGAAAGCGTCAACGCGCATCCCATGGATTTCCGGCAGGAGGGAGGCCGCTGAGATGGAGGTCCTGATCGCCTCGGCCATCGGCACCCTGACCGCCGCCGGAGTCTACCTGACCCTTCGCAAGCGCAGCTTCGCGGTGATCGTGGGGATGACGCTGCTGAGCTATGCCACCAACCTGTTCCTGTTCGCGACGGGGCGGCTGGTGATCGACCTTCCGCCGATCCTGAATGATGCCGCGCCGGGCTATACCGACCCGCTGCCGCAGGCACTGGTGCTGACCGCCATCGTCATTTCCTTCGGGATGACGGCGGTCACGTTGATGATGGCGCTGGGCGCTTTCATCGAGGGCGGCGACGACCGCATCGACCTGCCCGGCCGCGACCGCAAGGGGCCGCGCCCATGAACCACTGGCTTGTCATCCCGGTCGTCCTGCCAGCCTTCGTCGGCCCGCTGATCGTCCTGGCGATGCGGCAGGACCTGCTTCTGCAGCGCGTCTTCAGCACCGCCGCGACCGCGGGGCAACTGCTGCTCGCGCTCTGGCTGATGCTGCAGGCGATGGGCGGGGACGTGCAGGTCTATCGGCTGGGAAACTGGGCCGCGCCCTTCGGCATCGTGCTGATGCTGGACCGGCTGGCGGCGCTGATGCTGGTGCTGACGGGGGTGGTGGGGCTGCTGGTGCAGCTTTACGCCATCGGTTCGGGCTGGGACCGCAGGGGCAAGCATTTTCATGCGCTGTGGCAGTTCCAGTTGATGGGCGTCAACGGCGCTTTCCTGACCGGCGACGCCTTCAATCTCTTCGTCTTCTTCGAAATCCTGCTGATCGCCAGCTACGGGCTGATGATCCAGGCGGGCGGAGAGCTGCGGCTGCGCGCGGGCGTGCAATATGTCGTCTACAACCTCGCCGGATCGTCTCTGTTCCTCGCCGCGCTGGGGACGATCTATTCCGCGACCGGCACGCTGAACATGGCCGACATGGCGATGCGCGTGGCGCAGATGCCCGCGACCGACACGGCGGTGCTGCGCGTGGGCGCGGTGCTGCTGATGCTGGTCTTCGCGATCAAGGCGGCGCTGGTGCCGCTGCATTTCTGGCTGCCCGCGACCTATGCCCGCGCGCCCGGTCCCGTCGCGGCGCTGTTCGCGATCATGACCAAGGTTGGCGTTTACGGCATCATCCGCTTCTTCACCCTGGTCTTCCCCGCCGACAGCGTGATCGAGCGTTTCGCCGCCGACATCCTGCTGCCCGCGGCCCTTGTCACGCTGATCGTGGGGCAGTTGGGCGTTCTCGGCTCGCGCCACATGGGACGGATGGCAGCCTTCGCGGCGCTGGGGTCGGTCGGCACGCTGATGATCGCGGTGGCGCAGTTCCGGCTACCCGGTCTGACGGCGGGGATCTGGTATCTCGTCCATTCGACGCTGGCCTCGGCGGCGCTGTTCCTGGCGGTGGACCTGATCGGCACAAGGCGGCGTGACGCGAGCCTGTGGCTGCGCCCCGCCCCGCCCATCCTGCAGGCGGGGATCGTCGCCGCGCTGTATTTCGCGGCCGCCATCGGGATGGCGGGCCTGCCGCCGCTGTCGGGCTTTCTCGGCAAGCTGGCAGTGCTGCAGGCGGTGCGGAACGGAGAAGGCACGGCGGTGATCTGGGGCATCGTCCTCGTCACCTCGATCTTCGCCATTGTCGGGCTGGCCCGCGCGGGCTCGCTGGTCTTCTGGAAGGCCCATGCGGCCGAGGACTTCCTGCCCGACCGGCAGGAACCCGACGAGCCGCCGCATGACCGGACCTTCCCCTCGGCCGGGCTGGCGCTGACGGCGACGGGGGCACTGATCGCGGGCATGGTGGCGCTCACCGTGCTTGCAGGGCCGATGATGCGCTATGCCGATGCCACCGCCCGCCAACTGATGAACCCTGCCCCTTACATCGAGGCCGTGCTGGTCGGACAGGAGGGGGTGAAATGATCCGCCGCATCCTTCCCCATCCGGTCCTGTCGCTGGTGGTGGCGCTGGTCTGGATGCTGCTGGTCAACCGCTTCGCCTGGGGCTCGGTGGTCTTCGCGGCCGTTCTGGGGCTGCTGATTCCAGTCGTGACCGCCCCCTACTGGCCTCGCCGCGCCAGCATCCGCGCCACCCGCATCCCCGGCTATCTGGGCATCGTCATCCACGACATCGTCAAGGCCAATATCGACGTGGCGCGGATCGTGCTGTTCATGCCCAAGGCCGAGTTGCAGCCCGCCTGGCTGGTGGTGCCGCTGGACCTGACCGTGCCCGAAGCCATCGCCGTTTTGATGGGCACCATCACCCTGACCCCCGGCACCGTCAGTTGCGACATGGCCGAGGACGGATCGGCCCTGCTGGTCCATGCGCTGCACTGCCCCGACCCGGCCGCCACGATCGACGAGATCAAGACCCGCTACGAGGCCCGCCTGCAGGAGATCTTCCGTTGAGCATCCTCGCTCTTGCCCTGTGGTTCGCCTTCGGCTGCTTCGCGCTGGCGCAGATCCTCTGCCTTTACCGGCTGATGCGGGCGCCGGGCTTCAGCGACCGGGTGCTGGCGCTGGACACGATGACGATCAACATGATCGCGCTGATCACGCTGTTCGGCATCCAGCGCGGCACCACGGTCTATTTCGAGACCTCGATGCTGTTTGCGCTCTTCGGCTTCGTCTCGACCGTGGCCTTCGCCAAGTTCATCCTGCGGGGGGACATCATCGAATGATCTGGCTTGCGGATATCCTCATCGCCTTTCTGCTGGTGGCGGGCGGCTTCTTCGGCCTTGTCGGTGCCTGGGGGCTGGTTCGGCTGCCCGACATGATGACGCGGCTGCACGGGCCGACCAAGGCGGCGACGCTGGGGGTGGGATCGGTCCTGATCGCCTCGATTGCCTATTTCTGGACCCATCACGGCCAGTTGAGCTGGCACGAGCTGCTGATCGCGCTGTTCGTCTTCATGACCTCGCCGATCACCGGGCTTTATGTCGGCAAGGCGCATATGCACCTGTCGTGGAAGCGGAGCGAACTGCCGCAGCCGCCCTCGGGCGCCGACTGGGCCACCTATGGTCGGGGGGCCGAGACCAGCCCCATCGTCCAGGCTCCCGACCAGCCCCGCGCAAGCGAATAAGCCCTAGCGCCGCGGATGGGCGGCGCGATGGACAGCCAGCAGATGCGCGTCATCGACGCCGGTATAGACCTGCGTTGTGGACAGGCTCGCATGGCCCAGAAGCTGCTGGATGGTCCGCAGGTCGCCCCCCGCCGCCAACAGGTGCGTGGCAAAGCTGTGGCGCAGCGCATGGGGGGTGGCCGTCTCGGGCAGGCCCAGCGACTGGCGCAGGGCCACCATCGCCCCCGAGATGGCGCCCGCGTAAAGCCGCTTGCCCTTGACCGTGCAGAACAGCGGCCCGTCGGGCGTCAGCGGAAAGGGGCATATCCGCAGGTAAGCCGTGACAGCGTCCCGCGCGGCGGGCAGGACCGGGACCAGCCGCTCGCGTCCGCCCTTGCCGCAGATCACCAGTGATTCGCCGAAGGGCCAGTCGCGGCCGTCCAGCCCCAGCGCCTCGCTGATCCGCAGGCCCAGCCCGTAAAGCAGCGTCAGCACCGCCACGTCGCGGGCCGAGACCCATGGCGTCGGGTGCCGCTCGCCCGCGAGGTCCAGGATGGCGCGGGCCTGTTCCACCGGGATCGGGCGCGGCAGGCTGCGGCGATAGCGGGGGCTGCGCGCGGACAGCGCCCGGCTCGCGTCGAAGCCCTCGCGGTCGCTGATCCAGCGCAGGAAGCTGCGGACGGCGGACAGGCGGCGGGCGAGGCTGCGGGCCGAAAGGCCCCGCGCTCGTTCGGCCGCGGCAAAGGCGCGGATGTCGGTCTGCACAAGCCCCCCCAGCGTCCGGGGCAGCGCGGGCTGACCGTGGTAGCCGCCAAGAAAGGACAGGAAGGCCAGCAGGTCGCCCTGATAGGCGGTGATCGTGTGGTCCGACCGGCCACGGGTCGCGCGTTCGCTGTCAAGCCAGCGGGCCAGCGCGTCGGCCATGGCCGGGACCAGCGCCAGCGGCACTGGACCCTGCCCGCTCATTCCCTGAGCCAGCCGATCAGGACCAGCCGGAACACCTGCGCGAAGAATCGCAACAGGTCGGTGCCATGCGCAGGCGAGAACCGCCCGCCATCCAGCGAGCCCATCACCAGCAGCGCCGGGGGGCGGCCCGTCCCTAGGTTCAGCGGCAGCAGCGCCTCGGACCGGACCTCGGCGCCATGGACGGCCCGCGTCTCGGCGCTGGCGCGGCGCAGCACGATGTCGTCGCCGCGCGGCGCCCTGCGGCCCGCCGCGATCATCCGCCCGACGGCCCCTGCGGGCACCACCACCAACGCGCCGGCGGAGGGCGGTGCAGGCGGATCCTGCGTTTCCATCACCAGCTTCAGCGTCTCGATCCGCAGGATCGGCGCCACATCGGTTTCCAGCATGTCGAGGAAGGCCGCGAAATCCATCGGCTCCAGCAGCGCCAGCACCGCGCGGTGGACCGTCTGCGTCCCGGCCTGGTTCTCGTAGGCCGCCGAGATCACGCTTTCATGCACCGATTCCAGCCGGTCGAGCCGATGCTCCAGCGCCTCCATCGCGCGGCCGCGGATGTCGATGACATTCTCGCCGAACTCGGCCTCGCGTGCGGCGACCAGCGCCCGCATCAGTTCCCGGTCCTGCAGGATCAGCGCAGGCTCGGCCAGCAGCCGGGCGCGGGTGCCGCCATCCAGCGCCGCGGCGGCCGCGCGTTCCGCAGCCCCGGTCACAGGCCGATCTTCTGGCCGGTCCGGGCCCAGTCGGCGTTGAACTGGTCCAGCCCCTTGTCGGTCAGGACGTGGCTGGCCATGGCCTTGATGACGGCGGGCGGCGCGGTGATGACATCGGCGCCGATGCGGGCGCATTCGATAATGTGGTTGACCGACCGGATCGAGGCGGCCAGCAGGTTCGTCTCGTAGCCGTAGTTGTCGTAGATGCGGCGGATGTCGGCGATCAGCTCCATCCCGTCCAGGCCGATGTCGTCCAGCCGGCCGATGAAGGGGCTGATGAAGGTCGCCCCCGCCTTGGCCGCGAGGATCGCCTGCGCCGCCGTGAAGCACAGCGTGACGTTGACCATGTGGCCGTCGTCGGTCAGCGCCTTGCAGGCTTTCAGCCCGTCCCAGGTCAGCGGCACCTTGACGGTGACGTTGGGGGCGATCTCGGCCAGATGCTTGCCCTCGCGGATCATGCCCTCGGCGTCGGCGGCCACGACCTCGGCGCTGACGGGGCCGGGGACCATCTCGCAGATCTCGCGCGTGACCTCGGCGATGTCGCGGCCCGATTTCAGGATCAGCGAGGGGTTGGTCGTGACCCCGTCCACCATGCCCAGTTCGTGCAATTCGCGGATGGCGGCGATGTCGGCGGTATCGACGAAGAATCTCATGGCGCGGCGGCCTCCTCGGGCGTGGGTCGGGGCTGGTTTAGACCAGATCGCCCCAAGCGGAAAGCCTTGCGGGCCTGCCGGTCGCCGCTAATCTGCGCCAAGGAACGGACGAGGACGCGCGGGCATGGAAAAGGGGTTCGAGCGGCTGCTGTCCGCCTCGCGCTGGCTGCTGGCGCCGATGTATCTGGGGCTGGTCGCGGTCATGGGGATGCTGCTGGTCGTCTTCCTGCGCCAGACCCTTCACTACCTGCCCCAAGCCCTGACCATGACAACCGAAACCGCCATCGTCACGGCGCTGTCGCTGAGCGACCTGACATTGACGGCGAACCTGCTGCTGATCGTGGTATTTTCAGGCTACGAGAACTTCGTGTCGCGGCTGGACGTGCCCCTCGACGTGGCGCGGCCTTCATGGATGGGAACGGTCGATTTTGCGGGCCAGAAGATGAAGCTGATCGCCTCGATCGTGGCGATCTCTGCCATCGATCTGCTCAAGCGGTTCATGGAGGTCGGACGTCCCGGCATCGTTTCGCCGGACGACCGCGAACTGAAGTGGCTGGTCATCATCCATGTGGTCTTCGTCTTCTCGGGCCTGCTGATGGCCGCAACCGATTGGCTGGCTGCCCGCAGCGTCAAGAAGCAGCCAGAATCCTGACGCGGCGGGGGATCAGGGCGTCAGCCCCTCGGGTTCCGGCAGCCCGTTCACCCGCGCCGTGGCGGTCAGCGTGTTCGCCAGCAGGCAGGCGATGGTCATGGGGCCGACGCCGCCCGGAACCGGGGTGATCGCGCCCGCCACGTGACGCGCGGCCTCGAAGTCCACGTCGCCGACCAGCCCGTCATCGGTCCGGTTGATGCCGACGTCGATCACGGTCGCGCCCGGCCTGATCCAGTCGCCCTGCACAAAGCGCGCCCGGCCCACGGCAGCCACGACGATCTCGGCGCGGCGGCACAGGTCCGGCAGATCGCGGGTCCGCGAATGGGCCACGGTCACGGTTGCGCTGTCGGCCAGAAGAAGCTGCGCCATCGGTTTGCCGACGATGTTCGACCGCCCGATCACCAGCGCCTCCCTGCCCACGAGCGAGCCGAGCCGGTCCCGCAGCAGCATCAGGCAGCCCAGCGGCGTGCAGGGCACCATCGCCTTCTGCCCGGTGGCCAGCCGCCCGGCGTTCAGCACGGTGAATCCGTCCACGTCCTTTTCCGGCGCGATGGCATTGATGACCGCCGCCTCGTCCATGTGCTTCGGCAAGGGAAGCTGCACGAGGATGCCGTTCACCGCCGGATCGCCATTCAGCCGCGCGATCAGCGCCAGCAGGTCCTGCTGCGAGGCATCCACGGGCAGGCGGTGCTGGAAGCTTTCCATCCCGGCTTCGACCGTCGCCTTGCCTTTGCTGCGGACATAGACCGCAGAGGCGGGGTCCTCGCCCACCAGCACCACGGCAAGGCCCGGCGTGATGCCATGGCAGGCCTTCAGCGCGGCGACCCCTTCGGCCACGCGCCTGCGCAGGGCGGCGGCAGTGGCCTTGCCGTCGATCAGGTCAGCCGTCATCGGCTTCTCCCAGTTGGCGGGCTTCCTGGGCGATGAAATGTTCCATCATCAGGCGCCACAGAGCCTCGGCCAGATCGGGGTCGTAGCCCGTGGCCGCGGCGTTGCGGCGGGCCTTCTCGGCCACTTCCTCGACCCGCTCGTCGATGCGGGCGGGCAGGCCCGCGCCGGCCTTGATCTCGGCCGCGCGGTCGATCAGGCGCGAGCGGCGGGCAAGCAGCCGCGCGAGGTCGAGGTCAAGCGCGTCGATGGCGGCCCGCAGGGCGGTCATGTCGCGCAGTTGCGTCAGGTCATCACTCATGGGCCGCGTCATGCCCCCAACACCGGGCCGGCGCAAGGCCGGCAGGTTCCTCCCTTGCATCATGACGGAAAAGCGTCAGTTTCCGTCCGATCAACAGGACCGGATGACAGAATCATGACGCTGACAGTGCTGACGGGGGCGGCGGGCGCCGGAAAGACGACCGAGGTCATCCGCAT
This sequence comes from Paracoccus sp. MC1854, assembly GCF_014164635.1. Lineage (NCBI taxonomy): Bacteria > Pseudomonadati > Pseudomonadota > Alphaproteobacteria > Rhodobacterales > Paracoccaceae > Paracoccus > Paracoccus sp. MC1854. The sequence continues at coordinate 105,909 of NZ_JACJFU010000005.1, read as the reverse complement.
CGTCACCGACCTGCGCGAACACAGGCAAAGGTCATTCCTGATCGCCACGCTGGACGGCGGGACGGTGCGGCCGGCGCTGGAAAAATACGACATCATCAACGCCCGCAGCGGGCGCAAGGCGCGGGTGGATTTCAAGGGCCATGCCGCCGAGATCCGGGCCTTCATCAGCGCCAAGGGGACCGCCCCCTCGACCTTCGTTTTCGACGAGGCGCAGCGCTTCGGCAAGGATTTTGCCGAGGACTGGATTGCGTTGTCGGGCAAGGGCCATGTGGTCATCGTCTCGACCCCCTCGGCGGCGCAGCTGGACCGGCTGCGCGAGGCAGGCGCGGACATCCAGAGCATCCGCAAGCTCTGCGACCTGATGGCTGACGGGGACGCCACGGTGACGATCCGGCTGCCCGGCGGGGACGGGACGATTTCCGTCTGCGAGGGGTGCGCGGAACGGCTGCAGGCGATGGCCCGCACCCACCTGCGCGACCGGCTGGTGGCCACCGCCCCCAGCCCAGGCACGCCCGAGATCTACCAGCCCATCGACGCCGATTTCCCCGAGTTCGCCGGCCTCAATCCGATCCGGGCCGACAGCGCCATCCGCGCCGGGATCATGGCCGAGTTCGTGGCCCGGCACCTCGACCTACAGGACGCAGGGCAGAAGTCCTATATCGACATCGGCTGCAACAGCGGCTTCTTCTGCAAGCGCATGGCGGACCTCGGCCTGCGGGCCTCGGGGATCGACGTGGCCAGGAACGACATCCACATGGGCCGGGTCGCGGACAGCTATATCTATAACCGCCATTTGGACCTGCAGGTCAGGGACGCGCTGGCCTGGGTCCCGGACATGATGCCGGAACATGACGTCGCCTCGACCTTCAGCGTCTACCAATGGCTTTACGAAAAGCACGACACGGAGGCCGTCCACCGCTCGCTGCGGGCGCTGATGGCCAAGGCCCGCAAGCTGTTCTTCTTCGAGATGGGCTATACCGACGAGGCGCATTACCGCGACCGGCTGCCCTTGCGGATCGACCGCGACTGGTGCCTGGCGCAGATGCGCGAACACGGCGGATTTGCCGAGATCATGACTTATGGCGCGGGCTGGAACGGGCTGAAGCGCGATTTCTTCGTCGGCATCAAGCCCTGAAACGGCAAACCCCGGCCGAAGGGCCGGGGTTCTCGCAGGGTCAGGCAGTCGGCACCGGAGCCGGGCCGCCGCTGGCCGGCGGGATGCGCGGCACGGCGGGCACCGCGGGGATCGCGGAACTCGGCGTGTCGTCGTCGCCGCCAAGCTGCTCGCCACGGATGACCTTGCCGATCTCCTCGCCGGTCAGGGTCTCGTATTCCAAGAGGCCCTTGGCGAGGCGCTCGAACTCGACCTCCTTTTCCAGCAGGATGCGGTAGGCTTCCTGATAGCCCTCCTCGATCAGGTCGCGGACCTCCTGCTCGATCAGCTCCTTGGTCTTGGTCGAGACCGAGAAACCGCCGGTGTTGCCTGAATAGCCCTCATGCGCCTCGGCGTAGTCCACCGCGCCGACCTTGTCCGACATCCCCCAGCGCATCACCATCGCGCGGGCCAGCGCACTGGCCTGCTGGATGTCGCCCGCCGGGCCGTTCGACACGCCTTCCTCGCCATATTTGATGATCTCGGCGGCCTTGCCGGCCATGGTCATGGTGATCTTCTGCTTGGCCTCGTCCTTGTGATAGTTCAGCCGGTCCACCTCGGGCAGGCTGACGACCATGCCAAGAGCGCCACCACGCGGGATGATCGTGGCCTTGTAGACCGGATCGCATTTCGGCAGCGACAGGCCGACGACGGCGTGGCCTGCCTCGTGATAGGCGGTCTTTTCCTTCTGCTCGGGCGTCAGGACCATGCTGCGGCGTTCCACGCCCAGCATCACCTTGTCCTTGGCGTTCTCGAAATCCTCCATCGTGACGAACCGCCGCCCGATGCGCGCGGCCATCAGGGCGGCCTCGTTCACGAGGTTCATCAGGTCGGCGCCGGAAAAGCCCGGCGTGCCGCGCGCGATGATCCGCAGGTCCACGTCGGGGCCTTGCGGCACCTTGCGGGCATGGACGTTCAGGATCTTCTCGCGCCCCTTGATGTCCGGGTTCGGCACGTGGATCTGGCGGTCGAAGCGGCCGGGGCGCAGCAGCGCCGGGTCCAGCACGTCCTTGCGGTTCGTGGCGGCGATGATGATGATCCCCTCGTTCGCCTCGAAGCCGTCCATTTCCACCAGAAGCTGGTTCAGCGTCTGCTCGCGCTCGTCGTTGCCGCCGCCGATGCCGACGCCACGGGCACGGCCCACCGCGTCGATCTCGTCGATGAAGACGATGCAGGGGGCCGATTTCTTCGCCTGCTCGAACATGTCGCGGACACGGCTGGCGCCGACGCCCACGAACATCTCGACGAAGTCCGAACCCGAGATGGTGAAGAACGGCACCCCCGCCTCACCCGCGATGGCGCGGGCAAGCAGGGTCTTGCCGGTGCCCGGAGGACCCACCAGCAACGCGCCCTTGGGGATCTTTCCGCCCAAGCGAGAGAACTTCTGCGGGTTGCGCAGGAACTCGACGATCTCCTCAAGCTCCTCCTTGGCCTCGTCGATGCCCGCCACGTCATCGAATGTGACGCGGCCGTGCTTTTCGGTCAGCAGCTTGGCCTTGGACTTGCCAAAGCCCATGGCCCCGCCTTTGCCTCCGCCCTGCATCCGGTTCATCATGAAGATCCAGACGCCGATCAGCAGGATGAAGGGCAGCCAGACGCCCAAGAGCGACATGAAGCCCGACTGCTGCTGGCGTTCGACCTTCACCTCGACGCCTTTGTCGATCAGCCGGTCGGCCAGATCCTCGCCGATCGGCCGCACGGTCGAATAGCGCCGGCCGTCGGTGCCGGTGATGATGACGGTCTCGCCGTCGATGGTGGCGGCAGAGACCTGATCGTTCTCGACCCGCTGGATGAAGTCCGAATAGGCGATCTGGGTGCTGTTCATCTGGGCGCTGTTGCCGCCGAAGGCGTTGAACAGCGCCAGGATCATCAGGAACAGGACCACCCAGAAGGCGAGGTTGCGCGCGTTGCCCAAGGGCATGTCCTCCGCGGGAATGAGAGTCTTTGGGTGAAAGTAAGGATTGCGAGCCCGGGTATCAATGCGCTCGCAGGATTGCGAGGAAATCCTGAACCCCGCGCAGCGGCATCGCCCTGACGGGGGAAGGGTCGAGCAATGGCAGGATCACCCGCCCGTCGATGCGGACGGCAGGCGAGGACGCCAGCGCAAGGCGGGCCAGACCCGATGCGCGCCAGTCGCGGCCGGCAAGCGACGCTTCGGTCGCGGCCGTCACGACAGCCCCATCAGGCAGCCCGGTCAGCCGCCAGCGCCGGTCCCAGAACACCTCGTTCCTTCCGGCTGAAACACCGTGCACCCGTCCTTCGTCGTGAACACCGGGTGGGCAAGGTTCCGGCCGGGCGGCCCCGCTTCGCACCGCGGCTGCAGGTTCGCGCAGGAACTCCACTGCCTCGCCCTTCACCCGCGCGATTACCCCGTCCAGTGTCCCCTGCCCGCTCGCCGCCAGCGTCCCGATCAGCCGACCGACATCCTCTCCGCGCGGCGGATAGTCGGCCCCCGTCACCCAGCGCAGCGCCGCGGTGACCAGCCGGCGGCGGATCTCGGGGCTGGCGGAAAGCGCCCGGCGCGGCAGGCGCAGGGTCCCGCGATCCGCCTCGACGCCATCGGCCGCGGCGACGGCAGCCTCTGCCAGCGCCGCCCGCGCCTCGGCCAGATGGGCCGCGGACCGCGCGAGGGCCTCGACCGGCAGTTCCAGCGCCCGGATCGCCTGCCGCGCCCGCACCCGGTCATATGCGGCGTCCTCGTTGGTCGGATCGTCGATCCATCCGACGTTCCGCTGCGCGAGCCATTCCCGCAGGGCCGGCCGCCGCAGCCCCAGCATCGGCCGCATCCAGCGGATGCCATCGTGATCGCGGGCGGCGGCCATCGCCGAAAGCCCGTCGATGCCGGCGCCGCGCGCCAGCCGCATCAGCAGCGTTTCGGCCTGGTCGTCCTGCGTGTGTCCCAGCGCCACGGCCCCAAGGCCCCCGTCCCGCGCCCAGTCAGCCAGAAGGCGCAGCCGCGCCCGGCGTGCGGCATCCATGAGGTTTCCTGTCCCCCCCTGATGCCGCCAGGCCAGCACCGCATGAGGAATCCCAAGCGCCGCCGCCATGGCCGCGACATGGGCGGCCTCAGTGGCAGACTCCGCCCGCAAGCGGTGATCGACGGTGGCGGCCTCGATCCGCACCCCGCGCGCGGTCCCCCAAGCATGGGCCATGTGCAGCAGCGCCATCGAATCGCCGCCACCCGAGACGGCGATGCCCAGCGCCGGCAGATCGCCGGCCAGCCGGTCGAGTTCGGCGGAAACCAGGTCCTGCGGCTCAGCCGCCATCGGCCGGGTCGGTTCCGGCATCCGCCCGACAGCCCGCCGCGACCATGCGCCGCCCGGCCTCGTCCGCCTGCGGCGTGCCGGCAAAGCGGTTCGCCAGTTCGCCCAGGTAGACGCAGCCCTCCGAGGCGGGGCGCCCGGCGGCGGATACCCGCGACAGCCCCAGCAGCGCGTCGGGTGCGCGGGGACCGGCGGGTTCGGCGGCAAAGGCCTGCAGCCAGGCGGCGGTCGCGCCCTTGGGATCGTTCGCGCTGTCCAGCGCCGCGCCCTGAAGATAGCGCGCCTCGGTCGCAGCCGGGCTGCCGGCATGGCTTTCGGCGAACCGTCCGAAAAGATCGGCCGCGCGCAGGAAGTCGCCGTCCTGCATCGCCGCGCGGGCGCGGTCGAGATCCACCTGTTCCTGCGCCGTCAGCGGCGCGTCGCCTGCGGGGGCCACCGCCGGGCCGCCTGCGCCCAGCGCGGGCTGCAGCATCCCGCCGGAAACATCCACCTCGCCCAGGGTGGGCGTGGTCAGGGCGCTCAGGTCGCAGCCTTCCTCCATCTCGCACAGGCGGAACTCGATATCGCCGATGCGGTTGGTGCCGTCGCGCGTGACGCCATCGATGCGGTGCTTCAGCCGCTCGGTCTCGCCGGTCAGGCGGGTGATCTCACGCTCCATCGCGTTCATGCGATCGATGGCGCTGTCGCCGCCCGCCGCCCGGAAGCCCTCGGCGCCCGAGGCGTTCAGCTCGGCCCGCAGCGCCCGCAACTCGGCCGCGACCGCCCGCAGGTCGGTCCTGAGGTCGGCCAGCGTGCGGCCCTCGGGCGCAGGCGCGAAAGCCGCATCCTGCGCCAGCAGCGGCACCGGCGCCGTCAGCGCAAGCGCCGCGCCAAAGCAAAGGGAGCGCAGCATCAGACGCCCGCCCCCGGCGTGACAACGGTCACGGTCCGGCGGTTCTGGGCCTGACAGGCGGGATCGGAACAGATCTCGAAGGGCCGCTCCTTGCCATAGGAACTGGTGCGGATGCGTCCCCGGTCCACGCCCTGCGAGACCAGGTATTCCTGCACCGCGCTGGCCCGCCGAGCCCCCAGCGCGAGGTTGTATTCCCGCGTCCCCTGCTCGTCCGCGTGCCCCTCGATGACGGTCGAGAAGCTGCCGTTCTGCTTAAGCCAGCCGGCCTGCCGCACCAGCGTCTCGCGCGCGCGGCCGTCCAGCGCCGCATCGTTTTCGGGGAACCAGACGGTGTCGCCGGCAATGCGGCGGAAATCCTCGGCGCTGGCGCCGGGAAGGGTGCCGCCGGGCAGCGTGCCGGTATAGCGGCTGCCTGCGTAGGGATCGGTCACCGTTGCAATGGGCGGGGTCTGGGCGCAGGCGCCCAGACCCGCAAGCAGGAACACGGCGGCAGCGGTGCGAAGGCCGTTCATCGGCAGCAAGCTCCTCATGGCAAAAGCGGTCCCCAGTCGGGGTCGGAGGCGGCGCCCTCGATCGACAGCGGGCGCATGTTCCGGCCGGTCACGTCCACCGAATGCAGGCGCGAGGTGCCGTCGCCGCCGGGCGTCTGGCGCGTGAACATGACGACGCGGCCATTGGGGGCCCAGGTCGGACCCTCGTCAAGAAAGGATTCGGTCAACAGCTTTTCCTCGGTCCCGTCCGGCCGCATCACGCCGATATGGAAGCGGTCGCCGTTGCGCTTGGTGAAGGCGATCAGGTCGCCGGTGGGCGACCATGCGGGGGTGCCGTAGCTGCCGTCGCCGAAGCTGATCCGCGTCGGTTCGCCCGAGCCGTCGGCAGGGATGACATAGATCTGCTGGTTGCCCGACTGGTCGCTTTCGAAGACGATCCGGCGGCCGTCTGGCGAATAGCTGGGCGAGGTCTCGATAGCCGAAGTCTCCGTCAGCGGCCGTTCCGCCCCTGTGGCCACGTCCATCTGCCAGACGTCGGTATTGCCGCCCTGTTCGCGCGAATAGACGATCCAGCGGCTGTCGGGGGAAAAGCGGGGCGCAAAGCTCATGGTCCCCGCCTCCTGCTTCAGCGGGCGCGACTGGACGGTGGCCACGTCCATCAGCATCACCTGCGGCATCCCGTTCCCGAAGCTGGTGTAAAGCAGTTGGCTACCGTCGGGCGAGAAGCGGGGCGAGACGACCAGCGCGCTGTCATCCGTCACCCAGATCGGGTTCGCGCCGTCGTAATCCATGATCCCGATGCGCTTGAGCCGGGCATCCTTGGGGCCGGTTTCCGAGACAAAGGTCACGCGGCTGTCGAAATACGGGCCTTCCCCGGTGATCCGGGCATAGACCTGATCGGCGACCTTGTGGGCGACGCGGCGCCAGCCCGCCTCGGGGGCGTCGAACTGCATCCCGTCGCCCAGGGGCTGGCCGGAAAAGACGTCGAACAGCCGGAACTTGGCCGTGACCTGCCCGCCCTGGACTGAGACCGCGCCAAGGATCAGCGCCTCGGCATTGACCGCCCGCCAGTCAGGGTATGTCACCGGCTCGTCAAAGCCCGAGGGCTGGGCAACATGGGCCGAGGCCGGGATTTCCCGGAACAGGTCGGTGCCGGTCAGGTCGGCCGTCACCACGGCCTGGATACGAGCGGCCAGATCACCCGCGCCCCCTTCGTCGAAGAAGGGGGCGACGGCGGTCGGCATCGGCTCGACCTGGCCGCCCGTGATCTCGATCCGCAGCGGACCTTCGTCTTCCGTGGCGGCAAGCGCGGGGGGGGCCGTATCCTGCGCGGCGGCGGGACCTGCAAGCGCGAGGGCCGCGGCAAGGGCAAGCGAAAGGCGGGCGAGATGGACGGAAAGCGACATGATGCGCGCAACCTAACCTGTTTGGGGTGTGATGGAAATGCGGGCCATCGTCACCGGATCGAGGGACCGCCTTGGGGGCGGAAGTCGATGATCGTGTCGCGCCAGCGGGTGTATTTCTCGGCCGGCAGGTTGAAGCCGCCGCCCTGCAGGGCGCAGCGCCGGATGGCCCGGCTTGCGGCCTCGAAGGCCCTCTCCGCCGCCGCTTCCGATCCGCCGTCGAAGCCGATCATCCGCAGCGAATCCGGTTCGGGCATCCCGTCGGGCGACATCGAGAACTGGATCGACACCGAAGTCCGCTGCGCTTCGCGCGACAGCGAGCCAATGTTCCAGCAGGATTCGATCTGCAGCCTGAGTCCGTCCTTTTCCCCTTGCGACAGGGGCGGTCCCATCGCGGCGCGGCCGCCGCCGCCATCTTCGGTGGCGCCGGGCAGGTCCAGCGCCTCGTTCAGCGCCTGCATCAGCGGGTCGGGATCGTCGGGCGCCTGCTGCGCGGCCTCGGCCTGCGCGCGGGCCTCGGCCTCGGCGCGGGCACGGGCGGCTTCCTCCTCGGTCCGGGCCAGCGCCTCGGCGGCGGCGGCGGCAGCCTCCTCCTCGGCGCGGCGGCGGGCCTCTTGCGCCTCGCGTTGCTCCTCGGCACGGCGGGCTTCCTCGGCGATCCGGCGCTCCTCGGTTCGGCGGGCTTCTTCGGCGAGGCGTTCCTGTTCCGCGCGGCGGGCTTCCTCGGCCAGACGCTGTTCCTCGGCGCGACGGGCCGCTGCCTCGGCCTCGGCCTCTGCGCGGGCTTCGGTCTCAAGGCGCTCCTGCTCCTGCCGCTCGGCCTCCAGCGCGGCCTGTCGTTCGGCTTCGGCTGCAGCGCTGGCCTCGGCCTCGGCGCGGCGGGCTTCCTCGGCGGCAGCGGCCTCGGCTGCGGCACGTTCCGCCTCGGCGCGGGCGGCGGCTTCGGCGGCGACGCGGGCGGCCGCGGCGGCGGCCTGCTGGCGGGCGGCTTCGGTGGCAGCCTCGGCCTGACGCAGGGCCTCGGCCTGACGCGCGGCTTCCGCCTGCCGGGCCGCCTCGGTGGCCTGTGCTGCTGCAAGGGCCTGCGCTTCGGCGGCGGCGATGCGGTCGGCGCGGCGCTGGCGGGCAGCGGCAACGTCGAAGGGCGCTTCGGAGGCGGTCAGGACCGGTGGCGGCGGCGGGGCCGCGGGTGCAGCGCCTTCCGCACTAGGCGAGGGCAGCGGCCGTACCGCCGCAACCCGTGGCAGCGCGGGCGGCAGGTCCAGCGCCGCGGGCAGGTCGCCCGGCGCGCCCTCGTCCTGCAGGCTGGCGGGTTGCTGCGGCATCGGCGCCACGGTCGCCACGGTGACAGGAGATTGCGGCACCTGCAGGTCGGACAGGTTCGGCGCAGCCTCGCCGGCGAACTCGGGCGCGGGCAGCGCCTGCGGATCGGCATTCGGGGCGGGCGGGGCCATCGCCACGGGGCCGCCGGCGATCACCTCGTCCGAGGGCGGGCGGGGCTGTGCGGGGATGGCCGAGGCCTCCTGTCCGATCGGACCCGAGCCGCGGGCGGCGGCGGCCATCGCCTCGAACTCGACGGCCGAGATGGTTTCCACGGGCGACATCCGCAGCGCGGGCGCCTGGGGGGCGCGGAACAGGGCGCCACTGACCGCCACCCAAGCAATCAGGCCCGCGTGCGCCGCGCCCGAGATCCAGGCGCCGATCCGGCGCTCGCGCGCCTCGTTGGGGGGAAACGGGTCAGCCATCCATCCGCGGGCCGCCAGAGTCGGTGACCAGCACGATGTCGCGGAAACCGGCCGCGTTCAGCGCGCCCATGACCTCCATCACCCGGGCATAGGCCACGGCGCCGTCGGCGCGCAGGTAGATGCGGCTCGACTGCCGTTCGGCGGCGACGGCGCGCAAGCGGGGGATCAGCTCGCCCGCAGGAACCTCGGTGGTCATCAGGACCAGCGGCCCCTCGGCCGGTAGCGAGACGGTCAGCGGCTCTTCGGGTTCCGCCGTCACGGCCTCGGCGGCCGTCTGCGGCAGTTGCAGCGGCACGCCCACGGTCAGCAGGGGGGCCGCGACCATGAAGATGATCAGCAGCACCAGCATCACGTCCACGAAGGGCGTGACGTTGATTTCCGCCATGGGCGCCAGGCGGTCGCGGCCCCGCCGGCCGGCGCCACGGCGCGAAAGACCGCCCGCCATCAGCCGGCCTCGGTCTGACGCGAGAGGATGGTGGCGAATTCGTCCGCGAAAGCCTCGTGCCCGCCGCTGATGCGGTTCGCGTCGCTGGACAGCTTGTTGTAGAAGATCACCGCCGGGATTGCGGCCAGAAGGCCCAGCGCGGTCGCGACCAGCGCCTCGGCGATGCCGGGGGCGACGACGGCAAGGCTGGTGTCCTGACTCAGCGCGATGCCCTCGAAGGCGGTCTTGATGCCCCAGACGGTGCCGAAGAGCCCGATGAAGGGCGCGGTCGATCCGATCGAGGCAAGAATCGGCAGGCCCCGCGTCAGCCGGTCGCTTTCGCGCCCGATGGCGACGTTCATGGCCCGGTCCACCCGCTGCATGACGCCGGGAATGAGCCCGCCGTCATCCGTCTGCGAGCGCCGCCATTCGCCCATCCCGGCCGAGAAGATCCGCTCGGCCGGACCCCGCGCGCGCCCGTTCATGCGGTCGAAGACATCGTCCAGCGGCTCGCCCGACCAGAAGCGGCGGTCGAAGCTTGTGCTGTCACGGCGGGCGGCGGTCTGGACCATCGTCTTCTGGACGATCAGCGCCCAGGACCAGACCGAGGCCAGCACCAGCAGCACCATCACGATCTTGACGGTCAGGCCCGCGCGCAGGAACAGCGCGATCAGCGAAAAGTCGGTCGGGGCGCCGATTGCAAGGTTTTCCATGAAGCCTGTCCTGCCGTGGTTGCGCGCGTTTTCCCTTATCCTGCCGGTGAAGGCCACACAAACCGGCAACACAGTTCTGTGCGCCGCGGGCGGCCGTCTCAGCCGGACAAGGCCGCGGCCACCGCGGGCGGCAGGCGATGGGGCCGCATGGTCCGCAAGTCCACGCAGACGACGGTGACGCGGGCGGTGAACAGCACCGTGCCGTCCCGTTCGACGGACTGGGCCACGACGATCTTCGGGCCGCCGGCATGGTCCAGCGACGTGACGACATCGAGCCGGTCGTCAAAGCGGGCGGGGCGCAGGTAATCGGCCTCGACCCGGCGGACGACGAAGGCGAGATCATGCTGTTCAAGCAACTGCCGCTGGTCCACGCCGGCGGCGCGTAGCCACTCGCTGCGGCCGCGTTCGATGAACTTCAGGTAGTTGGCGTAATAGACAACCTGCCCGAGGTCGGTGTCCTCGTAATAAACGCGGACGGGGAAACGGTGGGTCATGGCGGTGGTCCTTGCCGGCTCGGGCGAGGGTCAAGCACGTCAGGCGACTGAAGGGAACCTTGGCGAAGACGTGGGGCGCTGCCCCCGCCGTCCTTGCGGACGGCTCCCCCGGGATATTTCTACGAAGAAGAAGCCTGAAGCCGGGCGGCCAGCCGCAGCGCGTGGCTCGGGTCGCGGGCGCAGGCGAGCAGCAGCGGGTCGTAGGCGGCGCGGATCAGGGCGGCCAGCGGCTGCGAGGGCGTGACCGGATGCGCCCAGGTCAGCAGCGCATTAACGGCGACGGATTCGGCCAGCTGCGCCGGATGGGCCTGACCCAGCGCGCCGCCGAGGCGCAGGAAGGCGAAAGCGGCGCGGATGCTGCCGTCGGGGTCGAAGCGGAACAGGCGATACTGGTCGGCACCCTGCCTGGCCAGCCGATCCGGCAGACCCTCCATCCCGGTCAGGCGGTCGAGGTCGGGCAGGCCCGCCAGGTCCTCCCAGTCGCGGACGGCGAAGACCATCAGGTTCGCGCCCATGTCTGGGTCGGTGTCGGTCAGCGGGTGGCGCGCATGGGCGAAGACGGCGGCGGTCGCAGCGCGGAAGACCGACAGCGAGGCGTCGTCAAGGCCGAAGACCACCGGCGCGACCGGACGCCCCCAGCGGGCGCAGAGGAAGGCGTCATCAGGGCCAGTGAAGAGCGCGGCGATCCGGTCAGGGGTCAGGCTCGCGGCGGTTCCTTCGGGTATAGTCATTTCGCAGGCTCGTCGGCTTATGCAGGAGGGTCCGCATCCGTCAGCGCGTCCTTCGGACGCAGGCGGCGGAACAGCACTGGGTAGTCCAGCACCAGTCCCAGGTCGTCCACGGCCAGATCGGCGGTGAAGTTCCACAACAAGCCGTCATAGCGCCAGAGCCGGTCCGTCAGCCGGGTATACCGCTGGTCGGCCGGGCGGGGCAGGAAGTCGCCCTCGATCTCGGAGGGCAACGGGACATAGGCGGCGCGAACCTCGGCCGATTGCCCGACTTTCAGCCTCAGCCGACGGATCGGCAGCGTGTTGGTCGAGGGCGTGATCCCGAGATCCACGTCCAGGCAGCCGTCGAGGTCCGGCAGGTCGGCGCCGCGGATCGCGTCCCGCCAGCAGGCGCCTTCGTCCACGGTTAGACACAGTTCCGGGCCGCCGAGACAGCGGACCCGGACCTCTCGCGTCCGTCCACCGGCATCGGCGCGCACCTTGTAATGCGCGCCATATTTGCCGTCCCGCGTTCCGGCCACGACGCCTTCCAGCGTCAGGCCCGTGTCATCGAGGGTCACAAGGCAGTGTTCCAGCCCCTGGCCCTCGGCATCCGTCCAGCGCAGCGCGCGGCGGACGGGCTCAGTTGACAATCGTGGCCTCGGTCGCGACGCGGAGTTCCTCCTCGGTCACGCCATCGGCCAGTTCCACGATCGAAAGCCCGCCCGGCACCACGTCCAGCACGCCCAGGTTGGTGATGATGCGGTCCACCACGCCCTTGCCGGTCAGCGGCAGGGTGCAGTCCTTCAGCACCTTGGATTCGCCCGCCTTGTTGGTGTGGTCCATGACCACGACCACGCGCTTGACGCCGGCGACAAGGTCCATCGCCCCGCCCATGCCCTTGACCAGCTTGCCGGGGATCATCCAGTTCGCCAGATCGCCGTTTTCCGCCACCTCCATCGCCCCCAGGATCGCCATGGCGATCTTGCCGCCGCGGATCATGGCGAAGCTGGTGGCGCTGTCGAAATAGGCCGAGTGCGGCAGTTCGGTGATCGTCTGCTTGCCGGCGTTGATGAGGTCGGGGTCCTCCTCGCCCTCATAGGGGAAGGGACCCATGCCGAGCATTCCGTTTTCCGATTGCAGCGTCACGTGGACGCCCTCGGGGATATAGTTCGACACCAGCGTCGGGATGCCGATGCCGAGGTTGACATACATGCCGTCCTCAAGCTCCTGCGCGGCGCGGGCGGCCATCTGGTTGCGGTCCCAACCCTTTGCTTCGGTGGGCATCAGGCTTTCTCCCCTTGCGCGGCGGGCGCGGTGTTCTGATCGGCCCGCTTGCGGGTGGTGCGCTGCTCGATGCGCTTCTCGTGTTCGCCCTGGACGATGCGGTGGACGTAGATGCCGGGCAGGTGGATGTGGTCGGGGTCAAGGCTGCCCGCGGGCACGATCTCCTCGACCTCGGCGACGCAGACGCGACCGCAGGTGGCGGCGGGCACATTGAAGTTGCGCGCGGTCTTGCGGAAGACGAGGTTGCCCGTCTCGTCGGCCTTCCAGGCCTTGACGATGGACAGGTCGGTGACGATCCCGCGTTCGAGGATATAGTCCTCACCGTCGAAGGTCTTCACTTCCTTGCCGTCGGCGATGACGGTGCCGACGCCGGTCTTGGTGTAGAAACCGGGGATGCCGGCGCCGCCGGCCCGCATCCGCTCGGCCAGCGTCCCTTGCGGATTGAACTCGAGTTCAAGCTCGCCCGACAGATACTGGCGCATGAACTCGGCATTCTCGCCGACATAGGAGGACTGCATCTTTTTGATCTGCTTGCTGTCCAGCAGGATGCCTAGGCCGAAGCCGTCCACGCCGCAGTTGTTGGACGCGACCGTCAGGTCCTTGACGCCGGACTTGTGGATCGCCGCGATCAGCAGTTCCGGGATGCCGGAAAGGCCGAATCCCCCGGCGGCGATGGTGATCCCGTCCCGCAGCACCCCTTCCAGCGCGGCATCCGCGCTATCGTAAACCTTGCGCATGGTCCCCCCGTGCAAACCGTTCATGCGGTTCTGCACGGGGGGGCTGCAGGTGTCAACGAGGGGCTGCCTCGCCTTCCCCGGCGGGCGCGCAGCCGGTGCGCAGCCGCGTTTCCGCCTGACCCTCCAGCGCCCACAGATCGGCGCGGCCCTTTGCTTCCCAGAACTGGCGGGTGGGCTGCTCCTCAAGCGACAGGTAGCGCGCGCCCGAGGCCGAGACGGCGACCCGCATCGGGGTCATCTCGCCGTCCGCCAGGACAAAGGCATAGCTGTTGCCGCCCGCGGTGTTGAGGAAGACGACCTCCATCGTCAGGCCGCCTTCGCAGACATAGTGGACGGGCAGGATATGGTCGGCCACCTCATGCGCCCCGACGGGCGCCAGGATTGTCGCGGCAAGCGGACCTGCCAGCGCCAGGGAAAGGAGGAGGGTCTGCATGGGCGGGGTTCCTTGCCAGGGGCACGGCCGAAAAGGCGCAGGCGGGGCAGGCTTCACGGTCGCATGGGTATTTACGCCAGAAAGAAGCGGCTTCTTTCTGGCGTAAATACCCATTCCAAGCGTGACAAGGGCACGTCCGGCTCAGGTGGTGGATCGCATTTCCGCAAGGACGGCTTCATGCGGGTCCGGCTCAGGTTTCGGCTGCCTTTGACGCAGCATCTGCCTTGGCGGTTTTCCGAGCCGTCGCTTTCGCCGCCGGCTTTGCGGTCTTCGACGCAGCCGGCTTCTTCGCGGCGGGCTTGCGGGCGGCCTTCGCGGGCTCCTTGGCGGCTTTCTTCGGCGCAGGCTTCCTGCCGCCCTTCGATGCCTTGGCGGCGATCAGTTCCAGCGCCTGTTCCATCGTCACGGATTCAGGCGCCATGTCGCGCGGCAGGGTAGCATTGACCTTGCCCCATTTGACGTAGGGCCCGAAGCGGCCGTTCAGGACCTGCACGGCGCCGCCCTCAGGATGCTCGCCCAGTTCCGCCAAGGGCGCCGCGGGCGCGGCGCGGCCCCGCTGGGGTTTCGAGGCCAGCACTTCGACCGCGCGGTTCATGCCGATGGTGAAGACCTCGTCCACCTCGGGCAGGTTGGCATAGCGCGGCCCGTGCTTGACGTAGGGGCCGTAGCGGCCGATCCCCGCCTCGATGGTCACGCCATCCTCGGGGTGGGGGCCAATCTCGCGCGGCAGGTCCAAGAGCATCAGCGCCTTTTCCAGATCCATCGAGCCTGCGTCCCAGCCCTTGGGGATGGACGCACGGGGGGGCTTGGGCTGTTCCGCCGTCGCCTCGCCGCGCTGGACATAGGGGCCGAAGCGGCCGTTCTTCAGGCTGATCTCGATGCCCTCGGGGTCGAGGCCCAGAACCGTGTCGCCCACCGCCTCGCCTTCCGCGCCCGAGATCGGGCGGGTGTAGCGGCATTCGGGATAATTGTTGCAGCCGATGAAGGCCCCGCCCGAGCGCGCGGTCTTGAGGTTCAGCCGCCCCTTGCCGCAAAGCGGGCATTCGCGCGGATCGCCCCCGTCGGCGCGAGCCGGATAGAGATGCGGGGCCAAGGCCTCGTCAATAGCCTCCAGCACCTCGGTGATGCGAAGCTCGCTGGTGCCCTCCAGCGCGGCGGTGAAGTCGCGCCAGAAGCGGCGCAGGACCTCGCGGTATTCCCGCTCGCCCGAGGAGATGTCGTCGAGTTCCCCTTCCAGATCGGCGGTGAAGTCGTAGCTGACGTAGCGCGGGAAGTAACGGGTCAGGAAGGCCGTCACCAGCCGGCCCTTGTCCTCGGGGATCAGGCGGTTCTTGTCCTTGCGGACGTATTCGCGGTCCTGAATGGTGGTGACGATGCTGGCATAGGTCGAGGGTCGGCCGATGCCCAGTTCCTCCATCCGCTTGACCAGCGTGGCCTCGGTATAGCGGGGCGGCGGCTGGGTGAAATGCTGTTCCGGCACGACGCCGCGCTTGGCGGCCGGCTCGCCCTGCGCGATCTGCGGCAGGCGGGCGCTGTCCTCGCCCTCGTCGTCGTCGGTGCCCTGGTCGTAGACCTTGAGGAAGCCGTCGAACAGCATCACCTGACCCGTCGCGCGCAGGCCCACCTGCCCGTCGGCCGAGCCGATCTCGACGGTGGTCCGCTCCATCCGCGCGGCTTCCATCTGGGACGCGAGCGTGCGCTTCCAGATCAGGTCGTAGAGCTTCCTCTGCTCGAGCTCGACGTTCAGCCTGTCGGGGGACAGCATCATGTCGGTGGGCCGGATGCATTCATGCGCTTCCTGCGCGTTCTTGGCCTTGTTCTTGTAGATGCGCGGGCTTTGGGGGACATAGGCATCCCCGAAGCGCGCCTTGATGGCGTCGCGTGCTGCCATGATCGCCTCGGGCGCCATGTCAATGCCGTCGGTCCGCATGTAGGTGATGTGGCCCGCCTCGTAGAGCCTTTGCGCCGCGCTCATGCAGGCCCGGGCACCGAGACCCAGCTTGCGGCTCGCCTCCTGCTGCAAGGTCGAGGTCATGAAGGGCGGCCAAGGGTTGCGGCTCGCGGGCTTGGACATGATCGAGGTCACGGTCAGGTCGCGGCTTTCCACGGCCTTCACCGCCAGCTTGGCGGCTTCCTCATTCGCCAGATCGTAGCGTTCCAGCTTCTTGCCCGCATAGGTGACCAGCGTGGCGCGGTATTGGTCGCCCTTGGGCGTCGCCAGAGTCGCATGGACCGACCAGTATTCGCGGGCGCGGAACGCCTCGATCTCCATCTCGCGGTCGACGATGATCCGCAGGGCGACGGACTGGACGCGGCCAGCGGACTTGGCGCCCGGCAGCTTGCGCCACAGCACCGGCGACAGGTTGAAGCCCACGAGGTAGTCCAGCGCCCGACGCGCAAGATAGGCATCGACCAGCGGCTGGTCGATCTCGCGCGGGTTCGCCATCGCCTCGGTCACGGCGCTCTTGGTGATCGCGTTGAAGGTCACGCGGCTGACCTGCGCGCCCTTCTTCAGCGAGGACGCCAGCGCCTCGCGCAGGTGCCAGGAAATCGCCTCGCCCTCGCGGTCGGGGTCGGTGGCCAGGATCAGGTTGGGGTCCGACGCCAGCGCGTCCTTGATCGCCTTGACGTGCTTCTTCGAATCCGCCGCGACTTCCCATTTCATCGCGAAATCATCGTCCGTATCTACGGACCCGTCCTTGGGCGGCAGGTCGCGGACATGGCCGAAGGACGCGAGAACGGTGTAGTCGTCGCCCAGATACTTGTTGATTGTCTTGGCCTTGGCCGGGGATTCGACGACGACGACGGGCATGGGGCGACCTTTGGCAGATTTGGCCCGGCAACATGGTGGCCGCGGCTCGCGGAGTCAACGCGGGCTTCGTGCCGCATGAGAAAGGGCGCCGCCACCCTGCGGTCGCGGCGCCCCGGTCGAAGACGGGCGATCTCAGTTGCCCGTGGCCAGGCCCTGGGCGTGCTGAAGATGGGCGTTCAGCGTGGGCAGGGTCTTTTCGGCAAAGGCGCGCAGGTCGGGATCGCTGCCGTTCTGGGCCTCGGCCTGGAACATCATGATCGTTTCCTCATGCGCCTGCACCTGGTGCTGCATGTAGGTCTGATCGAAGGCCTCGCCCTCGGCCGCCTGCACGGCGGACATATGCTCGGCCGGAGGCCCGGCGATCTCGGTGGGCACCGTCAGGCCCTTGCCTTCGGCAACGGCCTTCAGTTCCTCGTTCGCGGCGGAGTGATCGGCGATCATCATCCGAGCGAACTCCTGAACGGCGGGAGTCTGGCTGCGTTCCAGCGCCAGTTCGCTCGACTGGACCTCGAACATGCCGCCGCTGGCGGCGCTGTTGACGAAGTCCTGCGGGGCCATGGCGGGCATGACGGCGGCCGCACCCGCGGCTTCCGTAGTCCCTGCAGCCGCCGTCCCGGTGGCCGTGGTGGTGGTGGTAGTCCCGTCCGCGGCCGTGGTTGTGGCCGTCGCAGCGGGTGTCATTGTGGATGTCGCCGCGCCGGCAGGAGGCGTCGCGGCGACCGTGCCATCGGTCGGCGGGGTCGCGGTCTGGGCCGCGGCCATGCCGACGCTGGCGAGGCTGAAGGCGGTGATCAGAAGCAGCTTCTTCATGGGGTCTCCTCCGAGGGCGCAAAAATCTGCCTCGGATGAACCCCCCGAAAGAAACGAAGGTTCTGCCCCTGCAACAAAAGTTGCCGAGATCAGACGCCCTCGCCCACGAAGGCCTTTTCCACGACGAACTCGCGCGGCTCGCTGTTGGCGCCTTCGTGCAGGCCGAAGCCCTCCAGCACCGCCTTGACGTCCACGTTGAAGGCGAGGCTGCCGCAGACCATCGCCCGATCCTCGGTCGGGTTCATCGCCGGCAGCCCGAGGTCAGCAAAGACCTTGCCGCTGGTCAGGTTGTCGGTGATCCGGCCCATGTGCGGGTAATCCTCGCGCGTGGTGGTCGGATAATACAGCAGCCGGTCGGCAAAGCTGGTGCCGTAAAGCTCGGTCAGCAATTCGTCGTTGCGCAGGTTCTCGACCAGTTCGCGGCCGTATTCCAGTTCGTCCGCGGTGCGGCAGGTGTGCATCATCACGACCTGCTCGTAGCGCTCGAAGGTTTCCGGGTCGCGCATCAGCGAGGCGAAAGGCGCGATGCCGGTGCCGGTCGCCAGGAACCACAGCCGCTTGCCGGGCAGCAGCGCGTCAAGGACCAGCGTGCCCACGGGCTTGGGCCGCAGGATGATCTGGTCGCCCGGCTTGATGTGCTGCAGGCGCGAGGTCAGCGGGCCTTCGGGCACCTTGATCGAGTAGAACTCAAGCTCCTCGTCCCAGTTGGGCGAGGCGATGGAATAGGCCCGCAGGACCGGCTTGCCGTTGTCGCCAGGCAGGCCGATCATCACGAACTCGCCCGAGCGGAAGCGCAGGGACGCGGGCCGCGTCACGCGGAAGGAGAACAGCCAGTCCGTCCAGTGCCTGACCGCCGTGACGGTCTGCGCGTCCGGCATGAGGGTGGCGGTCGATCTGGTCTGCATCGCGTGGGGCTCGTCGGCCAAGGGAATATCCAGGGTCATTTCGGATGTCCGTAATCAGATAGGGTGTAAGGCTGTCGGGGACTAGCCCGCCAGCCGCGACCTGTGGTCCCACTCGCGCCAGTCGGCGCGGGCGAGCCACTGCTCCGCCGGCTGCCGTTTGGCGAGGGCGGCCGAAATCTGCACCTCGTCGATGCCGACGCGGCGGGCCATCGCATACTGGTCGGCGATCAGGCTACCGGTCGCCCGGATGCGGCCCGTGTAGCCCAGTTCGCGCAGCAGCCGCGCCAGCGTGAAGCCCCGGCCGTCGGTCATCGCGGGGAACTCGACGGCGATCATCGCCGCGTTCAGGTGATCCGCCAGCGTGTCGGGATCGGTGTCGGACGGCAGGCTGACGGCAGGCGTGCCGTCCAGCGGATGAAAGCCGTCGTCGCGGACCAGCACCGGTGCGTCTGCCTCGGTCGTGGCAGTGGGGGAGGCTTGGGTCTGCTCGGCGGTCGTCATCTCTTGATCCTTGCTGGCAGCGGAGCTTTCCTCGGCGGGCGTGACTACGTGCAGATGGGCGGCGGGGGCAGCCCGCGCAACCTCCGGCTCGGGTTCCGGCGCGACGGGGCCGCGCACGATCTTGCCGCCGATGAAATGGATGCCGCATTCGGTCTTGGCCGAGCCGCGCCAGCGGCCCGAGCGGGGGTCCTCGCCTTCCTTCACCGGCGAGGTGCAGGGGGCGCAGCCAATCGAGGGATAGCCCCGCGCCACCAGCGGATGCCGGGGCAGCGCGTTCTCGTCCATGTAGTCTGCGACGTCCTGCGGCCGCCAGTGCGCCAGAGGATTCACCCGCAGCCGCAGCGGAGGCTCGGGCTCGAAGAAGTCCAGTTCCTTCCGCTCGCCGCCCTGAAAGCGCTTGCGGCCGGTGATCCAGGCGTCGAACTGCGACAGCGCCCGTTCCAGCGGCACCACCTTGCGGACATTGCAGCAAGAATCCGTGTCTCGCTGGTGCAGGGTGTTGTCGGGATCGACCGCCGCGATCTCGTCCTGCGCCGCGCGGATCACGCGGATATCGGTCAGGGGCAGGCGCGCAGCGATCTCGCGCTGGTAGTCCAGCGTCTCGGGGAACAGCATCTCGGTGTCGATGAACAGCACCGGCGTGTCGGGCGCGGCGACCGACAGCATGTGCAGCAGCACGACCGATTCTGCCCCGAAGGAGGACACCAGCGCCACCCGGCCAAGGTCGGGGTCCGAGAGCGCATGGCGCAGCACCTGCACCGCCGCGTGGTTGCGGTAGCGCGCGTTCAGCGTGGCGGCGCGGCTGTCGAGGTTGGCGTCAAGCATTGCTTGCCTCAACCGGGTAAAGCGCCGCCTTGAAGGGCGCAGGCCCCAGCCGCCGCAGGGCGTCGATGAAGCGTTCTTCGGGCGATTCCCGAACCTCGAGGTAGGCGTCGATCAGCCGGCCGATGGCGGGCACGACCTGGTCGTAGGGGAAGCCTGCGCCGGCGCGCTCGCCGATGGCCGGCATCTCGTAGCCGTCGCCGCCAAGGGTGATCTGGTAGTTCTCGACCCCTGCCCGATCCAGCCCGAGGATGCCCACGTGCCCCAGGTGGTGATGGCCGCAGGCGTTGATGCAGCCCGAGATGCGGACGTCGAACTTGCCGATCTCGTCGTCGAGGTCGCGGGCGCGGACGTATTCCGCCAGTTCCTGCGCGATCGGGACCGAGCGCGCGGTCGCCAGCGTGCAGAAGTCCATACCGGGGCAGGAGATGATGTCGGTGATGTGCCCCGCGTTGGCCGTCGCCAGCCCGGCATCGCGCAAGCTGTCGTAAAGCGCGGGCAGTTCGGACTTCGGCACATGCGGCAGGACGATGTTCTGGTCATGCGCGATGCGGATGTCGCCATGGGCATGACGCTCGGCCAGTTCCGCGATCAGGCGCATCTGCGAGGACGTGCAGTCGCCCGGAATCGCGCCCGGCGCCTTCAGCGTCACGGTCACGCTGGCATAGCCGGGGGTGCGATGTTCCGACAGGTTGGTGTCGATCCAGGAGCGGAAGGCCCCGTTCGCGGCAAGCGCAGCCTCATAGGCGCTGTCGTCCACCTCGCGGAAGACGGGCGCGGCGAAGCGGTCGCGCAGGCGGGCCAGCAGGGCCTCGTCATGACCCTGGAAGACGGCGCGGCGGCGCTGGAACTCTTCCTCGATCTCCTCGCGCAGCACGTCGAGTCCGCGCTCGGCCACGGTGATCTTCAGGCGCGCCTTGTACTTGTTGTCGCGCCGGCCGCTGAGGTTGTAGGCGGCGAGGATGCCCTCGACATAGGGAAGCAGGTCCTCGGCGGGCAGGAACTCGCGCACGACCTTGCCGATCATGGGGGTGCGGCCAAGGCCGCCGCCGATCCAGACCTGGAAGCCGAGTTTCCCGTCCTGGCGGCGCAGGCGCAACCCGATGTCATGGGCGGCGATTACCGCGCGGTCGCGCTTGCCGCCCGAAATGGCGATCTTGAACTTGCGCGGCAGGAACTGGAACTCGGCATGGTCGGTGGACCAGAAGCGCAGAAGCTCGGCCCAGGGGCGCGGGTCCTCGATCTCGTCGGCGGCGGCGCCGGCGAAGGCGTCGGTCGTCACGTTGCGGACGGTGTTGCCCGAGGTCTGGATGGCGTGCAGCCCCACGTCGGCCAGCGCGTCCAGCATGTCGGGGATGTCCACCAGCTTGGCCCAGTTGAACTGGATGTTCTGCCGCGTGGTGAAATGGCCGTAGCCGCGGTCCCAGCGGTCGGCGATGTCGGCCAGTCCGCGGATCTGGTTCGGGCTGATCGTGCCGTAGGGGATCGCGACCCGCAGCATGTAGGCGTGAAGCTGCAGATAGACGCCGTTCATCAGACGCAGGGGGCGGAACTCGTCCTCGGTCAGGCTGCCGTCCAGCCGCCGCGCGACCTGCGCGCGGAACTGCTGGGCGCGGTGCTGCAGATAGGCGCGGCCGTCGTCGTTGATGGCGTCAAGCATGGGCAGCCTCGGAGGTAAAAGTGGCGTTGGTCTCGACCGAGGGGCCTTTCTGGCGGAAGGCCTCGCGGAAATGGACAGGGATCGGCAGGCCGGCCTCATCGCGGCCCGATTCGACCAGGTAGGGGCCGACCACGACATCGGGCTGGGCCTGAGCGGCCAGCAGCGCGGTTTCGGCGGTGGCGGCGTCCTCGTAAAGCCTGGCGGCCTTCGGGTCCGTGGTCCATCCTTGCGCCGACATCCAGACGGACAGCCCGTCCAGCAGGTTGTTGGCGGTCAGCACGGCGGGCGTGCCGGGCGAGGGGACGAAGGTCTTGGACATGAGAGACGCCTTGTAATGCAGCCTTTAAAATAGGAAAAAGATATTGCTAAAAGCCAGAGCGCAGGGGAAATAAGGACAGTCTCACTGCCGAACGGTGGAACAACTGGGAAGATCGTCCTGATGACCGTACAAACGCAGACTCCGGTCCGGCTGGATGAACTGGACCGTAAGATACTGTCCCTGCTGCAGCAGGACGCGAGCCTGCCGCTGGAGGAGATCGCCACCCGCGTCGGCGCCTCGCGCACCCCCGTCTGGAACCGCATCCGGCGGATGCGGGAACAGGGCGTGATCCGCGCGCAGGTCGCGCTGCTGGATGCCGAGGCGCTGGGACTGGAGGCCTGCTTCTTCGTCCTGATCCGCACGACCGAGCATGACGCCGACTGGGCCGCCCGCTTCATGGCTGCCGTCCGCGCCCGCCCCGAGGTGATCGAGGCGCACCGGCTGGCGGGCGACATCGACTATATCCTGAAGGTCGTGGTCAGGAACGCGCGGGCCTACGACCGCTTCTACCAGTCGCTGATTTCCGAGGTCCGCATCCAGAACGTCACCGCGCTTTTGTCGATGGAGGAGATGAAGGCGACCTCGGCCCTGCCCATTCCCCCTGTCTGATCCGATTGCATGACCGCGGCCGGGGTGCGAGAAAGCCGCATGAACCTGCGTCTCAAGGCCCTCGGGGTCCATCTCTTCACCGCCACGGGCGTCATCTGGGCGGTGCTGGCACTGCTGGCCGCGGTGGACGGGGACTGGTCCACCATGTTCGTCTGGCTGATCGTCGCCATGGTCGTGGACGGGATCGACGGGCCGCTGGCGCGCCGCTATCGGGTCAAGGAAAACTGGCCCAGCTATGACGGCGTGGTGATGGACCTGATGATCGACTACATCACCTGGATCTTCATCCCGGCCTTTGCGCTGTTCCAGTCGGGGCTGCTGCCGGGCTGGACCGGGTGGGTCTGCACCATCGCCATCGTTTACGGCTCGCTTCTGTACATGGCCGATACGCGGATGAAGACAAAGGACAACAGCTTTGCGGGCTTTCCGGCCTGCTGGAACATGCTGGTGCTGGTGCTGTTTGCGCTGAAGCCGTCCTACTGGGTGATCCTGGCGCTGGTGATCCCCCTGACCGTGGCGATGTTCCTGCCGGTCAAGTTCATTCACCCCGTCCGCACGGCGCGCTGGCGCGTGGTGTCGCTGCCGATGATGGCGGCCTGGGTCGCCTGCGCGCTTTGGGCCATCGCGGTGGACTTCCACCCGCAAAGCTGGGCGCTGTGGGGGCTAGTCATCAGCTCGCTGTGGCTGCTGCTGGCAGGGCCATTGCAGCAGGCCTTCCCCCCGAAAACCCGACAGCGCGCTTGATCGCGTGGCGGCAAGCCTCGTAGTGTCCGCGCCACGCTTCGTCACAGGGGAACGCCCATGCTCGACCGCCTGCTGCCCGCCGTTATCGCGCTGATCGCCACACCGGCGCTGGCGGCCACCGACACGATCCGGCTGGGCATGGTGCTGGAGCCGCAGGGGCTGGACCCCACTGCCAACGCTGCCGCCGCCATCGACGAGGTGGTCTATGCCAACCTCTTCGAGGGGCTGACCCGCTTCGCACCAGACGGAACGATCGTCCCCGGCCTCGCCTTGGAGTGGCAGGCAAAGGACAACGGCGCTGTCTACGAGTTCAGGCTGCGGCAGGGCGTCACCT
Source organism: Paracoccus sp. MC1854 (assembly GCF_014164635.1). Taxonomy (NCBI): domain Bacteria; kingdom Pseudomonadati; phylum Pseudomonadota; class Alphaproteobacteria; order Rhodobacterales; family Paracoccaceae; genus Paracoccus; species Paracoccus sp. MC1854. Next base: position 82,651 of record NZ_JACJFU010000005.1, on the reverse strand, counting down.
TCCACGACGGCGCGACGTTCGACGCCTCGGACGTGGTCTTCTCGCTGGACCGGGCGCGGGCCGAGGATTCGACCAACGCCCAGAAGCAGCTCTTCGCCGGGATCACCGGGGTCGAGGCCGTGGAGCCGGATCTGGTCCGGGTGACGCTGGACGGGCCGGACGGCAGCTTCCCGTGGAAGATGGCCTGGGGCGATGCGGTGATGCTGGACCCCGCCTCGGCCGCGCAGGCGGCGACGGCGCCTGTCGGCACCGGGCCGTTCCGCCTGGGCGAATGGACCCAGGGCGACCACATCACGCTGGAAGCCTTCGACGGCTACTGGGGCGACAAGCCCGCGCTGCGCTCGGCCACTTTCCGCTTCATCCCGGACCCGACGGCGGCCTTTGCGGCGATGATGGCGGGCGACGTGGACGCATTCCCGATCTATCCCGCCCCGGAAACCCTGCCCCAGCTTGCGGCCGACCCGCGCTTCAAGGTGATCGTGGGCACGACCGAGGGCGAGACGATCCTGTCCATGAACAACCGCCATGCGCCGCTGAACGATCCGCGCGTCCGCAAGGCCATTGCCCTGGCGGTGGACCGGCAAGCGATCATCGACGGGGCGATGTTTGGCCATGGCACCCCCATCGGCAGCCACTTCGCGCCGCATCACCCGGATTATGTGGACCTTCTGGACCGCTCGCCCCATGACCCGGACCGCGCCCGCACCCTGCTGGCCGAGGCGGGGGTATCCGGCCTGACCCTGCGGCTGGCCTTGCCGCCCCCGCCCTATGCCCGGCGCGGCGGAGAGATCGTGGCCGCGCAGTTGCGCGCGGTCGGGATCGAGACGCGGATCACCAACATGGAATGGGCGCAGTGGCTGGAAACAGTCTTCCGCGGGGCCGATTTCGACCTGACCATCATCAGCCATGTCGAGCCCATGGACATCGATATCTACGCCCGCGAGGGTTATTACATCGGCTATGACAACCCGGCCTACCGCGACGTGATCGGCCGCTTCACCGCCTCGACCGATCCGGCCGAGCGCAGCGCCCTGCTGAAACAGGCGCAGGAGATGCTGGCCGAGGACAGCCCCGCCGCCTTCCTGTTCCAGTTGGCCAAGCCCGGCGTCGCGGATGCGCGGATCGAGGGGCTGTGGCAGAACGCGCCCACTCCCGCCAATGATCTGACAAAGGTGCGGTGGGTCGAGTGAGGCTGTGGCGAAGGAGCATGCAGAGCACGCACCCTACGGCGCTACCCTTTGGCCCATCCCTTCCCGACCTCGCAGGGTGCGTGGTTTCCACGCACCTTTCCGTCAGTTCTTCAGCACGATGCAGCGCCCGCCCAAGGCGCGGAACTGGCTGCAGAAGGCATTGGCCTCGGTGCGCGAGGAATAGCCGACCTGCGCCGTGTAGACCCGCTTGCCGCTGCCCGACATGGTCTTGCGGACCGTGGTGATCCGCTTGCCGCCCAGGATCGGGCGCAACCGGCTGTTCAGCCGCTCGACATGCTGCTGCACGCCCGACTGCCGGGGATGCGAGGCAAGGATCACCCCCCAGGGGAAGCTGCGCTGGGTGGCCGAGAACTCCTTGAGCGTCCGGTTCGCGGCCAGTTGCACACAGGCGTCGCCAAAGGGCTTGTCCTTGTCCAGCCGCACATCGATCTGCGGCGGCGGATCGTCGCGCCATTTCCAGGCGTTGAAGCCGGTGATCGCCTCGACATAGTCCCGCGTCTCATAAGGCAAGGAATCGCTGCCCTTGGAAAAACTTGAGGCCCGCCCTTCGCCGCCGTTATAGGCGACGGCGGCCAGCCCCATGTTGCCAAAGCCGTCGATCAGATGGCGCAGGTAGTCGGCCGAGGCATGGATGGCCTTGGCCGGGTTCATCGGATCGTCCAGCTTTCGGATGCGCGCCGTTCCCGGCATGAACTGGGCGATGCCGAGGGCCCCCGCGGGCGAGACCGCCTCGGGCTCGAACAGGCTTTCCTTCCACAACAGCCGGGCGAGGAAATTAGGATCCAGCCGGTTCTCTCCCGCGGCCTTCTCGATCGTGGAACAGACATCGGCGACATAGGTGGCGACGGCGATGCAGCTGCGCCCGTCCGCCGTGCAGCGGCGGTCTTTTGTGTCAGGTGCAGGCATGGGCGGACCGATCAGGGCCACGGGATCGGTCAGCGGCGGCACGTCGGGGCTTTCGGCCGGGACGGCGGGAACTGCGGCGGCGTCAGGCACCGGACTGTCCGACACGACCGGCGCATCAGAGGCGACGGTGTCCATCGCGGCATCGGACAGCGGGGCCTGCGCATCCGCATCGGCCGCCGCGATCACGGTCATGGCAGCGGCGGGCACATCCTCGGCAAGAACGGGGGCCGCGGCCAGAGCCGCGATCACGACAAGCTGGAAACAGCAGCGCACGGATCTTTCCTTTGCAATCGACAGGCCCCCGATAGCAAGAGCGCGCGCGCCTGTGAACCTTTGGCAGAAGCCAGAGCCGCGGCGAAAGGCTATGCCGTCGTCCCCTCGGCCTTCCCGCTGCCCTTCTTCGCCTTCCTGTCAGCCTTCTCGGCCTCTCTGGCGGCCTTCTTCTCGGCCTTGCGGGCGGCTTTCAGCTCGGCCTTCTCGGCGTCCTTGACGCGCTTGCGCTCGGCTTTCTCGGCCTCCTTGCGGGCCTTCTTCTCGGCCTTGTCCTCCTTGGAAGGTTTCGGCCGGGCAGCGGCGGTCTCGCGGCGCGGGGGGGCCAGCGGCACCGGGGCGGATGCGGCGGGATCAGCAGCGGCGCTGTCGGGGCCGGCCTGCGGCACCGGGGCGGGGATGGATTCGCCAGCCTTCACCCGGCCGGCTTTCTCTGGCTTGCGCGCGCCGGGACGCCCGGCGCGCACGCCCGGTGCCCGTGCCGGACGGCCCACCTTCGGCGCCGAGGCGGCTTCCGCAGCCGCAGGCTGTTCCGGAGAGGCATCCCCTGTCCCGGCTTCGCTGCGGCGGCGGACCTCGGCCCGCACCCGCCGCAGCGCGCCGCCAAGCTGCCTGGCGCCCTGTTCGTCGCCACGGTCGCCGGCAGCATCGCGCGCTTCCTCGATCCGCCGGGCCAGGGACTTCAGCGTGCGGTCGGCATGCTTTTCCAGAGCCGGGGAGCGGCTTTTCTCGACAAGACCTTCATCGGCCGAGGCCTCGTCATCGCCGCTTGCTTCCGGGGTCGGGGTCTTGGCCATGGTCATCCTCGCGCAGGGGAAAGGCAGTCGCCGCAATTGTCTGTTTTGGCGGCAGGTTCCCGCAAGATCCCGGACAGCGCAACAGGAAAAGCCCGGCGCGGGGGCCGGGCTTTTACTCAAATCCCGCCGATTCTCAGAAGCGGCGCCGAGGGACGGCGCTTTCGATCAGGGGCGTGGCAGGCGGCGCGACGGGCTGGGCGACCACCGCGACGGGCTGGGAAGCCACCACCACGGGCTGAGGGGCAACGGCCACGGGCTGGACAACGGCAGCGACAAACTGCGCCGGTTCCAGATAGCCGTCAGGGGTCTGGCGCAGCGGGCCTTCCAGCGCCCGCGATTCGGCCTCGGTGCGGACCTTGACGGTCGTGCCCATCGGGATGCGGTCATACAGGTCCATGATGTCCTGGTTGAACAGCCGGATGCAGCCCGCCGAGGTCGCCTTGCCGACCGACGAGGGGTCCATGGTCCCGTGGATGCGGTACATGGTGTCGCGGCTGCCTTCGTAGAGATACAGCGCCCGCGACCCCAGCGGGTTGCCGATGCCACCCGGCACGCCGCCCCGGAACTGGGCGTAAAGCTCGGGCTCGGTCGCGACCATGTTCGCGGTCGGCGTCCAGGACGGCCACTGCGCCTTGCGCCGGATGGTCGCGGTGCCGGCGTAGCCCACGCCGGCGCGGCCAACGGCGATGCCGACACGGGTGGCCATGCCGCCATTCTCGACCAGGTAAAGGAAGCGCGCATAGGGATCGACCACGACCGTGCCGGGCGCATCGGGACCGTTATAGGGAACGACGGTCCGCACGTTGCGCTCGCGCAGGTAGGCGGGCTTGATCGCCGGGATGTCCAGCGGCTCGCCGTTGGGGCCGCGGTCGATGCGCGCCTGATAAGCCTGGGGAACGAAGTTGCTGGTTTCGGGGGCCTGCGCGGCCCGGTTGTCGGGGCCACAGGCGGCAAGGCCGAGGGCACATGCCAGCAGCGCGGCAGAGGCGAGACGCATCAAGGGTTTCCTTCACGCATGACCGCGCACGGGATGCCGCGCGGCGGCCGGAGGTTGGCAGGGTGGACGGCACGAATCGCGGCCATGGGTCGCAAGCCGATCCGATCGGTCCATAGGTCGGAGTTCATGCCCATACGTCAAGAAACACAGGGGAGTCGCGCCCGGCACGTGGCATATTTGCCGCGCCCGCGATCTTTTGATCACGCCGTGATCCGTTGCCCATATGCCGCAGCGCGGCACCACCCTTTCCCTGCCCCGGAACCCCCGGGCCAGCCCGACGTTCGGGGGACATCCGGCGGCTGCACAAGCCCCGCCGCATCTGGAAAGGGACCAAGCATGGGCTTCATCGTCGCCATCATCATCGGCGCCATCGCCGGCTGGCTTGCCGGCAAGATCGTCAAGGGCCACGGTCAGGGCAGCCTGATGAACATCGTGGTGGGCGTCCTGGGCGCCGTTCTGGCAAGCTGGCTGTTCCCGACGCTGGGCTGGAACCTCGGGGCCGGACCGGCCGCGGGCGCTACCGTCCGCGGCACGAGCTTTCTCGGCTCGATCGTGTTCTCGACCATCGGCGCGGTGATCCTGCTGGTGATCGTCTCGTTGTTCACCGGCCGCCGCTGAGCGCGCGGCCGTCCGGCGGCCGGCTCCTCCCCCGAAGGCCGCCGCTCTGGACCCCCGCCTTTCCTCGGGCGGGGGTCTTTCATCCTTCCGCGATCTGGCGGGCGATGTCGGCGGATATGGAGATCAGCCGCCGGGGCCGCCTGAGCCGCTGCACCGCCGCAAGCGCATCCGCCGGAACATCGTCCTCGTGGCCCAGCGCACAGTTGTCAGGCAGCAGGGCCGTGGCCTCGGCCCATATCCCGGGCGGGTGTCCCGGCCAGGCCAGCCTTGCCTCGCGCGCGGTGACGACCAGCAGGCAGGATGCGTCGCCGCTCCCGAGCCCGCCGTAATGGGCCAGGCTCGGCAGAGAGGACAGGATCACCGCGTCCAAGCCCCGCCCGTCCATGATCGCCCGCAACGCAAGCTGGCGCCCGGCAAGGCGGTCCGGGATGGGCATGGGGCGCGGATCGGTCATGAGGCATCCTCGGTTCGGGACAGCGCCGGCCAGCATGACGGCGGAACCATCGCCGTCAAGCCGCGCTTCCTTGCCGGGCAGGCCAGCGTCCGATTGCCCTTCCCGCCGCCGCCGCTAGTGTGACCCTGATGTCCCGCCCCTCCGCCCTTGCCCCGTTCCGTCACAAGGCGTTCCGCACCCTCTGGGCGGCAACGCTGGTCTCGAACTTCGGCGGGCTGGTACAGGCGGTGGGCGCGGCCTGGATGATGACGCAACTGACCGACAGCGCCACGCTGGTGGCGCTGGTGCAGGCCTCCAACACCCTGCCGATCATGCTGTTCGCGCTGCTGTCGGGCGCTCTGGCCGACATCTTCGAGCGCAAGCGGCTGCTGCTGATCGCGCTGGGGGTCATGGCCAGCGTGTCGCTGTTCCTGGCGGTGGTCGCGACCTACGGCTGGCTCGACCCCTACAGCCTGCTGGCGCTGACCTTCCTGATCGGGCTGGGGCAGGCGCTCTACAACCCGCCGTGGCAGGCCAGCATAGGCGACCTGGTCCCGCGTGCGGACCTGCCGGCGGCGGTCACGCTGAACTCGGTCGGCTTCAACCTGATGCGCTCGGTCGGGCCGGCGGCGGGCGGGCTGATCGTGGCGGCTTACGGCGCCGCGGCGGCCTTTGCGGTCAACGCCTTCAGCTATGTGCCGCTGCTCTTCGCCCTGATCCGCTGGAAGCCGCCAGCGCGCGTCCGCATCGCCCCGCCCGAGCCGCTGGCCCCCGCGATCGCCGCCGGACTGCGCTATGTGGCGCTGTCCCCGAACCTGATGCGGGTGCTGGCACGGGGGGCACTGTTCGGTTTTTCGGCGGTGGCCATCCTGGCCCTGCTGCCCCTGATCGCGACCGAACACCCCGAGGGTGGCTCGCTGACCCTCGGCCTGCTGCTGGGCTGTTATGGCCTGGGCGCGATCCTCGGCGCCGCCTCGAACAGCCGCATCCGCGAGCGGATGAACAACGAGAACGTGGTCCGCGTGGCCTTCATGGGCTTTGCGATCTCCTGCCTGCTGATCTCGACCACCGACAACGTTTATCTGCAGGGGCTGGCGCTGCTGCCGGCGGGCGCGTCCTGGGTGCTGGCGCTGTCGCTGTTCAACGTGACCGTCCAGTTGTCCACGCCGCGCTGGGTGGTGGCGCGGGCGCTGGCGCTGTACCAGACCGCCACCTTTGGCGGCATGGCGGCGGGCAGCTTCCTGTGGGGGATGCTGGCCGACGCGCAGGGGGTGGATGCGGCGCTGGCCTGGGCCGCGGGGCTGCTGATCTTTGGGGCCGTGATCGGGCACTGGTTCAGCCAGCCCGAGTTCGGCAAGCTCGACCTCGACCCCGCCGGGCAGTTCCGCAAGCCGCAGCTTGCCCTGGACCTGCGCGGGCGGTCCGGGCCGATCGTGGTCATGGTGGACTATCTCATCGACCCCGAGGACACGCCCGAGTTCCTGCGCCTGATGGCCCGCCGCCGCGCAATCCGCCGCCGCAACGGCGCGCGCAACTGGGCCTTGCTGCGCGACCTGGAAAACCCGCGCGTCTGGTCGGAAAGCTATCACCTCGCCACCTGGGACGATTACGTGCGCCACAACCTGCGCCGCACCAAGTCCGACCATGAGGTGATCGTCGCCATGCGCGCCCTGCATCGCGGCAAGGGCGATCCCCGCGTCCATCGCATGATCGAGCGCCACAGCATCAACCCCGGCGACCCGCCGCTGCTGGGCAAGATCGAGGTGCCAGGCTCATGAACCCGGCCGGGGGAAGCGGCGCATGAGGCTGCTGGCGCGGCGCCTCGTCTCGCTGGCCCTGGCGCTGGTCGCCGCCTCGGCGGTGATCTTCGCGGTGGTGGACCTCGTGCCGGGCGATCCGGCGGTCTTTGTCCTCGGCACCGGCGCGCAGCCTGAAACCATTGCGGCCCTGCGCGAGCAGCTTGGCCTGAACCTGCCATGGCCGGTGCGCTACGCGCAATGGCTGGGGGGCGTGCTGACGGGGGACCTGGGCACCAGCCTCGCCTACAAGACGCCGGTGGCGGGGATGATCCTCGACCGGGTGCGGGTCTCGCTGCCCTTGGCGGCGCTGGCGCTGGCCTTGGCGGTCACGGTGGCGCTGCCGGTGGGGATGCTGGCGGCGGGACGGCGCGGCCGGGTAGCCGACGCGGTAGCGATGGGGGCCACGCAGATCGGCATCGCGCTGCCGAACTTCTGGTTCGCAATGCTGCTGGTGCTCGTCTTCGCGGTGAAGCTGCGCTGGCTTCCGGCGGGGGGCTTCCCCGGCTGGGCCGATCCCCTCGCGGCTCTGCGCGCCCTGATCCTGCCTGCTGTCGCGCTGGCGCTGCCGCAGGCGGCGATACTTGCCCGCGTGCTGCGCTCGGCGCTGATCGAGACGCTGGGACAGGACTATATCCGCAGCGCGCGGGCCAAGGGTCTCAGCCGCGGGCAGGTCATGCGCCGCCATGCGCTGCGCAACGCGATGATCCCGGTCCTGACGATCCTGGGGATGCAGTTTTCCTTCCTGCTGGCCGGCGCGATCATCATCGAGAATGTCTTCTACCTGCCCGGCCTTGGGCGGCTGATCTTTCAGGCGATCACCCAGCGCGACCTGGTGGTGGTGCAGTCGGCGGTGCTGGTGCTGGTCGCGGCAGTGATCCTTGTCACCTTCCTCGTCGATCTGGCCTATGCCGCCGTGGACCCGAGGCTGCGCGGGCGATGAGCGTCCTCCTCCATCGGCTGGGCCTGAGCCTGGGCGCGGCGCTGGCAGGACTGGCGGTGGCTCTGGCGCTGGTCTCGCTGGTCTGGACGCCCTTCGACGTGACCGGGGTCGATGTCGCGAACCGTCTGCGTCCGCCCGGCGGCCCCCATCTTCTGGGCACCGACCATCTGGGCCGCGACCTGCTGTCGATGGTGATGATCGGGGCGCGGACCTCGCTGGCCGTGGCGCTGGCGGCGGTCGGGATCGGCGCCGGGATCGGCGTGCCGCTGGGGCTGGTGGCCGCGGGTTCCCGCGGCGGGTGGCTGGACGAGGCGATCATGCGGGGGAACGACCTGATCTTCGCCTTCCCGGCGCTGGTCACGGCGATCCTCATCACCGCCGCGCTGGGGCCTTCGGCGGGGAACGCCATGCTCGCCATCGGCATCTTCAACATCCCCGTCTTCGCCCGCGTGACGCGCGGCGGGGCGCTGCCGCTGTGGACGCTCGACTACATCCGCGCGGCCGAGGTCGCGGGCAAGGGCGCGGCGCGGATCAGCGTCGAACACATCCTGCCGAACCTTGCGAGCCTTCTGATCGTGCAGGCCACGATCCAGTTCGCGCTGGGGATTCTGGCGGAAGCCGGGCTGTCCTATGTGGGCCTCGGCGCGCAGCCGCCCATCCCGAGCTGGGGGCGGATGCTGGCCGAGGCGCAGACGATGGTGACGATCGCCCCTCATGTCGCCATCGTGCCGGGAATGGCGATCGTGCTGACGGTGCTGGGGCTGAACCTGCTGGGCGACGGCTTGCGCGACGCGCTGGACCCCCGGCTCAAGGCGCGGCTGACATGATCGCGCTGCAGAACCTGTGCGTCACCATCGCCGGGCGGCAGGTGGTGTCGGACGTGACCCTGCCGCTGGCGCGGGGAGAGGTGACGGGGCTGGTCGGCGAAAGCGGCTCGGGCAAGTCGATGACGGCGCTGGCGGCCATCGGGCTGCTGCCGGATGGCGCGCAGGTCGGCGGGCGGGTGGAACTGGACGGGCGCAACCTGCTCGACCTGCCGGAACGGGCGATGGATGCGCTGCGGGGTCGTCGCATCGGGATGATCTTCCAGGAGCCGATGACGGCGCTGAACCCGCTGATGACCATCGGCGACCAGGTGGCGGAAAGCTTCCGCCGCCTTCCCCGCGCGCAGGCGCTGGCCCGCGCCCGCGACAGGCTGGACCGGGTGGGCCTGCCCGCCGCCCGCTTTCCCCTCGGGCTTTACCCGCACCAACTGTCGGGCGGCCAGCGCCAGCGCGTCGCCATCGCCATGGCCATCGCCGAGGCCCCTGACCTGCTGATCGCCGACGAGCCGACGACGGCGCTGGACGTGACTACGCAGGCGCAGATCCTGAACCTGCTGCGCGGGCTGGTGCGGGACGAAGGGATGGCGCTGCTGCTCATCACCCATGACCTCGCGGTCGTCGCAGGCATCGCCGACCGCGTGGCGGTGATGCAGCACGGCCGGATCGTCGAGGCCGGAACCACGGCCGAGGTCTTCCGCTTCCGCCGCCATCCCTATACCTGCTCCCTCTTCGCCGCCGCGAGCCACGTCCCCGCCGAGACAGGGGCGCGGGCGCAAGGCCCGCCGATCCTGCAGGTCGAGGGCGCGGTGCGCGAATACCGCCTGCCCCGTCCGGCACTTTTCGCCCCGCGCCCCGTTCTGCGGGCGGTGGATGGCGTCAGCCTGACCATCGCGCAAGGAGAATCAGTCGGGCTGGTGGGTGAATCGGGCTGCGGGAAATCGACGCTCGCCCGCGCGATCATGGGGCTGGATGCGCTGCAGGGCGGCCGGGTCCGGCTGGGGGGCGCGGCGGTCGGGCCGGGGATGCCCAAGGCGCAGCGGGCACAGATGCAGGCGGTCTTCCAGGACCCGTTTTCCAGCTTCGACCCGCGCTGGACGGTGGACCGGCTGGTGGCCGAACCCTTCCACCTGACCGGCCGGCCCGCCGACTGGCGCGAGCGCGTGGCCGAGGTTCTGGACGAGGTCGGGATCGGGGTCGACGCCATGCGCCGCCATATCCACGAGTTTTCCGGCGGCCAGCGCCAGCGCATCGCCATCGCCCGCGCCCTCATCATCCAGCCCCGTCTGATCGTGCTGGACGAGGCGGTCAGCGCGCTGGACGTGCAGGTGCGCGCAAGGGTGCTGGACCTGCTAGCCAGGCTTCGTCAGCGGCACGGGCTGTCTTGGCTGTTCATCAGCCACGACCTGTCGCTGGTGCGCGCGATTACCGACCGGGTGCTGGTGATGGACCAGGGCCGCATGGTCGAGGAAGGCCCGACCGCGCGCATCCTGTCCTCCCCCCGCCATCCCGTCACCCGCAAGCTGGTCGCGGCGACCCCGGTGATCCCGGCGGAATGGCAGGCCGCGACATAAGGGCTTGCTGCAGGGCCGCATGGGGGATCGACCCTTCGGGCCTATCAGCCGCCACGGCCTTCTTGGCTGAACACAGTCCAACAAGCTGTTCCCGGGCGCCCGGAAGCCGGGAATATTTTTACCGGAAAGAAATCACCGGGACGTGTTGCTGTCTGCCCATTGCGCTCAGCGCCGGGCGGCTTACCTGAAAAGGCAGGGACCAGAGGAGACCTTGGATGAAATGTCCGGCAGATGGCGAGACGCTGGTGATGTCCGATCGCAGCGGTGTCGAGATCGATTATTGCCCCAGATGCCGCGGCGTCTGGCTGGATCGCGGGGAACTGGACAAGATCATCGACCGCGCCGCTGTGTCGATGCCTCCTCTACCCTCTGTCGGCCAGCCCACTGCAGCCCCCGATCTGCAGGGATCGCCGCAATCCGGCCATGAGCGGCAGGACAGCTATCGCTCCGAGGAGCGTGATCGGCGGCGGGATCATGATGATTACGACGACGATCATCGCCATGGCCGCAAACCCAAACGCCGCGAATCCTTCTTGGGCGACCTGTTCGATTTCTGACGACCTCGGCGGCCCATCCAAACAGAGACAGGCCCCGCGTGGGACGGGGCCTGTCGCTCCTCCCCCTAAGACGGCTGGCCTCCCCGCCGAGCCGTCCGGGTCCGCTTGCGTCAGCGTTGTGCCTCGGCAGTGATCAGTTCTGCCTGGCGCACGATCACTTGTGCCTGACGAATTGACGCGATGTCAACCAGTCTACCTTTGTATACCGCCGCCCCGGCGCCGGATTTCTGCGCGTCTTCCATGGCCGCGAGGATCTCGCGCGCTTCGGTGACGGCCTTTTCGTTCGGCGAGAAGATCTCGTTGGCCAGCGCCACCTGGCTGGGGTGGATCGCCCACTTCCCGACCATGCCCAGCGTGGCCGAACGCAGCGCCTGGGCGCGGAAGCCCTCCTCGTCGCTGAAATCGCCGAAGGGGCCGTCCACCGGCAGCACGCCATGCGTCCGGCAGGCCGCGACGATGGCAGCCTGTGCCCAGTGCCATGGGTCGGACCAGTATTTCTGCCCCTCGCGGGCCATGTAGTAGTTTTCCTGCGTGCCGCCGATGCCGGTTGTCGCCATGCCCATGCTGGCCGCGAAATCGGCCGCGCCCAGGCTCATCGCCTGCAAACGGGGGCTGGCGGCGGCGATCTCCTCGACATGAGAGATGCCGGCGGCCGATTCGATGATGACCTCGAAGGTAATCGGCTTCTGGCGACCTCTGGCGCGTTCCGCCGCTGTCACCAGCGCGTCCACCGCATAGATGTCGGCGGCATTGCCGACCTTGGGGATCATGATCTGGTCCAGCCGGTCCGAGGCCTGTTCCAGCAGATCCACCACGTCGCGGTACCAATAAGGCGTGTCCAGCCCGTTGATCCGCACCGACAGCGTCTTGTTGCCCCAGTCCACATCGCCGATGGCCTGGATGACGTTCTTCCGGGCCTGGTGCTTGTCGTCCGGGGCGACCGAATCCTCAAGATCAAGGTTGATGACATCGGCAGCCGAACCCGCCATCTTCTGGAAAAGCTGGGTGCGGGAACCGGGGCCGAACAACTGGCAGCGGTTCAGGCGGGCAGGAGCAGGGGGTTGCAGCCGGAAAGACATGAGACCTCGTGCAAGGATATTTCGTGGCGTGTCGCAGGGGTGATAGATTGTTGCCGCAGTTGCAGCAAGCCTTTCTGCGGATGCACGGGGAAGGCGCATTGAACGCATCCGCGCATTGGCGCACAACCAACCCGCCACATTCCGGAGAACACGATGTCCCGCACCGTCCTTGTCAACGGCCGCTACCTGCCTGAGGAACAGGCCACCGTCTCGATCTTCGACCGGGGATTTCTGATGGCCGACGGCGTCTACGAGGTCGTCAGCGTGCTGGACGGCAGGCTTCTGGATTTCGACGGCCATATGAAACGGCTGGCGCGCTCGCTGGATGAGCTGGGCATGACCCATCCCATGACGAATGCGGAATGGCTGCAAGCGCACCAGCGGCTGGTCACGGAAAACGGCATTGCCGAGGGGCTGGTCTATCTGCAGGTCACGCGCGGCAACCCCGGTGACCGCGACTTTGCCTATCCGCCCGAAGGGACAACGCCCACGGTCGTCATGTTCACCCAGTCGAAGCCGGGATTGGCCCAGAACCCGCAGGCGGAAACCGGGCTGCGAGTCTGCACGGTGCCCGACCTGCGCTGGTCGCGCCGCGACATCAAGACGGTGCAACTCCTTTACCCCTCGATGGCCAAGATGGAGGCCAAGGCGCGGGGCTGCGACGACGCCTGGATGGTCGAGGACGGGCTGGTGACCGAAGGAACCTCGAACAACGCCTATATCGTCAAGGACGGCACCATCATCACCCGCCAGCTTTCGACCGACATCCTGCATGGCATCACCCGCGCCGCGGTGCTGCGGCTGGCCGCCGAGGCGCAGCTTGGGGTCGAGGAACGCAGCTTCACCGTGGATGAGGCAAAGGCGGCGGACGAGGCCTTCATCACCTCGGCCTCGGCCTTCGTGATGCCGGTGGTGGAACTGGACGGCACGGCCATCGGGGACGGCAAGCCCGGCCCCGTGGCGCGGCGGCTGCGCGAGATCTACCTGGACGAGATGCGCCGCACGGCGGTCTGAAATACAGACGGCCCGCCAGGGCGGCGGGCCGTTCCAGCCAGAGGCGCGCTCCTGTCCTAGCTTGCCGGTCCTGCAGCAGAGCCGGGACCGGAACCCGCGGGACCGCCGACGACGGCACCCGTGGCGGCACCAGCCGCGCTGCCCGATGCCTTCAGCTCGATCTCGTCGACCGCCGCAGCGTCGGTGTCCTTGAGAATGGCCAGAACATCGCCGTCCACGACCAGATGGGCGTCTGCGCCCGACTGCACCACCCTGACCTCGGGCGGATCATCCCCGGTGCCCTCGTAGTTCACGGTGATCCGGTCCGCCGATCCATAGACGATGGTCGAGGCGCCCAGGCCCGCGGTCAGCAGGTAGTCGTCGCGGCCTTCGCCCCCTTCGGCGTAATCGCCGTCGCCGAGCCAGATCGTGTCGCTGCCCTTGTCGCCGTAGTAAAAGTCGGGATCGCCATCCAGAACGTCGTCGGCGCCGATGAGGTCATCGCCATGGCCGCCCCGGATCGTGTCCGAGCCGGGGCCGCCGTTCAGCACGTCGTCGTCATTGTCGTCGTCGCCGGGCAGAATCAGGTCATCGCCCGCGCCTGCATGGACGGTGTCCTTGCCGCTGCCGCCCTCGATGGTGTCGTTGCCGTCATCGGCGGTGCTGCCGCGCTCGCCGTAGAGATCGTCGCCCCTGCCCAGGAAGACGCGGTCGTCCCCGGCATCGGCGATGACCGTATCATCGTCCAGCCCCCCGTAGATCCAGTCGTCGCCGGCGCCCGCGTCGATGGTGTCGTCCCCCCGGAAGCCGCGGATGATCTCGGCCCCGTCGGTGCCGGTCAGCGTCTCGGAATTGTCGGTGCCGTCCCGGACGGGAATGTCAGGCAGGTCCTCGCCTTCGTCGAATTCCTCGTCGTCGTCGCTGGACAGAAGGCTGCCGATGGCGGCGACGCCCAGAAGGCCGAGCAGCAGCAGATACATCTGGTTCATTCGATCACCCCCACGCGCGTTGTTTTGTCCCTCAATGCCCCAGAATCTGGCTGAGGAACAGCTTGGTGCGTTCGGATTGCGGATTGTTGAAAAACTCGCGCGGGGTGTTCTCCTCGACGATCTGGCCCTGGTCCATGAAGATCACCCGATGCGCCACGGCCTGGGCAAAGCCCATCTCATGCGTCACGCAGATCATCGTCATGCCGCCCTCGGCCAGCTCGATCATGGTATCCAGAACTTCCTTGATCATCTCGGGATCAAGGGCGCTGGTCGGCTCGTCGAAGAGCATGATCTTGGGCTTCATGCAGAGCGAGCGGGCAATGGCCACCCGCTGCTGCTGGCCGCCCGACAACTGGCCGGGATACTTGTCGGCCTGCTCGGGGATGCGGACCTCGCGCAGGAAATGCATCGCCGTTTCCTCGGCCTCGCGCCGGGGCACCTTGCGGACCCAGATGGGCGCAAGGGTGCAGTTCTCCAGCACGGTCAGATGCGGGAACAGGTTGAAGTGCTGGAACACCATCCCGACCTCGGACCGGATCTTGTCGATGTTCTTGATGTCGTTGGTCAGTTCGATCCCGTCCACGGTGATGCGGCCGGACTGGTGTTCCTCAAGCTGGTTGATGCAGCGGATCAGCGTCGATTTCCCCGATCCCGACGGCCCGGCGATCACGATCCGCTCGCCCCGGTGGACGGTCAGGTCGATGTCGCGCAGCACGTGAAAGGTGCCGTACCACTTGTTCAGCTTCTCGATCCGCACGGCGATCTCGGACCCCATCGTGGGGGCCGGCCGGGGCCGGGTGTTCAGGTCGGTCATAAACGGTCCCTCAGCGGTGATCGGTCTTGAGCCGCCGTTCCAGATACATGGCGTATCGGGACATGGCGAAGCACAGGATGAAGAAGATGGTGCCGGTGAAGACGTAAGGCTCCCAATAGGCACCCTTCCAGGCGAAGGTCGCCCGGATCGTGTCGGCCATCTGCTTCAGCGGGTCGAAAAGGCCCACGAAGGTGACCAGCGTGGTGTCCTTGAAGACGCCGATGAAGGTGCCGACGATGCCGGGGATGGAAATCTTCAGCGCCTGCGGCAGGATGATCAGCCGCTGCGCCTGCCAATAGGTCAGGCCAAGCGAGTCCGCGCCCTCGTATTGCCCGCGCGGCAGGGCGGCCAAGCCGCCGCGGATCACCTCGGCCATGTAGGCGCTCGCGAACAGGGTCACCATGATGATGACCCGCAGGATAATGTCGAAGCTGGTGCCCGGCGGCAGGAAGTAGTTCAGCAGGATCGAGGCCACGAAGAGCAGCGTGATCAGCGGCACGCCGCGGATGAACTCGATGAACATGACTGCCAGCATCTTGACTACCGGCAGGTTCGACTGGCGGGCAAGCGCCAGGATGATCCCCAGCGGCAGCGACATGACGATGCCCGAGACGCCGATGGTCAGCGCCAGCAGGAAGCCGCCGAAGGACCGCGATTCGACCGGGGCCAGCGCCATCGGCAGAAGCGCCTGCAGGTCCGCCGCCACCCGGGGGCCGAGCGCCGTCCACCACCAGACGGCAAAACCCACGCCCAGCGCCAGCCCGATCAACCCCGCGCCGAAGCGTCCGAGGGTCCGCCAGATGATCAGGGCAAGGGCAAATCCGGCCAGAACCGCAAGCGGATTCCAGATCGGCCCGCCCCAGAGCAGCCAGACCGCAAGGAAAGGGTAAAGGAGGCTGAAGATCAGCGCCCGTCCCGGCACGTATTCGATCAGCGCCGTCAGGGCGACGAAAGCGGCGCCGATGACCAGCAGCGGCCGCATGGGCGTGCCCAGCGCGACGCAGGCCGCAAAGCCAAGGACCGCGGTCAGCGCCAGCACCGTCCAGCGCAGTCGGCGGCTTTCGGAAAACAGGATGGGAGCCACGGCGAACAGCAGCAGCGCGAAGGCGGCGGTCGGGCGCCAGTAATGCTCGGCCGGGTAGAAGCCGAAGATGAACTGGTTCCAGCGTTCGCGGATGATGGCGAAGCAGGCGCCGGTGGCGCCAGGGCCGTCGCGTTCCGCGATGATCTGGCGGCACTCGCCGATGCTGGATGCGTTCCAGACCGAGTTCGCGAACCACGGCCACAGATGCGAGACGATGCTCCAGACAACCGCCAGGCCGGCCAGAGTCAGCAGGATGTTCAGCGGCCCGGAAAACAGGTTCTCGCGCAGCCACAGCACCACCCCCGATTGCCGCGCAGGCGGAGGGGTCGGCGGCAGCATGGTGCCGCGCACGAAGGGGACGGTTTCGGCATGGACTTCGCTCATCTCAGCGCTCCTTCAGCCGGACGCGGGAATTGTAGAGGTTCATCACCGCCGAGACGATCAGGCTGATCGCCAGATAGATCCCCATCATCAGGATCATCGATTCCATTTCCCGCCCCGTCTGGTTCAGCGTGGTGCCGCCCAGCGTCGCCCGCAAGTCGGGATAGCCCACCGCGATCGCCAGCGAACTGTTCTTGGTCAGGTTCAGGAACTGCGAGATCAGCGGCGGGATGATGACCCGCAGCGCCTGCGGCAGCACCACCAGCGCCATGATCGGGCGGGCGCGCATCCCCAAGGCCGCGGCGGCCTCGGTCTGGCCGCGGCTGACGGCCATGATCCCGGCGCGCACGATCTCGGCGATGAAGGCGCCGGTATAAAGCGACAGCGCCAGCAGCAGCACCACGAAGCCGTTGTCGAGGTTCATGCCGCCCGCGAAGTTGAAGCCGCGAAGTTCCGGCGCGACCAGATGGATGCCGAACAACTGCATCAGCCCCAGCAGCGGCAGCAGAAACAGCGCCAGCGAGATCCACCAAGTCACGGGCCGCCGCCCGGTGGTGTCCTGCAGATACTGCGCCCGCTTCC
This sequence comes from Paracoccus sp. MC1854, assembly GCF_014164635.1. Taxonomy (NCBI): domain Bacteria; kingdom Pseudomonadati; phylum Pseudomonadota; class Alphaproteobacteria; order Rhodobacterales; family Paracoccaceae; genus Paracoccus; species Paracoccus sp. MC1854. Next base: position 65,806 of record NZ_JACJFU010000005.1, on the reverse strand, counting down.
GCAGCCAGCGGTTGATGAGCCAGGCCGACAGCAGCGCCACGGCAAAGGCCACCACCATCGCGTCGATCTGGACCCCTAGGATCGACACCGGGCCGGGATCGCGTTCCGCCACCACGGCGGGGACGGCGGTATAGCGATTCGTGGGCGCGACGGTGCCGAACAGGATCATCTCGGCATTGGCGGTCCCGTCCTCGGCCGTGCGGTAATCGCGGGGGGCGGGCATCACCTCGGTGAACAGCGCGAGGATCACGAGGATCCACAGCAGCAGCGGCACGTTGCGGAAGATTTCCACATAGACCGTCATCAGCCTGGAAACGAGCCAGTTCCGCGACAGCCGCAGCACCCCCGCGGTGACGCCCAGGACCGTGGCGATGACGCAGCCCAGCGCCGACACCAGCAGCGTGTTCAGCAGCCCCACCATCGCCGCCCGCAGATGGGTCGAGTTCGAATCGTAAGCGATCAGGCTGAAGGGGATGTCATAGCCCGACCGGTTGGTCAGGAAGCCGAAGTCGAAGGTCTTGCCCATCCGGGCAAGGTTCTGGACCGTGTTGTTCACCAGCCATGCCGCGACGGACATCACCAGGATGAATACGAGCGCCTGGATCAGCAGCGCGCGATAGTGGCGGTCGTAGATCAGCATGGACAGCCGGAAGGACTGCCTTGCCGGGGGTGCAGGCGCCATATGTTTCTCCCAGTTGGGCCGGGCGGATCTTTGCGTCCACCTCGGCCACGGGTGCATCGTTCAGCCGGAACGAAGCGCCCCGCCGCGCAGGTCGGCGGGGCGGGGCGTCAGGGTTTTCAGCGGAACGGCATCGCGTACATCAGGCCGCCCTGCGTCCACAGCGCGTTCAGCCCGCGCGGCAGCCCGATGGGGGTCTGCTCGCCGATGTTGGCGGCAAAGATCTCGCCATAGTTGCCCGAGGCGGCGATGGCCCGCTTGGCCCATTCCTTGTCCAGCCCCAGCATCGCGCCGTAATCGTCGGTGGCGCCCAGCATCCGCTGCACGTCGGGATTGGTCGAGGACCGCGACAGTTCGTCCAGATTGGCCGAGGTCACGCCGTATTCCTCGGCCGAGATCAGCGCGTAAAGCGTCCAGCGGACGATGTCGCCCCAGTTGCTGTCGCCGTGGCGGACCGCCGGAGCCAGCGGCTCTTTCGAGATGATCTCGGGCAGGATGATGTGGCTGTCGGGATCGGCGAAGGCCGCCCGGGTCGCGGCAAGGCCGGATGCGTCGGTGGTATAGGCGTCGCAGGCGCCCGCCATGTACTGCTGCTCACCCTCGGCGTTCGAATCGATGTTGACCGGCTGGTAGGTCATGTTGTTGGCCTTGAACCAGTCGGCCAGGTTCAGTTCGGTCGAGGTGCCGGTCTGGATGCAGATCGTCGCGCCGTCGAGTTCGGTGGCCGAGCTGACGCCGAGATCCTGACGGACCATGAAGCCCTGCCCATCGTAATAGTTCACCGCCGCGAAATCCATCTTGAGGTCGGTGTCGCGCTGGAAGGTCCAGGTCGAGTTCCGCGCCAGCAGGTCCACCTCGCCCGAGGTCAGCGCGGTGAATCGCGTCTGCCCGGTGGTGGGGATGTATTTCACCTTGGCGGGGTCGCCCAGCACGGCCGCGGCGACCGCGCGGCAGACCGCGATGTCGAAGCCCGACCAGTTGCCGTTCGCATCCGGCGCGGCAAAGCCGACAAGGCCGGTGTTGACGCCGCAGTTCAGCACGTCGCGCTGCTTGACCTGCGCGAGGGTGTCGCCCTCGGCTGCCATCACCGTGCCCGCGGACAGCGCCGCGGCGGCCACCGTGGCCAGGAAAGCCGTGTGTCGCATGAAGTTCCTCTCTGTTGTCCGCCGGATCTGCGCCCGGCACGGTTTTCTCGGCTCGGTTGACCGGCCCGCCTGCCGGGACGCGCCTGACGCGCTCGGCCTGAACGTCATACTGCCGGTCGCAACGCGTCCGTCAAGCGTCAGGCGAGGGGTCCGTTTTCGACGCCGCGTCCGCCGCCAGCAGCGCCAGCAGCCGCGCGGCATTCCGCAGCGCCTGCAGCCGCCCCTCGGCGGCGATGTCGGCTTCCTCGTCGCGGCCCCAGATTGCGGCCTGATGCTCCTCGTCGATGCGGGACAACCGGTGCGCCTCGTCCGCCCGCAGCCGCCCCCCCAGCACCGCAAGCCCCAGGATGAGCGAGCCCGAGAGCGTCACCAGGTCATGCAGCGCCGTCAGTTGCCAATGGCTCAGGGCGTCCAGCCGGTCCCGCAGCCGCGTCAGCGCCACCCGGTCCTGCGCGACGGGGATCACTCCCTGCGTCACCAGCAGCATTGCCTGCAGGTCGGACCGCGCCCAGTCCAGCAAGGGGTTCCAGCCCTCGGCCTGCTGCATGACCAGCTCGACCGGATGCTCGGCCCGGTAGCACAGAAGATCGGTGCCGCCGTATTCGGCCAGCATGTCGGCCACGGCATCGAACTGCGGCGCGACCCGCTCGATGGCCGAGTTCGCGGCCCGCGTCAGCGGCATCGCGCCGGGATCGATCACGTCGGTCTGCGCGTCCCATTCCGCGGCCACCGCCAGTGCCAGCGCACGGGTCGGCAGCACCAGCGGCAGCTTGCCGGGGGTGCGCAGGGGACGACCGTCCAGCCGCACCTCATAGCCGCCGGGGACGGGCTCGACGGCGTTTTCCTTCCAGAAGCGGCGGGCCTGCCATTCGCTCATGCTGCCCAATCCTCGATCAGTTGGGAAAGTTCGGAAAAGTCGCGGGCGACGGCCAGCGCCCCCGCCGCAGTCAGGTCACCGGCCGGGTGATGGCCCCAGGCAACCCCGATGGCCTTGATGCCGGCATTCCCTGCCATGAGGATGTCGAAGCTGGTGTCGCCGATCATCACCGCGCGGGTGGCATCGACCCCGCTGTCATTGAGACAAGAGAGGATCATCCCTGGCGCGGGCTTCGACAGATGGCCGTCGGCGCAATGGGTGGCCGTAAAATAGCCCTCCAGCCCATGCGCGGCCAGCAGCGCGTCCAAGCCCCGCCGCGACTTGCCGGTGGCGACCGCCATCAGCAGGTCGTCCAGCGCGGCCAGCCGGTCAAGGCAGTCCCGCGCGCCGGGAAACAGCGGCGATTCGGCCATCGCCCGCGCGGCAGAGTAATGGACGCGATAGCCCTCGGCCACGGCCGCATGGGTCGCCGGGTCATGGCCGGGCAGCAGGGTCTCCACCGCTACCGGCAGCGACAGGCCGACGATGCCGCTGACCTTGCGGTGCGGCAGTTCCGGCAGCCCTGCGGCAGCCATGCCCGCGGCCATGGCCTCCATGATCATCGCATGGCTGTCCACCAGCGTGCCGTCGATGTCCCAGATGACCAGCTTCATGCGTCCTCGAACGGATCGGCGGGCACGTCACTCTCGTGCCAGCCCAGGGTCTTCCATGTCCGCGCCATGTGATCGGGCAGGGGCGCGGTCAGGGTGACGCGCTTGCCGGTGATCGGGTGGTCAAAGCCGATGGACCGCGCGTGCAGGTGCAGCTTGCGGCTGATCTCTCCGCCAAGCTGCGCGCCCCAGCCGTCGCCGAGGTTTTCCTGCCCCGAGCCGCCATATTTGCCGTCGCCGATGATCGGGTGGCCGAGTTCCGCCATATGCGCCCGCAACTGGTGGGTGCGGCCGGTGATGGGCACCAGCGCGGTCCAGCTGACGCGGGTGCCGAGGCTGTCCACCACGGCGTAGTCGGTGGTCGCTCGCTTGGCGCCTTCGGTCTGATCGACCTTGGCCGGGTGGACGCAGATCATCTTCTCGCCCTCGCCGCCCCGCCCGTGGCCCGGCGCCTTGACAAGGCCAAAGCGGACAGTGCCCATTTTCGGGTTCGGCACACCCGCGACGGCCGCCCAGTAGATCTTCCGGGTGGTCCTTGCGCGGAAGGCTTCCGACAGCCGGCGCGCCACCCGGTCAGTGCGGGCCAGCAGCAGCACGCCCGAGGTATCCTTGTCCAGCCGGTGCACCAGCTTCGGCTTCTCCTTGTAGCCGAACATCAGCGCGGGAGTCAGGCCGTCCACATGGCGTTCCCCTTGCCCCGAGCCGCCCTGCGAGGGCAGTCCCGGCGGCTTGTTGATGGCGATGATATGCTCGTCCTTCCACAGCACCGCCGCCTGGATCATCTCGGCGTCGCTTTCCCGCAGGCGCGGCGCGGCAGGCGCAGGTGCGGCGTCGGGCAAGGGCGGCACCCGCACCTCCTGCCCCGGCTCGACGCGGGTTGCGGGCTTGACCCGGCCCGCATCGACACGGATCTGGCCGGTGCGGCACAGCTTCTCGATGGCGATCTGGTTCAGTTGCGGAAAACGCTTCCTCATCCAGCGGTCCAGCCGCTGCTCGCCCTCGTCATCGCCCACGCGAAGGATCTGCACGCCGCTCATGCCGGACGCCCCATGGAAAGCCCCGCAACAAGCGCGGCGAGCGAAAGAAGGACGCTGACCCCGACATAAAGCGCGGCCATGCCCCCCTGTCCCTTCTGCCACAGCGTCACCGCATCCAGCGAGAAGGCCGAGAAGGTGGTAAAGCCGCCCAGCATCCCCGTCAGCAGGAGGGGTGCCCAGGCGCCGTCACGCCCCAGGGCCGCTACCACCAAGCCCATCAGGAACGAGCCCGCGACATTCACCCCCAGCGTCGCCCAGGGGAAAGCCGGCCCCAGCAGCCGCGCCGCGCCCAGGTTCACGCCATGGCGTGCCGTCGCGCCCAAAGCGCCGCCCAGCGCCACCTGAAATACCGCAGTCATCATCCCGCTGACCTGTAGATGCGCCCCGGCAAAGTCAACCGCCGCGCTTGAGCCGCTGGCTCACGAACCAGTCGAGCCGCTTCTTCAGTTCCCGCTCGAACCCGCGCTCGACGGGGGTGTAGAGGACGGGGCGCTTCATGCCGTCAGGGAAATAGTTCTGCCCGGAAAAGCCGTCCTCGGCGTCGTGGTCATAGGCATAGCCCGCGCCATAGCCCTGGTCCTTCATAAGCCGCGTGGGCGCGTTCAGGATATGGGCGGGCGGCATCAGGCTGCCGGTCTTCCGCGCCTCGGCCCGCGCGGCCTTGTAGGCGGCATAGCCCGCGTTCGACTTGGGCGCGAGCGCAAGGTAGATCACCGCCTGCGCCAGCGCCAACTCGCCTTCCGGCGAACCGAGCCGTTCATACAGCGCCCAGGCGTCCAGGCAGTGGCGCTGCGCTGCCGGATCGGCCAGACCGATGTCCTCGATCGCCATGCGGGTGATGCGGCGGGCGAGGTAGCGCGGGTCCTCGCCCCCTTCCAGCATCCGCGCGAGCCAGTAGAGCGCGGCATCGGGGTCCGAACCACGGACGGATTTGTGCAGCGCCGAGATCAGGTTGTAATGCTCGTCGCCCCCCTTGTCGTATTTCGCGGCCCGGCGCATCAGCCGGCGCGAGAGTTCGTCGGTGCCGAGGGGACGCTCCACCTTCCAAGCCATCACCTGCTCGATCAGGTTCAGGGCGGCGCGGCCGTCGCCGTCGGCCATGGCCAGCAGCGCCTCGCGCGCCTCGCCGGTCAGCGGCAGGGCGCGGTCCATCTCGCGCTCGGCCCGCTGGGCGAGCAGTTCAAGATCGGCCAGTTCCAGCCGCTTCAGAACGATCACCTGCGCGCGGGACAGAAGCGCCGCGTTCAGCTCGAAGCTGGGATTCTCGGTCGTGGCGCCGACCAGAAGGATGGTCCCATCCTCCATATGCGGCAGGAAGCTGTCCTGCTGCGCCTTGTTGAAGCGGTGGATCTCCTCCACGAACAGCAGCGTGCCCCGCCCCTGCCGGTAATGCAGGCGGGCGGTGTCGAAGACTTTCCGCAACTCGGGCACGCCCGAGAAGATCGCGGAGATCTGGACGAAGTCGCGCTCGGTCTGGTCGGCCAGCAACCGCGCGATGGTGGTCTTGCCAACGCCGGGCGGTCCCCAGAGGATCAGCGAGGACAGGCTGCCCGCCCCCAGCATCGCCCCAAGCGGCCCGTCGGGGCCGAGGATCGCGCCCTGGCCGATGACCTCGGCCAGCCGCCGCGGGCGGATGCGATCCGCGAGCGGACGGTGGGCCGAGCGTCCCGCGGGCTCGGGCGAAAGGGGCATGTCGTCGAAAAGATCGGCCATGGCGGGCAGTTTACGCTGCCCGCCATGTGGTGGGTATCCCCCACCTTTGCCGCGCCATCAGTGCATCTTCGGCACGAGGTTGATCGATACACACTGGTTCTCCTCGCCCTCGATCAGCAGGACGCGGCCGATCGCCTCGGCGTCCAGGCCGCAGCGGCCGTACCAGCGCGGCCAGGTCGCCCCGGTGAGCGCTATCAGACGGGTCGCGCCGAATTCGCGCGCGGTCCGGGTCATGGCACCCGCCATCTGCATGTGGACCTTGCGGCGGATCGCCATCGGGGTCTCGTGGTTGACGAAGACGCGGGTGCATTCCCACACCTGCGGATCGACGGGGGCTTCCCCATACAGCAGGTCCTGCGGGATCGTGCCGCCAAGGACGCCGCGCTGCGCGTCGCGGATCATGTAGGAGTAGATCCCGCACTGGGCGGTGGTGGGCGTCAGGCGGAAGCCGCCAAGCACCTGGTCAACGCCGTCGTGAACAGCGACCCAGCGGCTGGCGGGGGTGTCGTACTGGTCATATTCCATGCCATCGGCCTGCGGCAGATCCCAGTTCTTCTGGATGATGAAGCTCTGCCGGCGGGCGCGGAACAAATTCGCAAACAGTTCGCCGTGGTTGTGAAGATTGCTGAAGGAAAGCGTGGTGGTCTGCATGGTCTTCTCCTGGGGTTGAGGGGTTGGCCCCCCGGAGCGACCGCGGTTGGTTGAATGACGGGCGAACGGCCTAAAGCAGACGGTAATCCTTGGCTCGCTGCAGCGCCTCGGCCGTTGTCCTGGCCATCAGCCGTTCACGGGCGGAAATCAGACGCGCCTTGAACGCACTTTCGGTGATGCCGAGCTTTGCAGCCGCTGCCGCGTGGCGATCGCCCTCCGCGATACATCGAAGGGCCTCTTGCTGAGCCTTTGTCAGGCTCTCCGGCGGCTCCGTGATCTCGTGGAGTCGTCGTACCAGAGCCGAGATCGTCTCGATCTCGTCATCCTTGAATTCACGCGTGTCATGGGCAAAGCTCGCAATGGTGCGTGACTTGATCGGACCGCTGGACATGGTCAGCCCGTAATGCAGCCCATGACTTGCCGCATCGGCGAGGATGCCGAAGGGATCGGGAATCGGCATGGCCGACCAGCGCACCGCACCTGTCGTCGAGAAGCCCCAGGCGATCGTCGGATCGCGCAAGGCATAGGCATTCGCCGTGTATCGTTCCGACCAGCCCTCGGGATAGGTCTGGAACCTCATGATGGGGGCCGCGAAACGGATGTGCAGCCCGATGTAATACCCCACGGGCGCCAGTTTTTTCAGGCGCGACAGGGTGGCGGTGATCTCGGCTCTCGAAGACATATCCTTTTAGACAAATTGCCAAGGAGGCGGTCAATGGGCTTATTTAAGGACAAGGCCCAAGCCTTGCCGGCGTTACCCTGTTATTTAAGTGTAGAACGTATTTTTTCAGTTAACGGTGATGCAAAAAAGAACCCGCGCAGCATGGCTGCGCGGGTCTATTTGTCCTGACGTGGCGTCACTTGGCAAGGGCCGGCAGCAACCGGCCCCTGACTTCGTGGATCAGGCGTCGAAACCGATATCCGCCTCGGCTTCCAGACGGGCGCGGTCCGCGGCGCCCTTGGCCGAGGTGTCGCGGTCGACGAACTCGATGATCGCCATGGGGGCCATGTCGCCGTAGCGGAAGCCGGCCTTCAGCACCCGGACATAGCCGCCCTGACGGTCGGCATAGCGGGGGCCGAGGATCTCGAACAGGCGGGCGACATGCTGGTCCTGCTTCAGTTGTGCCGCAGCCTGCCGGCGGGCGTGCAGGTCGCCGCGCTTGGCCAGCGTGATCAGCTTTTCGATGATCGGGCGCAGTTCCTTGGCCTTGGGCAGGGTCGTCTTGATCTGCTCATGCTCGATCAGCGAGCCGGCCATATTGGAAAACAGCGCCTTGCGGTGCTCGTGGGTGCGGTTCAGGCGGCGGTAGCCGCGGGCGTGACGCATGGGTGTCTCCTATCGCGTTTTGCTTTGTCCGGCGGCCGTGCGTTGCGGACGCTCTCCTTGGGGCGGGATGCCCGGTTTTTCCGGGGCACGGGCGATGCACAGTCGATGCACAGACGATGCAGACGGGACCGTGCCCCCGAAGTTTCCTCAGAACTGGTCGTCGAAGCGCTTGGCGAGATCCTCGATGTTCTCGGGCGGCCAGTCCACCACGTCCATGCCGAGATGCAGGCCCATGCCCGAAAGCACCTCCTTGATCTCGTTCAGCGACTTGCGGCCGAAGTTCGGGGTCCGCAGCATCTCGGCCTCGGTCTTCTGGATCAGGTCGCCGATATAGACGATGTTGTCGTTCTTGAGGCAGTTGGCCGAACGGACCGAAAGCTCCAGCTCGTCCACCTTCTTCAGCAGGCGCGGATCGAACTCCAGCCCGTCCTCGGCGTCCTGGCTGCGGGCCGATTCGGGTTCCTCGAAGTTGACGAAAACGCCAAGCTGGTCCTGCAGGATGCGCGCGGCATAGGCCACGGCGTCGTCGGGGGTCAGCGAGCCGTCGGTTTCGACGCGCATGGTCAGCTTGTCGTAGTCCAGCACCTGGCCTTCCCGCGTGGGCGTGACCTCGTAGCTGACCCGCTTGACCGGCGAGAAGATGGCGTCGATCGGGATCAGGCCGATGGGCGCGTCCTCGGGACGGTTCTTGTCGGCGGCGACATAGCCCTTGCCGATGGCGACCGTCAGTTCCACGTTCAGCTCGGCGCCCTCGTCGAGGTGGCAGATCACATGGTCGCGGTTCAGCACGGTGATGCCGGCGGTTTCGGTGATCTGGCCGGCCTTGACCTCGCCCGGGCCCTTGGCGGACAGGGTCAGGCGCTTGGTCCCGTCCACGTCCATCTTCAGCGTGACGCCCTTGAGGTTCAGCACGATGTCGGTCACGTCCTCGCGCACGCCCGGCACCGAGGAAAATTCGTGCAGCACGTTGTCGATCTGCACGCTGGTGATGGCGGCGCCCTGCAGGGACGACATCAGCACCCGGCGCAGCGCGTTGCCCAGGGTCAGGCCGAAGCCCCGTTCCAGCGGCTCGGCGATGACGGTGGCGACGCGGGACGGATTGCCGCCCGGCCGGATGTCCAGCTGCGCGGGCTTGATCAGCTCGGCCCAGTTCTTGTGGATCATGCGATTTCCTCCATTCCTGTTTCCGGCCCCATGTCCAGCCGCCGGAAACGCCCGAGGTAAAATGCGAAAAGCCGTCCCGCGCCGGCGGATGCGGCGCGGGACGGGTCAATGAACGGTCGTCAGACGCGCCGGCGCTTGGGCGGGCGGACACCGTTGTGGGCGATCGGCGTCACGTCGCGGATCGCGGTGATGTTGAAGCCCACTGCGGCCAGTGCGCGCAGCGCCGATTCGCGGCCCGAGCCGGGACCCTGAACCTCGACCTCGATGGTGCGCATCCCGTGTTCCTGCGCCTTCTTGCCCGCATCCTCGGCGGCCATCTGCGCGGCATAGGGGGTCGATTTGCGCGAGCCCTTGAAGCCCATGGTGCCGGCCGACGACCATGCGATCGCGTTGCCCTGCACGTCCGAGATCAGGATCTTGGTGTTGTTGAACGACGAGTTCACATGCGCCACGCCGGTGGCGATGTTCTTGCGTTCCTTGCGCTTCATGCGCGTCTTGTCGCGTGCCATGTCCCTGCCCCCTTACTTCTTCTTGCCGGCGATGGGTTTCGCCGGGCCCTTGCGGGTGCGGGCGTTGGTATGGGTGCGCTGGCCGCGCACGGGCAACCCGCGGCGGTGGCGCAGGCCACGGTAGGAACCGAGGTCCATCATGCGCTTGATGTTCATCTGCGTCTCGCGGCGCAGGTCGCCCTCGACGGTCAGGTTGGCGTCGATGAACTCGCGGATCTGCAGGACTTCGGCGTCCGACAGGTCGTTGACGCGGCGCGAGGGGTCGATGCCCACGGCCTTGACGATTTCGTCGGCATTCAGCGGGCCGATTCCATGGATATACTGCAGCGCGATGGGAACGCGCTTGCCGGTCGGGATGTTGACGCCAGCGATACGGGCCAAGTCCGTTGTCCTTCATGTTGCGCTTCCGTAACGCCGGAAGCTTTTTTCACAACCAATGGCCCGCGGCATCGCCGTCGGGCCATCGCTTCACCCCGGATGGGTGATTCTCGAATGAGATGACTGCGGTTAATGGATCAGGGGCTGCCCGTCAACCGCTTGCGGACAGCGCCGGATCGGCTTCGATGCCGTCCATGATGGCCGCCACTTCTGCGCCGACCTCGTCCATGGCGGCCATGCCGTCCACGGGCGCCAGGGTCTTCTTGGCGTAGTAGTAACCGACCAGCGGCGAGGTCTTCTTGTAATATTCCATCAGCCGGGTCTTGAGGCTTTCGGCATTGTCGTCGCCGCGCCGCCGCAGGTCGGTCGAGCCGCAGACGTCGCAGACCCCCTCCTTCGCGGTGGGGCGGGTCTTGTCGTGATAAACCTCGCCGCAGTTGCCGCAGGTGAAGCGGCCGCTGATCCGGTCCACCAGCGCCTCGTCATCCACCCGCATCTCGATCACGGCGTCGATCTTGCGGCCCATGCCGGAGAGCAGCTCTTCCAGCGCGTCGGCCTGCGGCAAAGTCCGGGGAAAGCCGTCGAAGATGAAGCCGGGGGCCTCCTCGGTTTCCAGCTTTTCGCGGATCAGGCCGATGACGATCTCGTCGGTGACAAGCTGGCCGCGGTCCATGACATCGGCCACGACCTTTCCCATCTCGGTCCCCGAGCTGCGCGCCTCGCGCAGCATGTCGCCGGTGGACAGTTGCACCAGGCCGCGGTCCTCGACCAGCGCGCGGGCCTGGGTGCCCTTGCCCGCGCCGGGCGGCCCCAGCAGGATGATGTTGATCGTCACGACTCCCCCCTTCGTGGATTGTCAGCGGCGGGCCGGCAGGCGGCGGGGCTTGGGTTCGCCCGCCTTGCGCTTGCCGCGCAACTGCGACTTCTCGATCAAAGCCTCATACTGATGGGCAAGCAAGTGGCTTTGGACCTGGTTGATGGTGTCCATCGTCACCGAGACGATGATCAGGACCGAGGTGCCGCCGAAATAGACCGGGACCGAGAAGCCGTCGCGGATCACCTCGGGCAGCAGGCAGACCAGCGCAAGATAAAGCGAGCCGATCACCAGCACCCGGTTGACCACGTAGTCCAGATATTCCTCGGTCCGCTTGCCGGGACGGATGCCGGGGATGAAGCCGCCCTGGTTCTTGAGGTTCTCGGCGACGTCATCCGACTTGAAGGCCACGTTCTGGGTATAGAAGTAGCTGAAGAAGATGATCATCGCCGCGAAGAACAGCAGGTACAGCGGCTGTCCGGGGCCGAAATAGGCCAGGATCGTGGACATCACCGGCCCGGTCTGGTTGCCCGAGAAGGTCGAGATCGTGACCGGCAGCAGCAGAAGCGAGCTGGCGAAGATCGCGGGGATGACGCCCGCCGGGTTCACCTTCAAGGGCAGGTGGCTGGACTGTCCGTCGTAGATCTTCATGCCGACCTGGCGGCGGGGATACTGGATGCGGATCTTCCTCAGCGCACGTTCGACGAACACGACGAAGGCCATGACCGCGATCACCAAGGCGATGATGCCGAGGATCACCGGGGTCGAGATCGCGCCGGAACGGCCCTGGGCGAAGAACTGCGCCAAGCTGCCGGGGATTTCCGCAAGGATGCCGACATAGATGATGAGCGAGATGCCGTTGCCGATGCCGCGGGCGGTGATCTGCTCGCCCAGCCACATCAGGAACATGGTGCCGCCGACCAGGGTGATGATGACGGCGGCGCGGAAGAACCAGCCCGGATCATGGGCCATGCCGCCGGCCTCGAGGCTCAGCGCGATGCCGTAGGCCTGGAACAGCGCCAGCAGCACGGTGCCGTAGCGGGTGTACTGGTTGATCTTCTTGCGGCCCTGCTCGCCTTCCTTTTTCAGTTGCGCGAGCGTGGGGACCATCGCCGTCAGCAGCTGCACGATGATCGAGGCCGAGATGTAGGGCATGATGCCCAGGGCGAAGACGCCCATGCGGCCCAGCGCGCCGCCGGTGAACATCGACAGCATCCCGCCGATGCCCGCCTGCGCCTGTTCCATGAAGGCCCGCAACGCGCCGCCGTCGATGCCGGGAACGGGGATATAGGTGCCGAGCCGGTAGATGATCAGCAGGCCCAGAGTGAACCAGATGCGTTGGCGAAGCTCGGTCGCGCGGCCCAGCTGACCCCAGCTGAGGTTCGCGGCCATCTGTTCTGCGGCTGACGCCATGACTGACCTCTGTCTATCGGCGGCGATGCCTGCCGGATTTGACAGCGCCGCCGGACCGTTGCCGGTGCGGCGGCGCTGGGAAAAACTCACCGCTATCTAGGCGGCGCGGGATGCCGCTTCAACAGCTTATTGCGCCGCTCATTCGGCGGTGGCGTTGTCCTGCTCAGCCACCGGGCGGGTCAGCACCAGTGAGCCGCCCGCGGCCTGCACCGCCGCCGCCGCCGAGCCGGACGCGCCCGACAGCGTCAGGTTCAGCGCCGCCGTCAACTGGCCCTTGCCCAACAGGCGGATGCCGTCGCGCTTGCGCCGGGTGGCGCCGGCCGCGATCAGCGCGTCCTCGTCCACCGACTGGCCGGCGCTCAGCTTGCCCGCATCGACCATCGCCTGAAGCTGGCCCAGGTTGACCACGGCGAATTCCAGCCGGTTCGGCTTGGTGAAGCCGCGCTTGGGCAGGCGGCGATACAGCGGCATCTGGCCGCCTTCGTAGCCGTTCAGCGCCACGCCCGAGCGCGAGGTCTGGCCCTTGATCCCGCGCCCGGCGGTCTTGCCCTTGCCGGAACCGGGGCCGCGCGCCACGCGCTTCTTCTTGCGGTTCGCGCCGTCGTTGTCGCGCAGTTCATGCAGTTTCATGTCGCTATCTCCCTTGCCGGAAACGCCCCAACAGCGACAAAGGGGCGCACGCGGCGTGATGAATCATCCGTCCCCGCAGGTGGATCCACGGCGACTGGCCGCATCTACAGCCCCTGTCCCGCCGACGCAAGGCCGGCTATCCTTTGCTTGTATCCCGACGGGCGGTCCGGTCTATGCCCCTTGCGGCATGAGGGAGACGCGATGAACTGGGACGACCTGCGCGTGGTGGCGACGATCAACCGCACCGGTTCCTTCACCCGCGCCGCCGCGGCGCTGGACGTGGACGAGACCACGATCGCCCGCAGGATGGCCCGGATCGAGGCGGCGCTGGGCGTGCCGCTGTTCGTCGCCAGCCATGGCCGGCGGGAACCCACCGAGGACTGCCGCCGCATCCTGCGCCACCTTGCGGTGATGGAGCAGGCGAGCGAGGCCATCACGGCGATGCTGGCCGAGCCCCATGCCGCCCAGCGCCGGCTGCGCCTGTCCACCATCGGCGCCATCGCCAATTTCTACCTTGCCCCGGCCCTGCCCGAGCTGCTGGAAGCCGAGCCGGACCTGCTTTTGTCCATCGACACCTCGGACCAGAATATCGCCATGTCGCGCTGGGAGGCCGATTTCGCCCTGCGCCTCGGCCGCCCCAGCCGGGGGGATTTCACCGTCCGCCGCATCGGCACCCTGCAGTTCGCGCTGGTGCGGCCGCGCGACCCGGCCCTTGTCCCGCTTGTCGCGGCCTATCCCGACGCGATGCTGGAAACGCCCGAGATGCAGGCGCTGGAAGGGGTGCTGGGCCGCGTCCGGCCAAGGCTGGAAACCACGGACCTTGAGCTGATGCGGCGCTTTCTGGGTTCGGGCCGGGCCATCGGGGTGGTGCCGGACCGGCTGGCCCGGACCCTGTCCGACAACCCCGCCATCGAGATCGAGCCGCTGGAGATCACGCGCGAGGTCTGGCTGCTGGCCCAGCCGCATCTGCGCGATGATTCTCTGGCCCGCAGCGTGGCGGATTGGTGCGCCGGACAGTTCGCCGCATCGCCGCCTCACCCGAAAGTCTGAAAGCAACACAGCCACTTAACTCTGCGGCCCGATTTCGTGTGCGAATGAATACAATTACTTGCAGGAAAAAATATTTCCTGCTGCAAAAACGCAGCCCCTCCCTGCACAGATACAAGTTTACCGTGTGCGACGTTCCGTCACAGTTGTCCCGATTGCGGCAGCGGCGCGTCGGAACGACCCGCTGCCACCGGCAGCAGCGAGGGGAGAGCGCAGCGTGGCTTCGATCGACAGGTTTCCCGAGAACGCGGACGGCCAGGAGGGCGTTCCCGACTGCCAGATCTTCGCGGAAGAATTCTCGCGTCCCGCCCGGCTGACGATCCTGGCCGCCTCGGGCTTGGCCGGCGCGGTGGGCGGGGTGGCGCTTGCCGGCGCCGCCGACAGCACGGCGGCGGTCTGGGGCACGCTGGGGGTAGCGGCGGTCGCGGGGGGCGTGCTGTCCACCTGGTCGCCCTGCGGCTATTCCTCGATCTCGCTGCTGCGGCCGACCGGGCGCGGCGCGAAGGCCGTGGCCGAGTGGCTGCCGACCTTTGCCATGCATGGGGCGGGCTATGCGCTGGGGGCGCTGATCCTGGGGACCGCGCTGGGCGCCCTCGGGGCGATCTTGGGCTTTGCGGGCTTCGGGACGGTGGCGCTGGTGCTGTTGGCGCTGGTCGGGCTGATCTACGGCGCGCATCAGCTGGACTTTCTGCGGGTGCCTTATCCGCAGCGGCGGGCGCAGGTGCCCCATGACGCGCGGGTGCGGTTTTCCAAGCCGGTGGTGGGCGGGCTTTACGGCCTCGCGCTGGGGCTGGACTACATGACCTATGTGCAGACGCCGCTGCTGTATCTGGTCACGGCGGCGGCGGTGCTGACCGGCAACATCCCCGAGGCGATCGCCCTGATCGCGCTGTTCAACATCGGCCGCTTCCTGCCGGTCGCGGTCACGGCCCTGCCGGTCAACGACTACCAGATCCAAGGCTGGCTGGCCCGCAACCAGGAACGCGCGGCGATGGCCGACGGGGCGATCCTCGTGGCCCTTGGCGCCGCCCTCGCGGTGGCCGCGCTGGCCTGATTTCCGCCGAAACCTATGACACCGGCCTGCGCGGCACGACCCGCGCAGCCAGCACCACGCTGCCATCAATGGGAGGACAGGATGGTCGAATCAGGCCAAAAGCCGCGGCTCTTGCGCGCATCTTTCGTCGGGGCGGGGCTGACCTGCTCGCTTCTCGCCTTCAGCGCGGCCTGGGCTCAGACGCCCGCGCCGGCCGAGGGCCAGCCGCCGGCTGCCGAGGCCCCCGCCGCCGCTGACGCCACCCCTGCCGCGACCGACGCGCCTGCCGCTGCGGATGCGGGTGCGGCTGCCGCCACCGCCGCCGAGGGACAGACCCACGGCCAGCGCGCCGCCGCCGAAGCTGCCGCCGCCCTGGCCGCGGGCGAGGACGACGAGCCGGTGATCCTCGAGGCACCCGCCCCGAACACCCGGCGCGTCTATATCAACGACTCGGCGCATTTCGGCTCGCTCACCCAGCAGTTCGTGATCGACACGGACGCGGGCCGGGTCATCGCCATCACCGACAGCGGCTTCCTGCCGAACCCGGTCCTGTCCGACGACGGCTCGGTCTATGCGCAGGTCAGCACCACCTATTCCCGCATCTCGCGGGGCGAGCGCGAGGATTACGTCGAGGTCTTCGACCCCGTCACCTTCAATCCCGTGGCCGACATCACCCTGCCGGTCGAGGCGCACCGCTTCCTCGTCGGCACCTATCCCTGGATGGCGGCGGTGACGCCGGGCAACAGCACGCTGCTGTATTACCAGTTCTCGCCCGCGCCCGCCGTCGGCGTCGTGGACCTTGAGGGCAAGGCCTTCAGCCGGATGCTGGAAGTGCCGGACTGCTACCACATCTTCCCGACCGCGCCCGACAACTTCTTCATGCATTGCCGCGACGGCAGCCTTGCCCGGGTGCAGTTCGACGCCGCATCCGACGCCGAGCCGCAGATCACCCACAGCGCGGTCTTCCACCCCGAGGACGAATATCTCGTCAACCACCCGGCCTATTCGCAGAAGACCGGGCGGCTGGCCTGGCCGACCTACGAGGGCAAGATCTACCAGTTCGACCTGTCCTCGGGCGAGCCGCAGGCGCTGAACACCATCGACGGGCTGACCGCCGAGGAACGCGCCGACAACTGGCGTCCGGGCGGCTGGCAACTGGTGGCCTATCACCGGCCGTCGAACCAGATCTACATGCTGGTCGACCAGCGCGCGGAATGGACCCACAAGACCCCCAGCCGCCATGTCGTCGTCATCAACGCCGAGACGGGCGAGCGCATCGCCAGGCACGAGCTTGGCCATGACATCGACTCGGTCGCGGTCAGCCAGGACGACGATCCGCTGCTTTACGGTCTCTCGACCGGGGCCAGGACGCTCTACATCTATGACGCCGAGTCGGGCGAGGAACTGCGGTCCGTGAACCAGCTTGGCCACGGTCCGACCGTCATCAGCCTGTCGGACATGAACTGAGGCGATGATGCACGATCTCATCGCCAATCCTGCGGCCCTGCTGGCGATCCGCGTCTTCCTGGCGCTGGTCTTCGCCACGGCGGCGCTGTCCAAGCTGGGCCATGCCGAGGAGTTCTACGGCGTCGTCCGCAACTTCCGCATCCTGCCCGACGGGGCGTCCCGCGTGACCGCGCTGGCGCTGCCGGTGGTGGAACTGGCGGTCGCGGCGGGGCTGCTGATCGGGGCGACGGCGGTTCCGGCCGCCATCGCCGCGGCGGCGCTGCTGGCGGTCTTCGGGGCGGCCATCGCGGTCAACGTGCTGCGCGGGCGGACCTCCATCGACTGCGGCTGCTTCCGCAACGGGCTGAAGCAGCAGGTCGGCTGGGCGCTGGTCGGGCGCAATGCGCTGATGGCCGGTGCGGCGCTGGCGGTGGCGGGGCTGCTGCCCGCCGCCCCCGGTCCGATGCTGGCCGAGGCGCTGGTCGGCCTGATGGCCGGGCTGACCGCCATGATGCTTTACCTCAGCGCCGCGGCGCTGGGGGGCCTGCGGGCCATGCACACCACCACGTCGAAAGGACGCTGACATGACCAATCTTCTGATCGTATCCAACGTCCTGCTGTGGGTGGCCTTTCTGGGCGTCACGGTGGTGATGCTGGGGCTGATGCGCCAGGTCGGGCTGCTGCACGAACGCTCGTCGCCCATGGGCGCGATGATCACCGACCACGGGCCGGACATCGGCGACAAGGCGCCGGAACTGGACCTGACCGATTTCGCCGGCCGCGCCGTCAAGATCGGCGGCCCCGCGGCGGACGGGCGGCAGACGCTGCTGATGTTCACCGCGCCCACCTGCCCGGTCTGCGACAAGCTGTTCCCGATCATCAAGTCGATCGCGCGGGCGGAAAAGATCTCGGTCGTGATGATCTCGGACGGCGCGCCCGAGGAACACCGCCGCTTCCTCGACAGTCATGATCTGGGCGAGATCCGCTATGTCGTCTCGGCCGAGGCGGGGATGGCCTTCCAGGTCGGCAAGATCCCTTACGGCGTCCTTCTGGACCCGCAGGGCACCATCCGCGCCAAGGGCCTGACCAACACGCGCGAGCATCTGGAAAGCCTGCTGGAGGCCGACAAGACCGGCTTCGCCTCGCTGCAGCAGTATATCGCCAGCCGGAAGAAGGCGGCCTGACCGGGCCGCTGACCGCAACCCCACAAGACTAGGGAGGATTTCGATGCTGGGGAACTTCAGGTTCGACGACATGGTCGAAAAGATGTCGCGGCGCGTGGCAGGCCGGACCAGCCGGCGCGGCGCCATCGGCAAGCTGGGCACGGTGATGCTGGGCGTGGGCCTGGTGCCGCTGCTGCCGGTGGACCGCCGCGGCCGCGTCAGCCGGGCGAACGCCGCCACCACGCCGGAACCGGGCGCCGCCCATCCGCGCGACGGCTGGAACCCGCAGGACCATGACATCCAGGCCTGCGACTACTGGCGCCACTGCTCGATCGACGGCAACGTCTGCGACTGCTCGGGCGGCTCGCTGACCAACTGCCCGCCGGGCACCAAGCTGGCCACCGCATCCTGGGTGGCAAGCTGCTACAACCCGACCGATGGGCAGAGCTACCTGATCGCCTATCGCGACTGCTGCGGCGCGCAGGTGTCCGGCCGCTGCCCCTGCTTCAACACGGAAGGCGAACTGCCGGTCTATCGCCCGGAATTCGGCAACGATATCATCTGGTGCTTCGGCGCCGAGGATGACGCGATGACCTATCACTGCACCATCTCTCCGATCGTCGGCCGAGCCGGCTGATCCGAGAGGCGCCGGAGGGGCGGCTCCCCTGCCCCTCCGGCCCTTTGAACCCCACGGAGCCATCATGACCTTCGCCACCAAGACCCGCACCCTGCTGACCGCCCTCGCGCTGACCGCGCTGGGCACGCAGATGGCACTGGCCGACAAGATCTCGATCCTGACCGAAGCGCCCGCGCCGGCAGCCGAGGCGCCCGCCGAAGCCGTCATCGTGAACATCGCCAAGATGAAATACGAACCGGCCGAGGTGACCATCAAGCCCGGCCAGACCGTCACCTGGATCAACACCGAGGCGATGCCCCACAACGTCGCCTTCAAGGCCGGCGTCGTCGACGACGCCAAGATGGACGGGGCGATGATGAAGAAGGAGCAATCCTATTCCATCACCTTCAACGAGGCGGGCAGCTATGATTACCACTGCACGCCCCATCCCTTCATGAAGGCCAAGGTCATCGTCGAGTGAGGTGAAAGGGTCAGTGCCATGTGGATTCCCTATGACATCACCGGATCGCTGAAGGCGGCAACCGCGCCCGAGACGATCCGTCAGTCGCGCGCGGATCAGACGCCGCGGGCTTTCCTGGTGGGCTTCCTGCTGCGGAACCCGGTGACGCAGGCATGGGAACTGGACCTCGTGGCCGACCCCGCCGGGACCGAACTGGCCGAGGGCGAGTTGACGCTGACCCTGCATGGCAACGAGGCGGGCAAGCTGGCCGAGGTGATCGTCCGCGTGACGGCCCCCTCGGCCTTGGCCGCGCTGGAACGCGCCCATGGGGCGATGACCCGGCGCCTGTTGCGCTATGTGGTGGAAACCGGGCGCGGCATGGCCATCGCAGGCTGGCGGATCGCCGACATGGCCCACGACGCCCGCTGGCGCTGCACCCCCTTTCGGCCCAGCGCCCTGACGCTGGACCACGGGGCCTTCGCGCCCATGCCCGAGGACCTCGCGCCCCTGGCCGAACTGTTCCAGTCGGCCCGCGCCGCGACCGAGCCGGGCGCAAGGCTGCTGTCGGCATTCGCCCTGCTGCACGCGGCGGATGAGGGTCATCCGGCGCTGGCCCGCGCCAATGCCGCGGGCTTCCGCGTCACGACCGAGATGCTGGTCCATGCGGGGGCGGATGACCTGTCCCTGTCGGGCCTCGACCTGCCCGGCCTGCTGGCGGCGCTGCAGCCCTGGCACGACCGGCTGGTCGGGCCGACCGGGATCAGGCGGCCCCTTTGCGACGACCTGGCCCAGCGGCAGCGGCTGTCGCGGATGGCGAACCTTGCCGATCTTGCCGCGCACCGGCTGCTTGCCGCCGAGATCCGGGCGCGGGGGACGGTTGCCCCGCAGCCCGCGGAAAAGGAGATGGCGCCATGCTGAGGGCGACGCTTGGTCTGGGCACGGTGATCGCCGCCGGCTGGGCCGCCGTGGCGCTGGCCGCCATCGCCGAGCCGCCCGAAAGGCGCGCGCCCGATCCCACCCGCCTTGCCGCGCTGGGCGAGCGGCTGTTCTTCGATCCCGCGCTGTCGCGGAACAACACGCAGTCCTGCGCCACCTGCCACGACCCCGCCCGCGCCTTCACCGACCCGCGCGAGGGCCGCGCCGGGCTGGCCGTCTCGGTCGGCGACGACGGCGATTCGCACGGCGACCGCAACACGCCGACGCTGGCCTATGCCAGCTTCAGCCCCGAGTTCCACCAGACCGAATCCGGTGACTGGAAGGGCGGGCAGTTCTGGGACGGGCGCGCCGCCAACCTGTTCGAGCAGGCGGGCCAGCCGATGCTGAACCCCGTCGAGATGGCGATGCCCGACAAGCAGACCGTCGCCGCCCGCCTTGCCGCCGACCTCGGCTATCCCGCCGAGTTCGCGGCGCTTTGGGGACCGGGCGCGCTGGACGACCCAGAAGGCGCCTTCGACGCCGTGGCCGAGGCGCTTGCCGCCTACCAGCAGACCAACGAATTCGCCCCCTTCGATTCCCGCTATGACCGCTGGCTGCGCGGCGAGGAAAAGTTCACCGCGCAGGAGGAATTCGGCCACACCGTCTTCATCACCTGGAACTGCCGGCTTTGCCACATGAGCCGCAAGCAGGGGGTGGCCGAGAAAGAAACCTTCACCAATTACGAATATCACAACATCGGCCTGCCGGTGCACGCCCCGGCACGGGATGCCAGCGGGCTTGGCGCGGATCACGCGGACCTCGGGCTGTCCGCCCATCCGGGCATCGATGATCCGACGCAGGACGGCCGCTTCAAGGTGCCCACGCTGCGGAACGTGGCCGTGACCGGCCCCTACATGCACAACGGCGTGTTCGAGGATCTGCGGACGGCCATCGTCTTCTACAACAAATACACGAGCCGCCGGAAGAACGCAGGCATCAACCCCGAGACGGGCGAGGACTGGGGCCCGCCCGAGGTGGAGGCGAATCTCTCGCTGACCGAGCTTGAATCCGGGCTGATGGTTGACGATGTGCGTGTGGATGCGCTGGTCGCGTTCCTGGAAACGCTGACCGACCGCCGCTACGAGCCGCTGCTGGCCGAACAGAAGGCCGCGCGCGCTAGCGAACAGGAGTGAGACCCGCATCGAACCCGGGAGGAGGTGACGATGGCCGGACCACGCAAGATCACGCGCCGCGCCGCCTTGGGCGAGGTCGCCCGCGTGGGCGGCGCGGCCTGCCTGGCCGGGTTGTCGCTGACGGCGCTGGTCAACATGGCCAGCCGCGCCGACGCCCGCGCCCTGCGCCCGCCGGGGGCGCTGCCCGAGGATGACTTCCTGTCCGCCTGCGTCCGCTGCGGCCTTTGCGTCGAGGCCTGCCCCTATGATACGCTGTCGCTGGCCGAATGGGGCGACGAGGCGGCGGTGGGCACCCCCTTCTTCACCCCGCGACAGACGCCCTGCTTCATGTGCAAGGACGTGCCCTGCGCCCGCGCCTGCCCCACGGGCGCATTGGACCGCGAGATCCCCGACATCCGGCAGGCCGACATGGGCGTGGCGGTTC
Source organism: Paracoccus sp. MC1854 (assembly GCF_014164635.1). Lineage (NCBI taxonomy): Bacteria > Pseudomonadati > Pseudomonadota > Alphaproteobacteria > Rhodobacterales > Paracoccaceae > Paracoccus > Paracoccus sp. MC1854. The sequence continues at coordinate 44,522 of NZ_JACJFU010000005.1, read as the reverse complement.
TGGTGGGGCACGAGACCTGCCTGAATTACAAGGGCCTCAACTGCAGCATCTGCCACCGCGTCTGCCCCATCCGCAACGAGGCGATCACGCTGGAAAAGGGCGAGATCGACGGCCGCGCCGTGGTCCTGCCGGTGGTCCATTCCGACAAATGCACCGGCTGCGGCACCTGCGAGAAGCATTGCGTCACCGGCCATGCCTCGATCCGCGTCTTGCCCCGTGATCTGGGCCTAGGCGGAGAGGGGCGCAACCGCGCCGGGCGGCCTGCATGATCGGGCGGCTCGATCTGGACGCGCGGCGGCAGTCGGTCGCGGCGCGCGGCTGGTGGCGGTCGCACAAGTGGTGGCTGCTGCGCCGGTCCAGCCAGATCGCGGCGATGGCGGTCTTCATGCTGGGCCCTTGGGCGGGGATCTGGTTGGTGCGGGGGAACTTTGCATCGAGCGACATCCTCGGCGTGCTGCCGCTGTCGGACCCCTATATCCTGCTGCAATCGCTTGCGGCGGGGCATGGGCTGGCCGTCACTGCGCTGATCGGGGCGGCGCTGATCGTCGCGCTTTACCTGATCGTCGGGGGCCGCGCCTATTGCAGTTGGGTCTGCCCGGTCAATGTCGTGACCGACAGCGCCCACTGGCTGCGCGAGAAGACCGGGCTGACCCGCGACCGCAAGCTCGACCGCCGCACCCGGCTGGTGATTCTGGCGGCGACGCTGATGGCGGCGGTGCTGACCGGGCGCATTGCCTGGGAACTGGTCAACCCCGTCAGCATGATGCAGCGGGGGCTGATCACCGGCGTCGGCCTTGGCTGGGGGCTGGTGCTGGCGGTGTTCCTGCTGGACCTGTTCGTGGCGCGGCGGGCCTGGTGCAGCCATCTCTGCCCTGTGGGCGCCTTCTACGGGCAGATCGGGCGGTTCTCGCTGACCCGCGTGGCGGCGACCCGTCGGGCGGCCTGCACCGACTGCGCCGCCTGCTTCAACATCTGCCCGGAACCCCACGTCATCGTCCCGGCGCTGAAGGGCGAAGGCAGCCCGGTGATCCGGTCGGGCGACTGCCTGAACTGCGGCGCCTGCATCGATTCCTGCCCGGTGGACGTCTTCCGCATGACCCACCACTTCGCTGGCGTGGACGAGACGGCGACCGCCCCGGCAAAGCCGCCGCGCGAACGGCGGGTGCGGGTCACGCCCGGAACGGCTCCAGCGGCAGATCCCGTTCCCTAGCCAGGGCGCGGCATTCCTTGATGGTCAGGCCGGCGAAGAAGCCGGGAATGTCGCCGCCCGCGACCTCGGCCAGACGGGCCGAGAAATGCGGCTCAAGTGCTGCGCAGGCGACCAGCCCGTCGCGCAAGGCGTGGATGGCGTAATCCGGCGAGGCACCGGACAGAAGCCCGCCATTCACGGTAAAGCCAAGGCGCACCGGCGCGGCGAAGCGTTCCGCCGCCTGCCGCAACCCGATGACGGCGTGGCGCTGCGGGCGGCCCCGTTCCCGCCCCAGAAGCAGCGTCGTGGCCGCGCTGGCGGCCCGCTCGGCCCCGGCCATGTCGGCGATCACCGCGCGTGGCATCCGCCCGTCCAGCAGCCCGGCGGTGGCCTGATAGGTCAGGTCGTGGCCGGGCAGGTCCGGGGCATCCTCGTCGCCGACGATCTCGACCCAGGCGAGCCGCGGGTTCACGGCCGCTAGCGCCGGAACCGTGATCCCGAGCCGCCCCAGCGCCGCCCGGCGGTGGCTGGAGATCAGCAGGTCGGCCCCCTTCAGCAGTTCGCGGAACCGGGCCTGCCCTGCGTCGGACCGCAGGTCCACCGTCTCGATCTTCGCGGCGCGGTTCAGTTCGGCATACCATTGCGGCATCGCCAAGGCGGTCAGGTCGCCCGAGGGCGGCTCGATCTTGATGACCTCCATCCCCTGCCCCGCCAGAATTGCCGCCGCGGCCGGGCCGGGGACATTGGTGGCCATGCAGACGACGGTCAGGCCGGAAAGCGGCAGGTCGAACATGGGCGGCGCCTTTCGATGGGTCGCGGCAAGTCTGTCATGCCGGGGCAAGGGGGATCAACCGGGCCGGCCTTCGCCACGGCAGGCTCAGGCCCGGCCTGCGTCGGTCAGCCCTGCGCGACCACCTTCTGGGTCTGCACGCCCAGTCCCTCGATCCCCAGCCGCATGACCTCGCCGCCTTTCAGGAAGACCTTGGGGTCCTGCCCCATGCCCACGCCGGGCGGCGTGCCGGTGGTGATGATGTCGCCCGGCATCAGCCGCATCAGCCGCGAGCAATAGGCGACCAGTTCCGCCACCCCGAAGACCATCGTCGCGGTCGAGCCGTCCTGATAGCGCCTGCCGTCCACTTCCAGCCAGATCGCCAGCGCCTGCGGGTCGGGGATCTCGTCGGTCGTCACCAGCCACGGCCCGATCGGGCCGAAGGTGTCGAAGCCCTTGCCCTTGTCCCAGGTGCCACCGCGCTCAAGCTGCCATTCCCGCTCGCTGATGTCGTTGACGACGCAGTAGCCCGCGACATGCCCGAGGGCCGCGTCCACCGGCACGTCCGAGACGGGCTGGCCGATGACGATGCCAAGTTCGACCTCCCAGTCGGTCTTGGTGGAACCTTTCGGCAGGCGCACCTCGTCGTCGGGGCCGGTGATGCAGCTTGTCCACTTGGCGAAGACGATCGGCTCGGTCGGGACCGGCATCCCGGATTCCGCCGCGTGATCGGCATAGTTCAGCCCGATGGCGATGAACTTGCGCACATCCCCCACGCAGGGGCCGAGACGCAGGTTCCCCTGCGGCGTGCCCTCGACCAGCGGCAGGGTGGCGGGGTCCAGCGCTGCCAGACGCGCCAGCCCCTCGGGCGTCAGAACCTCGCCCGCGATGTCGGCGACATGGGCGGACAGGTCGCGCACCCGCCCCCCGGCATCCAGCAGCCCCGGCTTTTCCGATCCGGCCGGTCCATGGCGCAGCAGTTTCATCTTCCCCTCCGTCAAATCCGCGGCGACGATAGGCAAGGCGGCAGGGCGCGGCAATCCAGGCGCGCGGCGGATTTCCGTCAGGCGGACCTGCCGTCGCGCCCTGTCGCGCGCCAAAACACTTGCGGCAGGCGGGCGGTGGACGCAGTGTCTTGTCGTCAAAAAAGGGGGAAACCATGCTGCTTGGCCAGATGATGCATCAGCCGCTGAGCGTCGGTTCGCTGATCGACCACGCCGCGCGCTATCACGGCGACACCGAGATCGTCTCGGCCCTGACCGAAGGCGGATTCGAGCGGACCACATGGGCCGAGGTCGCCGTCAACGCGCACCGGATCGGCTCGGCCCTGCGGGCGCGCGGGCTGCAGCCGGGCGACCGGGTGGGGACGCTTGCCTGGAACAACCGGCGGCATCTGGAACTGTATTTCGGCGTGCCGGGCATGGGGATGGTCTGCCACACGCTGAACCCCCGGCTCGCGCCCGAGCAACTGGTCTATATCGTCAACCATGCTGCCGACCGCATCCTGTTCATCGAGCGGACCTTCGTGCCGCTGATCGCCTCGGTCCGCGACCAGTTGCCGACGCTGACCGGCATCGTCCTGCTGGGCGGACGCGACGAGGAACTGGCCGCGCAACTGCCGGGCCTTCTGTTCCACGACGAGCTGCTGGTCGAGGGCGATCCCGCCGCGCCCTTTGCCGAGGTCGATGAAACCTCGCCCTCGTCGCTCTGCTATACCTCGGGGACGACCGGCGATCCCAAGGGGGTGCTTTACTCCCACCGTTCGACGCTGCTGCACGCGCTTTGCGTCAACAACCGCGACGGGCTGGGGATCGGGGCCACGGATTCGGTCATGCCGGTCGTGCCGATGTTCCACGTCAACGCATGGGGCATCCCCTATGCCTCGGCCGCCGTCGGCGCGCGGCTGGTGATGCCGGGGCCGAGGCTGGACGGCGACAGCCTCGCGCGGCTGATCATCGACGAAAGCGTGACGCTGGCGGCCGGGGTGCCGACGATCTGGCTGGGGCTGCTGATCGCGCTGGACGGCATGGACGAGAAGCCCACCACCTTCAAGCGCACGGTCGTCGGCGGCTCGGCCCTGCCGCCGTCGATGCGCGCGGCCTTCCGCGACCGCTATGGCGTCGAACTGATCCATGCCTGGGGAATGACGGAAACGAGCCCGCTCGGCACGCTGAACGCGCCCTTGGCCAAGCACCTGTCGCTGCCCTTCGAGGAACAGGACCGCATCGGCAACGGCCAGGGCCGCCCCCCCTATGGGGCCGAGTTGCGGATCGTCGATGCCGAGGGCCGCGTCCTGCCCAATGACGGCACGACCGAGGGCGAGTTGCAGATCCGCGGCCACTGGGTGCTGGACAGCTATTTCGGGCATGAGAAATCCGCCCTGACCTGGGACGGCTGGTTCGGCACCGGCGACGTGTCCACCATCGACCCGAACGGCTACATGGTGATCCGCGACCGATCCAAGGACATCATCAAGTCGGGGGGCGAATGGATTTCCACCGTCGATCTGGAAAACATCGCCGTGGGCCATCCCGAGATTGCCAATGCCGCCGCCATTGCCGCCCGGCATCCGAAATGGGACGAGCGCCCGGTGATCTGCGCGATCAGGCGGTCGCAGTCGGCCCTGAGCGAAGAAGAACTGCTCTCCTGGTATGACGGCAAGGTGCCGCGCTGGCAGCGGCCCGACCGGGTGATCTTTGTCGAAACCCTGCCGCTGGGCGCGACCGGCAAGATCGTCAAGGCAACCCTGCGGGAGACCTATGGCGACGTGCTGTGGGAGGATGCGATGAAGGAACTGGAAGCCGAGCGGGCGGCGCAGGGCTGAGCCGTAAGGGCGCCCTGCGGGGCGCCCTCCATGTCCGGGTCAGGCGTCGTTGTCCCAGCCCGAGATCTGCTTGGAGTCCATGAACTCCTCCAGCCCCCAGACCCCGCCCTCGCGGGCGCGCCCCGAGGCCTTGACCCCGCCGAAGGCGGAACCCCGGCCGCGGTTCACGCCGTTCGTCTCGATCATCCCGGCCTTGAGCTGCCGGGCCAGCCGGTTCCGGCGGGCGCCGTCCTGCGTCTGGACGTAGTTGGTCAGCCCGTAGATCGTGTCGTTGGCCAATTCGACGGCTTCCTCCTCACTGTCGAAGGGGGTGATCGACAGCACGGGGCCGAAGATCTCCTGCCGGAAGATGGTCATGTCGCGGGTCACATCCGCAAAGACCGTGGGACGGACGAAATAGCCGCGGTTGACGCCTTCGGGCAGGCCGGGGCCGCCGGCGACCAGCCGCGCGCCCTCGTCGATGCCGGTCTGGATCAACCCCTGGATCTTTTCCCACTGCTGCTTGCTGACCACGGGGCCAATATGCTTGCCCGCTTCATGCGCGCTGCCGACGGTGGTTTCCTCGGCCACGCGAGCGGCGGCTTCGACCGCCTGCTCGTAGAAGGACCGCTCGACCAGCATCCGGGTTGGCGCGTTGCAGGACTGCCCCGAGTTGTAGAAGACATGCCGCGTCCCGCGCGTCACCGCCTTCTCGTCGGCATCGGCGAAGACCACGTTCGCGCCCTTGCCGCCCAGTTCCAGCGCCACCTTCTTCAGCGAATCCGCCGCCGCCTTGGTGATGGCGATGCCCGCGCGGGTCGAGCCGGTGAAGGACACCATGTCCACGTCCGGATGCGTGGACAGTTGCGTGCCCACGCCCGCGCCGTCGCCGTTCACCAGATTGAAGACGCCGGGGGGCAGCCCGGCCTCGTGGATCATCTCGGCAAAGACCATGGACGAGATCGGGGAGATTTCCGAGGGCTTCAGCACGACGCTGTTGCCCGCCAGGATCGCCGGGATCACCTTCAGCGTGACCTGGTTCATCGGCCAGTTCCAGGGGGTGATGAGGGCCACGACGCCGACAGGCTCCCACGCGACCATGCTGGTGGGGGCGTGGGAGCCAAGGGGCCGGATGAACTCGAAGTCGCGGAAGCTGTTGATGAAGGTCTCGATATGGAACGAGCCAGACTCGGCCTGGTCGCCCTTCGACATGTCGGTGGGGGCGCCCATCTCGCAGGTCATGGCATGGGCCACGTCGTCGTTGCGGCGCTTGTAGATTTCCAGCAGCCGCTCGGCGAAACCCAGCCGCTCGGCCGGGGGCGTCGCCGCCCAGCCCGGCTGCGCGGCCTTGGCCGCCGCCACGGCGCGGTCGGTATCTGCCTGCCCGCCCAGCGAAATGACGGCAAAAGGCTCCTCGGTCGTCGGGTCGATCACCTCAAGGTCCTGAGCCCCGGCGGGGTCCACCCAAGCGCCATCGATGTAGAATTTCCGCTTGTCTGCCAGTTCGGCCATGTCGCTCTCCCTTGCCGGCTTGTTGTCGGGCCACAGCGTTGCACCCGGTCATTCCCGGCGCAAGGTTGGCAAGGCTGACGATCTGATTGATTCGGCCGGCGTTCCGCAGGCGAGTCCTTCACGCGCCCAGTGGCATTTTACCGGCAAGGGCTTATCTCTGCGACAACCTGCCGCTTTGAAGGAGCATCCCATGGCCCTGCGCATCAACGACATCGCCCCCGACTTCACCGCCCGGACGACCGAGGGCGAGATCCGCTTCCATGACTGGATGGGCGACAGCTACGCGATCATCTTCAGCCATCCGCGCGACTTCACCCCCGTCTGCACGACCGAATTCGGCGTCGTGGCGCAACTGGTGCCTGAATTCGAGAAGCGCAACACCAAGGTCCTGGGCGTGTCGGTGGACAGCCTGGAAGACCACGGCAAATGGAAGCGCGACATCGAGGCGGTCGCGGGCTGCCCCGCGAATTTCGCGATGGCGGACGACACCTCGCTGACCATTGCCAAGCTTTACGACATGTTCCCCGCGGATGCCTCGCTGCCTGACGACCGCACGCCGGCGGATACCGCGACGGTCCGCAGCGTCTTCATCATCGGGCCGGACAGACGGGTGCGGCTGACGATGACCTACCCGATGTCGGTGGGGCGCAACTTTGCGGAAATCCTGCGGGCGCTGGACGCGGTGCAGGCGACGGACGGGGTGCCGATCTCGACCCCCGCCAACTGGAACCCGGGCGAGGACGTGATCGTGGCCCTGTCGCTGAACGACGAGCAGGCCGAAGAACGCTTCGGCAAACTCACCAAGACCCTGCCCTATCTGCGCTATGTGGCGCAGCCCCGGCGCTGAATGGGAAAACGCCCCGGCAGTGTCGGGGCGTTTGCTTTCGGGTCAGCCGCAGGTCACGCCGACCAGGCGGCCGCTGCGGTCATATTCGAAGTTCAGCCGCGCCGGGTTCACATCCGTGGCGACGGCCTCGCCGCTGCGATAATGGCGGAACTCGGTGCCAGGCGGCAGGGTGATCGCCGGCGACTGCTGCCCGATATAGGACTGGTAGTCGGCGGCGGTGCACTCGGTCGCCGCCGGGGGCACGATGATCGTGGTGGTCGAGGCTGGCTGGGCGCAGGCCGCAAGGACTGCAGTGCCGCCAAGGACGGCGAAAAGGCTCAGGTGGCGCATGGCATTTCTCCTTTGCTGTGGCGAAACGCCGGAACCCCGGGGATCGGTTCCCTTGTCCTCGGGGTAAGACCCCGCGATCAAAGGAAAAGGCCGGGGCAAACCCCGGCCTTGTCGATCAGTTCTTTTCCTCGACGATCTTCGCCAGATGCGGGATCGCGTTCACCATGCCGCGGATCGCAGGGGTGTCCTCCAATTCGCGGGTGCGGTGCATCTTGTTCAGCCCAAGACCCTTCAGCGTCGCGCGCTGTTCCTTGGGACGGCGGATCGGCGAGCCGATCTGCTTGACGACGATGGTTGCCATCTCGCTTCTCCTCAGGCTTCGGCCATGGCCGGTTCGGCCTCGGCTTGGGCGGGTTTCGCGTCCTGCGAGGGCAGGATCTCGGCGACCTTCTTGCCGCGGCGCTGCGCCACCGAACGTGGCGAGGCCTCGGCTTTCAGGCCGTCGAGGGTGGCGCGGATCATGTTGTAGGGGTTCTGCGACCCCAGCGACTTGGCCACGACGTCCTGCACGCCCAGCATCTCGAAGACGGCCCGCATCGGGCCGCCGGCGATGATGCCGGTCCCCGGAACGGCCGTCCGCATCACGACGCGGCCCGCGCCGTGGCGGCCCTCGATGTCGTGGTGCAGCGTGCGGCCGTCGCGCAGCGGCACGCGGATCAGACCGCGCTTGGCCTGCTCGGTCGCCTTGCGGATGGCTTCCGGCACTTCCTTGGCCTTGCCCTTGCCGAAGCCGACGCGGCCCCGCTGGTCACCGACGACGACCAGTGCGGCGAAGCCGAAGCGCTTGCCGCCCTTGACGGTCTTCGACACGCGGTTGATCGCAACCAGACGATCGGCGAATTCCGGGGTTTCGTCCCGGTCCCGGCGGTCGTCGCGGCGACCCCCGCGGTTATCACGTTCTGCCATGAGGCATCCCTTGCATTCTGGCGCAGGGTCCGCGCCGGTTGATCCGATCCAGGTGAGCCGAAGGGCTCCCGGATCATCGGGGTGGCGTCACCGCCACCCGCAGTCGCTTAGAACTTCAGACCGCCTTCGCGGGCCGCGTCGGCAAGCGCCTTGATCTTGCCGTGGAACAGGAAGCCGCCGCGATCGAACACGACCGCCTCGACACCATTCGCCTTCGCGCGTTCCGCGATGGCCGCGCCGATCTTGGCCGCAGCCTCGACGTTGTTCTTGCCGACCAAGCCCAGATCCTTTTCCAGGGTCGAGGCGGAAGCCAGCGTCACGCCCTGCGCGTCGTCGATCAGCTGGACGCTGATGTTCTTCGACGAGCGGTGGACGGACAGGCGCGGACGTCCAGCGGACATCTCGCGCAGTTTGTTCCGAACGCGCAGGCGGCGCTTCTGGAACAGCTCTCTCTTGTTCAGTGCCATTTGCGCGATCCTTACTTCTTCTTGCCTTCCTTGCGGAAGACCTGCTCACCCTTGTAGCGGATGCCCTTGCCCTTGTAGGGCTCGGGTTTCCGCCATCCGCGGATGTTGGCGGCGACCTGGCCGACGACCTGCTGGTCGATGCCCTCGACCACGATCTCCGTCTGCTTCGGCGCGTTCACCGAGACGCCTTCCGGCGCCTCGAAGATGACGTCGTGGCTGTAGCCGAGCGCCAGCTTCAGGGTCTTGCCCTGCATCGAGGCCCGGTAGCCGACGCCCTGGATCTCAAGCTCGCGCTTGAAGCCCGTGGTCACGCCGGTGACGAGGTTTTCCACCATCGACCGCGACATCCCCCACTGCTGGCGGGCGCGCTTGGACAGCCCGCGCGGCTTCACCGAAACGGTGCTGCCGTCCAGGACCAGGTCCACGTCATCCGTCGCGGTGAAGGTCCGCGTGCCTTTGGGACCCTTGACCGAGATGGTCTGGCCCCTGACTTCGGCCGTCACGCCCGAGGGCAGTTCGACCGGCTTCTTACCAATCCGAGACATCCTGCCCCCCCTTTAGAACACGGTGCAGAGGACTTCGCCGCCGACATTGGCGTTGCGAGCCGCTGCATCCGTCATGACGCCCTTGGGCGTGGACACGATCGAGACGCCGAGGCCGTTGCGGACCTGCGGCAGGGCCTTGGCGCCGGCATAGACGCGGCGGCCAGGCTTGGAGACGCGAGCCAACTCGCGGATCACCGGGGTGCCCTCGTAGTATTTCAGGCTGATCTCGATTTCGGTGTGACCGGCGTCGGTCGTCACCTCTTCATAGCCGCGGATGTAGCCCTCGGCCTTCAGCACATCCAGGACCCAGGCGCGCAGCTTGCTGGCCGGGGTGCGGACGGTGGATTTCCCGCGCATCTGAGCGTTGCGGATGCGGGTCAGCATATCGCCGAGCGGATCGTTCATCGACATCTGTGCCTCTCCCTTACCAGCTCGACTTCACGAGGCCGGGGATCTGGCCGAACGAACCGAGTTCGCGCAGCATGATCCGCGATACCTTCAGCTTGCGATAATAGGCGCGCGGGCGGCCCGTCAGTTCGCAGCGGTTCTTCAGCCGGGTCGGCGATGAGTTGCGCGGCAGCTCGGCCAGCTTCAGCGTGGCCTTGAAGCGCTCTTCCATCGGTTTCGACTGGTCGTTGATGATTTCGTTCAGAGCCGCGCGCTTGGGGGCATACTGGGCCACCATCCGCTCGCGCTTCTTCTGACGTTCGATCATGGATTTCTTTGCCATATCGTTCTTCCTCGCGCGATCAGCTGTTGAACGGCATGTTGAAGTGCTTCAGCAGCGCCTTCGCCTCGGCATCGGTCTTCGCATTGGTGGTGATGATGATGTCCATCCCCAGCACTTCGTCGACCTTGTCGAACTCGATCTCGGGGAACACGATCTGTTCCTTGAGACCCATGGCATAGTTGCCGCGGCCGTCAAACGACGAACCCTTGACGCCGCGGAAGTCGCGGACGCGGGGCAGCGCGATGTTGATCAGGCGGTCCAAGAATTCATACATGCGGTCGCCGCGCAGCGTGACCTTGCAGCCCAGAGGCATTTCTTCCCGCACGCGGAAGCCGGCGATCGACTTCTTGGCATGGGTGATGACGGCCTTCTGGCCGGCGATCAGGGACAGTTCCTCGGCGGCCTGCTTGACCTTCTTGGTGTCCTTGACCGCCTCGCCCACGCCCATGTTCAGGACGATCTTGTCCAGGCGCGGGATCTGCATGTCGTTCTTGTAGCCGAACTCTTCCTTCAGAGCGGCACGGATGCGGTCGCGGTATTCCGCCTTGAGCCGCGGGGTATAGGTCGCTTGATCCAGCATCAGATCACGTCTCCCGTGGTCTTGGCGAAGCGGACCTTGCGGTCGCCTTCCATGCGGAAGCCGACGCGGGTCGGTTTGCCGTTGGCGTCCGTCAGCGCGAGGTTCGACAGGTCGATCGGCATGTTCTTTGGAACGCGGCCGCCGGGCGAGGTCTGCGACTGGCGGGTGTGGCGCAGCACGATGTTCACGCCGTCCACGACCGCCTTGTTGTCCTTGGGCATCACCTGCGTGATCTCGCCGGTCTTTCCCTTGTCCTTGCCGGCCAGAACGACGACGCGGTCACCCTTCTTGAGCTTGGCGGCCATTACAGCACCTCCGGCGCAAGCGAGATGATCTTCATGAAGTTCTTGGCGCGCAGCTCGCGCACGACCGGCCCGAAGATGCGGGTGCCGACCGGTTCGCCCTGGTTGTTCAGGATGACGGCGGCATTCGCGTCGAAACGGATCGAGGTGCCGTCCTCGCGCTTCACTTCCTTGGCGGTGCGCACGACGACGGCCTTGCGGACGTCGCCCTTCTTCACGCGGCCGCGCGGAATGGCTTCCTTGACGGAGACGACGATGATGTCGCCGACCGACGCATAGCGCCGGTGCGATCCGCCCAGAACCTTGATGCACTGCACCCGGCGAGCGCCGGAGTTGTCAGCAACATCCAGGTTGGTCTGCATCTGGATCATGGTTTGCTCCCGACCTTTGGGGACCGGTTGCAGTCCCGGCCCCAGGGTTTCGCTATATCAACGGGCCGGGCGGCCCGCCGTTGTTCCTCAGGCCTGAACGGCCTCGGCTGCCGTCTCGTTCATGAGGACGGTCCAGCGCTTGGTCTTGGACATCGGCGCGCATTCGATGATGCGCACGGTATCGCCGACCTTGTAGGTGTTGTTGGCGTCATGCGCCCGGTACTTCTTGGACGAGCGGACGATCTTGTGCAGCACGGGGTGCTTGAAACGGCGCTCGACCAGGACGGTGACGGTCTGTTCGTTCTTGTCGCTGGTGACGCGGCCTTGCAGGATGCGTTTGGGCATGGGCCGCTCCTCAGTTCGACGCGGCCGCGTCGGCGGCCTTCTGGTTCATGACGGTCAGCACGCGGGCCACGTCCTTGCGGACGGTGCGCATCCGGGCGGTCGATTCAATCTGGCCAGTGGCCTGCTGGAAGCGGAGGTTGAACGCCTCCTTCTTCAGCGCGACCAGCTGCTCGCGCAGCTGCTCGGGCGTCTTGTCTTTCAGTTCCTGCGCTTTCATGCGCCCGTTCCTTTCAACATCACCGGAGGGCCCCAGTCGCCTGGGCCACCCTGATTCCCGGTGGAGTTAGAGATGAAAGCCTGCGCATACGCGATATTTGCCTTGGCGGCAAGCAAAGATGCGCCCCGGACCTGTGCTATTTCGCGCAGGAGGCAATCCAGCCAAGAAAGACCCGATCGTTCGGATCGTCATTCACGGAGCTCTGTGCGTTTCGGCAGTCCGCAGAAACTTCGCCGTGCCGCGATGTTGAGATCCACACCGCGCCGGACATGATCAGCAGAGCGGCAACAAGCTTGAGCGCCAGCCTGGTCCCTCCAATGCAAAGCCCCGCCGTTTCCGGCAGGGCTTCTCGTAGTCGCAGGGTGCGTGGTTCACACGCACCGATCACCAATCTTCGCGATGCACGATCCGGCTAAGCACCGGCAGCTTCATCGCGCCGAGGCGCAGCGCCTCGCGGGCCACCTCGTCCTCGACGCCGTCGATCTCGAACATGATCCGACCGGGGTGGACGCGGGCGGCCCAGAAATCGACCGAGCCCTTGCCCTTGCCCATCCGCACTTCGGTCGGCTTCGACGACACCGGCACGTCCGGGAAGATTCGGATCCAGACGCGGCCCTGGCGCTTCATGTGACGGGTGATCGCGCGGCGGGCCGCCTCGATCTGGCGCGCGGTGACGCGCTCGGGTTCCGTCGCCTTCAGCGCATAGGAGCCGAAGTTCAGGTTGAACCCGCCCTTGGCCTCGCCGTGAATGCGGCCCTTGTGCTGTTTGCGGAACTTGGTCCGTTTCGGTTGCAGCATTGTTCCCTACTCCTCAGCGCGCGTCGCGGTCGCGGCGCGGACCACGAGATGCCGGACCTTCCTGCGCCTCGGCGGCGCGGCGGTCGTGCGCCTGCGGGTCGTGTTCCATGATCTCACCCTTGAAGACCCAGACCTTGACCCCGATGATCCCGTAAGGGGTCTTCGCTTCGGACAAAGCATAGTCCATGTCGGCGCGCAGCGTGTGCAGCGGCACACGGCCCTCACGATACCATTCGGTCCGCGCGATCTCGGCGCCGCCCAGGCGGCCGGCGACGTTGACGCGGATGCCGAGAGCTCCCATGCGCATCGAGTTCTGCACCGCGCGCTTCATGGCGCGGCGGAACGACACCCGGCGTTCAAGCTGCTGGGCGATCGATTCGGCCACCAACTGGGCATCCAGCTCGGGCTTGCGGACCTCGACGATGTTGAGGTGCAGTTCCGAGTCGGTGAAGTTCGCCAGCTTCTTGCGCAGCGTCTCGATGTCGGCGCCTTTGCGGCCGATGATGACGCCCGGACGGGCGGCATGGATCGTCACGCGGCACTTGCGATGCGGACGCTCGATGATGACACGGCTGACGCCGGCCTGCTTGGCTTCATCGTGGATGAACTCGCGGATCTTGACGTCCTCGAGCAGCAGGTTGCCGAAGTCCTTGCTTTCGGCGAACCAGCGGCTGTCCCAGGTGCGGTTGACCTGCAGGCGGAACCCGATGGGATTGACCTTCTGACCCATTACGCGAGCTCCTCGGCAGCGGCTTCGGGGGTGGCGGTGACTTCGGCCTGACGGTTCGACGCCGTGCGCTTCTGCGACTTCGCCGCCTTCTTCGCGGCCTCGGCCGCTGCGTCGATCTCGCGCACCATGATGGTGATTTCCGAGAACGGCTTCATGATCTTGCCGAACCGGCCACGGGCGCGCGGACGGCCCCGCTTCAGCACCATGTTCTTGCCGACCCAGGCTTCGGCGACGACCAGTTGGTCGACGTCCAGGTTGTGGTTGTTCTCGGCATTGGCGATGGCCGACTGCAGGCATTTCTTCACGTCGCCCGCGATGCGGCGCTTCGAGAAGGTGAGATCGGCCAGAGCCTTTTCCACCTTCTTGCCGCGGATCATGGCGGCGACGAGGTTCAGCTTCTGCGGCGAGGTGCGAAGCATCTTGGTCTTCGCCATCGCCTCATTGTCCGCCACGCGGCGCGGATTGTTTTCCTTACCCATGACGGTTTACTTCCTTTTCGCTTTCTTGTCGGCCGCATGACCGTAATAGGTCCGCGTCGGCGAATATTCACCGAACTTCTGGCCGATCATTTCCTCGCTGACGTTCACGGGGATATGCTTGTGCCCGTTGTAGACGCCGAAGGTCAGGCCGACGAATTGCGGCAGGATGGTCGAACGGCGCGACCAGATCTTGATGACCTCGGACCGACCCGAGTCGCGCGCCTTTTCGGCCTTGCGCAGGACATAGGCGTCGACGAACGGGCCTTTCCAAACAGAACGTGACATGGATCAGCGCCCCTTCTTCTTGGCGTGGCGCGACCGCAGAATGTACTTGTCGGTCGACTTGTTGGAACGAGTGCGCTTGCCCTTCGTAGGCTTGCCCCAGGGGGTCACAGGGTGACGGCCGCCCGAAGTCCGGCCCTCACCACCACCATGCGGGTGGTCGATTGGGTTCATGGCAACGCCGCGAACGGTCGGGCGGACGCCCAGATGCCGCATCCGGCCAGCCTTGCCGAAGTTCTGGTTGGAATGGTCAGGGTTCGACACGGCGCCGATGGTCGCCATGCATTCCTGACGCACCAGCCGCAGTTCGCCCGAGGACAGGCGGATCTGCGCATAGCCGCCATCGCGTCCCACGAACTGCGCGTAGGTGCCGGCGGAACGGGCCAGTTGGCCGCCTTTGCCGGGCTTCAGCTCCACGTTGTGGACGATCGTGCCGATCGGCATGCCGCTGAAGGGCATCGCATTGCCCGGCTTGATGTCCGCCTTGCGCGCGGCCAAAACCTTGTCGCCGACAGCCAGACGCTGCGGGGCAAGGATATAGGCCTGCTCGCCATCCTCATAGCGGATCAGCGCGATGAAGGCAGTGCGGTTCGGGTCGTATTCGATCCGTTCCACGGTGGCGGCGACGTCCAGCTTGGTGCGGCGGAAATCGACGACGCGGTAAAGCCGCTTGGCCCCGCCGCCCTTGTGCCACATCGTGATCCGTCCGGTGTTGTTCCGGCCGCCCGTCTTGGTCAAACCTTCGGTGAGGGTCTTGACGGGGCGGCCTTTCCAAAGCTCCGAACGGTCGATCAGTACCAGCCCGCGCTGGCCAGGCGTCGTCGGTTTATACGACTTGAGTGCCATGGTTTCTGTCTTCCGTTTGCCTTGGACCAAAGGTCCGTTTCAGTCGAAAAGCACCGCGGCCCCCGAGAATCCCGAGGGCCGCAGAGTCGTTGCCCTTATCAGAGGCCGGTGTTCACGTCGATGCTGTTGCCAGCCTCGAGCATCACATAGGCCTTCTTGACGTCCGAGCGGACGCCGGGGCGGCCGCGGAAGCGCTTGGTCTTGCCCTTGGTCAAAACGGTGTTGACCGCCTTGACCTTGACGTTGAACAGCGCCTCGACGGCATCCTTGATCTGCGGCTTGCTGGCCGATTTCTGCACCTCGAAGGTGACGGCATTGGCAAGCTCGCCCGCCATCGTCGCCTTCTCGGTGATGATCGGCTTGACGATCACGTCGTAATGTTCGGGTTTCGCAGCCATCACACGGTCGCTCCTTGATCGGCGGCGGCAGCCTGCGCGCCGTTCAGCCGGGCCTGCAGCGCCTCGACACCCGCGCGCGTGATCACCAGCGTGTCGCGCTTGAGGATGTCATAGACGTTGGCGCCCATCGAGGGCAGGATATCCACGCCTTCCAGGTTGCGGGCGGCGCGGGCGAAGTTCTCGTTCACCTGGGCACCGTCGATGACCAGGACGCGCTTCCAGCCCTGCTCCCTGACCGCCTTGGCCAGGACTGAGGTCTTGGCGTCGGCCAGGTCCAGGTTCTCCAGCACGACCAGCTTGCCGCGCGAGGCTTTCGCCGACAGCGCGTGGCGCAGGCCGAGGGCGCGCACCTTCTTGGGCAGGTCGAAGGCGTGGCTGCGCGGGGTCGGACCCTTGTAGACGCCACCCTTGCGGAAGATCGGCGCCTTGCGCGAGCCGTGGCGCGCGCCGCCCGTGCCCTTCTGGCGATAGATCTTCTTGGTCGAATAGCTGACGTCCGACTTGCCCAGCGTGGCATGGGTTCCAGCCTGAGCCTTCGCCCGCTGCCAGCGGACGACACGCTGCAGGATGTCCGCGCGCGGCTCCAGCCCGAAGATGTCGTCGGGCAGTTCGATGTCCCCGGCCTTGCCCGAGGAAAGCGAAATCACGTCGAGTTTCATTTGCTCTCGTCTCCTTCGGGGGCAGCGCTGTCGCCCTCGGCGATCGAGGCCTGAGCTTCGGCCAGCGCGGCTTCCTGCGCGGCGGCTTCGGCCTCAAGCGCGGCCTGACGCGCGGCTTCTTCCTCGGCAGCGGCCTGGGCGGCGGCTTCCTCGGCCAGACGCTTGGCCTCACGCTCGGCCGACCGCAGCGCGGCCGGGTAGATCGTGTTCTCGGCCTGCGGCTTCTTCACGGCGTCCTTGATCGTGACCCAGCCGCCCTTGGAACCGGGAACCGAGCCCTTGACCATGATGAGGCCACGGTCAGCGTCGGTGCGGACGACCTGCAGGTTCTGGGTGGTGACGCGCACCGCGCCCAGATGGCCCGCCATCTTCTTGCCCTTGAACACCTTGCCGGGGTCCTGACACTGGCCGGTGGACCCGTGCGAGCGGTGGCTGACCGACACGCCGTGCGAGGCGCGCAACCCGCCGAAGTTGTGCCGCTTCATCGCACCGGCAAAGCCCTTGCCGATCGAGGTGCCCGCGATGTCCACGAACTGACCCGCGAAGTAATGGGCGGCGATGATTTCCTCGCCCACGGGGACCAGGTTGTCCTCGGACACCCGGAACTCGGCAATCTTGCGCTTGGGCGCGACACTGGCTTTGGCGAAGTGACCGCGCATGGGCGCTGTCACGTTCTTCGGCTTCGCGTCGCCTGCGCCCAGTTGAAGCGCGGTGTAGCCGTCCTGCCCGGCGGTGCGCTGCGCGACCACCTGAAGGTTGTCCAGCTGCAGCACGGTGACGGGCACCTGACGACCGTCCTCGAGGAACAGCCGGGTCATGCCCAGTTTCTTGGCGATAACACCAGTCCGCATGACGATCCCCCTCAGACCTTGATCTCGACGTCCACGCCGGCGGCGAGGTCGAGCTTCATCAGGGCGTCAACGGTCTGGGGCGTCGGATCGACGATGTCCAGAAGCCGCTTGTGCGTGCGGATTTCCCACTGGTCGCGCGACTTCTTGTCGATGTGCGGACCACGCAGGACGGTGAATTTCTCGATCTTGTTCGGCAGCGGGATCGGGCCACGAATGGTCGCGCCGGTCCGCTTGGCGGTGTTCACGATCTCGGCGGTGCTGGCGTCCAGCACGCGATAATCGAACGCCTTGAGCCGGATACGGATGGTCTGGCTTTGCATCAAAGCATCCCTCGGTCGGGGATTTCAGTCGAGAGGCTGACGTCGCACCATACGGCGCCAGCATCGGACCTTAGAAAAACTGCAAGGCCGCCCCCATAACGGGCGGCCCTGTCAGATGCAACCGATTCTGCGTGACCGGTAGCGATGGAAGCTTATGAGGGGTGCGGGGGCGGGTGTCAACAGAACATTGCTACACAATTTCCCTTGGTCTAGCGTCGTCAAAATAGGAACGAAGTTTGCCGATGGGGAAAGTGACACGCTACGCATATCCGCAATTATTATACAGATACAGGCCAATTAACGATGACAATTGGGAGAGGGAATTTAACTGTGTATTGAGAAGTGAGATCTACTGCGGGGGATTTAAAAATTTGAATGACCCTATGGAGGGCACCCATCGGGAAAGCGCCATCTTCGAGAAATCATCGCGAAAAAGCAGCCGGATGGCCAGCATCCTAGCAGAACGAGATTCTATCGGAATAGCCAGCTTCTCCGAATGCCGTGCGAGCGAAACGATGTGGGCTCACTACGCGGGGGAATTTCACGGAATAACTATTTCCTACCGCTTTAAACGGCTTGTAAGATCCACGCCGAATGACATTGAGCTAGTTCGCGTCACATACGATGATGTTCCGCCTGTTTTCTTAAACGATCGAATGCCGGACACAGAAAAAGCTAGGTTGGCCCTTTCCACTAAGACGCTTAGGTGGGGCGAAGAACGGGAGTGGCGGCTGCTTTCCCCTAAGATCGGACTGGTGCATTTCGACGATCCGCTAACTGTAGCAGGTGTGACGATAGGGGTGCGGTTTGAGAGAAAAAGGCATCTACCCAAGTTGCTGAACATCTGCCGCAAAGCAAACGTCAAACTGTACGAGGCAAACATTTCCGGGTATCAACTTGAGTATACCGAAATGGCTAAATAGAATTAGCTAAAAGTAGTAATTCAAAGCCCGCCCCTTCGGGACGGGCCACTCTCTTGCAGCACCATGCTTCAGATCACTCGAGGATCTTCGAGACCACGCCGGCGCCGACGGTGCGGCCGCCCTCGCGGATGGCGAAGCGCAGCTTCTCTTCCATCGCGATCGGCGCGATCAGTTCCACCTCGAACTTCAGGTTGTCGCCCGGCATCACCATCTCGGTGCCCTCGGGCAGCTTGACGGTCCCGGTCACGTCGGTGGTGCGGAAGTAGAACTGCGGGCGGTAGTTGGCGAAGAACGGCGTGTGGCGGCCGCCTTCCTCCTTGGTCAGGATATAGGCCTCGGCCTCGAACTTGGTGTGCGGCTTCACCGAACCCGGCTTGCACAGCACTTGGCCACGTTCCACCCCGTCGCGGTCCACGCCGCGCAGCAGCGCGCCGATGTTGTCGCCCGCCTCGCCGCGGTCCAGCAGCTTGCGGAACATCTCGACGCCGGTGCAGATCGTCTTCTTGGTCGGGCGGATGCCGACGATCTCAAGCTCGTCGCCGACGTTCACCGCCCCGCGCTCGACCCGGCCGGTCACAACCGTGCCGCGGCCCGAGATCGAGAACACGTCCTCGATCGGCATCAGGAAGGGCTGGTCGATGGCGCGTTCCGGCGTCGGGATATAGGCGTCCACCGCCGCCAGCAGCGCCTTGATCGAGTTCTCGCCGATCTCGGGGTCGCGGCCTTCCAGCGCCGCCAGCGCCGAACCCTTGACGATCGGGATGTCGTCGCCGGGATAGTCGTAGGAGGAGAGCAGCTCGCGCACCTCCATCTCGACCAGCTCCAGCAGCTCCTCGTCATCCACCTGGTCGACCTTGTTCAGGTAGACCACCATGTAGGGGATGCCGACCTGGCGGCCGAGCAGAATGTGTTCGCGCGTCTGCGGCATCGGGCCGTCGGCCGCGTTCACCACCAGGATCGCGCCGTCCATCTGCGCCGCACCCGTGATCATGTTCTTCACGTAGTCGGCGTGGCCGGGGCAGTCCACATGGGCGTAGTGGCGGGACTCGGTCTCGTATTCCACATGCGTGGTCGAGATGGTGATCCCGCGCGCCTTCTCCTCGGGGGCGTTGTCGATCTGGTCGTAGCCCTTGAAGTCGCCGAAATACCGCGTGATCGCCGCCGTCAGCGTCGTCTTGCCGTGGTCAACATGCCCGATCGTCCCGATGTTGACGTGCGGCTTGTTGCGCTCGAATTTTGCCTTTGCCATCGCAAAGATCTCCTTGTATGTCAGGTGAAGGCGGGCGGGGCTTTCACCCCGCCCTGCAGCATCAGGCGTATTTCTTCTGGATCTCGTCCGAGATGTTCTGCGGCACGGCCTCGTAATGGTCGAACTGCATCGTGAACACCGCGCGGCCCGAGGACATCGAACGCAGGTTGTTGATGTAGCCGAACATGTTGGCCAGTGGCACCATCGCGTCGATGACGTTGGCATTGCCGCGGGTATCCTGGCCACGCACCATGCCGCGGCGGCTGGTCAGATCACCGATGATCGAGCCTGTGTATTCGTCGGGCGTCACCACTTCGACCTTCATGATCGGCTCCAGCAGCTTGGCGCCCGCCTTCTTCAGGCCCTCGCGCATGGCCGCACGGGATGCGATCTCGAAGGCCAGGACCGAGGAGTCGACGTCGTGGAAGGCGCCGTCGATCAGCGCGACCTTGAAGTCGATCACCGGGAAGCCCGCCAGCGGACCCGAGTCCATGACCGACTTGATGCCCTTCTCGACGCCGGGAACGTATTCCTTCGGCACCGCGCCGCCCACGATCTTCGACTCGAAGGAGTAGCCCTCGCCCGGTTCGGTCGGAGTGATGACCAGCTTGACGCGGGCGAACTGGCCCGTGCCGCCGGTCTGCTTCTTGTGGGTGTAGTCGATCTCGGCCTCGGTCGAGATGGTCTCGCGGTAGGCCACCTGCGGGGCGCCGATATTCGCCTCGACCTTGAACTCGCGCTTCATGCGGTCGACGAGGATGTCGAGGTGAAGTTCGCCCATACCCTTCATGATGGTCTGGCCCGACTCGATGTCGGTCTCGACGCGGAAGGACGGGTCCTCGGCCGACAGGCGCTGAAGGGCGAGGCCCATCTTTTCCTGGTCGGCCTTCGACTTCGGCTCGACGGCGATCTCGATCACCGGCTCGGGGAAGGTCATGGTTTCCAGGACCACGGGCTTCGCCGGATCGCAGAGCGTGTCGCCCGTCGTGGTGTCCTTCAGGCCCGCCAGCGCGATGATGTCGCCGGCGAACGCCTCGTCGATCTCTTCGCGCTGGATGGCGTGCATCAGCATCATCCGGCCGACACGCTCGCGCTTGCCCTTGGTCGCGTTCAGCATCGCGTCGCCCTTCTTCAGCGCGCCGGAATAGATGCGCGTGAAGGTCAGCGAGCCGACGAAGGGGTCGTTCATGATCTTGAACGCCAGCGCCGAGAAGGGTGCCGCGTCATCGGCCTTGCGTTCGATGTTGCGGGTTTCTGTCTCGTCATCGGGGGCAAAGCCCATCAGCGGCGGCACGTCGACCGGCGCCGGCAGGAAGTCGATGACCGCGTTCAGCAGCGGCTGGACGCCCTTGTTCTTGAAGGCCGATCCGGCGGTGACCGGGAAGAAGGCCAGCGCCAGCGTGCCCTTGCGGATCAGGCGGCGCAGCGTCTCCTCGTCGGGTTCGTTGCCTTCGAGATAGGCTTCCATCGCCTCGTCGTCCTGTTCGACGGCGAGTTCGATCATCTTGCCGCGCCATTCCTCTGCGACGTCCTTCAGCTCATCCCGGACCGGCTGGCGGACCCAGCTTGCGCCAAGATCCTCGCCCTTCCAGATCCATTCTTCCATCTTGATCAGGTCGACGATGCCTTCCAGCTTGTCCTCGGCGCCGATCGGCAGGGCGATCGGGCAGGGAGTGCCGCCAGTGCGGTCCTTGATCATCTGGACGCATTTGAAGAAGTCGGCGCCGATCTTGTCCATCTTGTTGACGAACACGATCCGCGGAACTTCATAGCGGTCGGCCTGACGCCAGACGGTCTCGGTCTGCGGCTCGACGCCGGCGTTGGCGTCCAGCAGGCAGATCGCGCCGTCAAGCACCGCCAGCGAACGCTCGACCTCGATGGTGAAGTCCACGTGGCCGGGGGTGTCGATGATGTTGAAGCGGTACTTGGTTTCCGACGTGCCTTCGCTGGTCGGGTCTTCCTGACGCTGCCAGAAGGTGGTGGTGGCAGCCGACGAGATGGTGATCCCGCGCTCGGCTTCCTGTTCCATGAAGTCCATGGTGGACGCGCCTTCGTGCGTCTCGCCCATCTTGTGGTTCTTGCCCGTGTAGAACAGGATCCGCTCGGTCGTGGTGGTCTTGCCGGCATCGATGTGGGCCATGATGCCGAAGTTGCGGTAGTGGTCGAGAGCGTAAACGCGTGCCATGATGCGCGGTCCTTACCAGCGGTAGTGGCTGAACGCCTTGTTGGCGTCGGCCATCTTGTGGGTGTCTTCGCGCTTCTTCACCGCGGTGCCGCGGCCGTTCACCGCGTCGGCCAGCTCGCCCGCGAGCCGCTCTTCCATGGTGTGTTCGTTGCGCTTCTTGGCGGCGTCGATCAGCCAGCGGATGCCCAGCGCCTCGCGGCGGATCGGGCGGACTTCGACCGGCACCTGGTAGGTGGCGCCGCCGACGCGGCGCGAACGCACCTCGACCGAAGGCTTCACGTTGTCGAGCGCCTCGTGGAAGACCTCGATCGGCTCGCGCTTGAGGCGGCCCTGAACGCGGTCGAGCGCGTTGTAGACGATCGTCTCGGCGATGGACTTCTTGCCGTCAACCATCAGGTTGTTCATGAATTTGGTCAGCACGCGATCGCCATACTTGGCGTCGGGCAGGACTTCGCGCTTTTCAGCGGCGTGACGACGGGACATGGATCAGAACCTCACTTCGGACGCTTGGCGCCGTATTTCGAACGACGCTGACGACGATCTTTGACGCCCTGGGTATCCAGGACACCGCGCAGGATGTGGTAGCGCACACCCGGAAGGTCCTTGACCCGGCCGCCGCGGATCAGCACGACGCTGTGTTCCTGCAGGTTGTGCTTTTCGCCGGGGATGTAGCTGATGACCTCGAACCCGTTGGTCAGGCGCACCTTGGCGACCTTCCGCATGGCCGAGTTCGGCTTCTTCGGCGTAGTGGTGTAGACGCGGGTGCAGACGCCGCGCTTCTGAGGGTTTCCCTGCAGGTGCTGCGACTTGGATCGCTGCACCTTGGGCTGCCGCGGATTGCGGATCAGCTGTTGGATCGTCGGCATTCGGTTCCCCGTCTTGCTTTGCGATACTCGCACCCGGGCTTGGTGCGCCACTTCTCGACAGCTTTTCGCGCCCATCGCGAAACGCCAAACCCATCCGAACCCTGTCAGGGGCTGGACGGGAAGATTTCCAGAGGATCAGGGCTGTGCCCGAATCCGACCGTTGAGGTTCTGGGGTTCCCGTCCGCTTTCGCGTCGGGTGCCGGGCGTATATGCGGATTCGCGGGCATATGTCAATGACGCGGGGCTCAGCGTCCCCATTTCGGCCGGTCCGCCCCCGGCACGGCTGCGGCCTTCGCCGCCCTGTCCAGCGCGCGCAGGTCCACGCCGAAGCGGCGCCTGACCACGGGCGCAAGGTCGGCGGGCAGGTCGGACCAGGGATAGTTCGGCCCCAAGGCGCCCGAGTCGCTGTCGTGGTGCACCGTCCGCAGGAACATCGGGCGGTCATTGACGGCCATGCCGTTCATGTAGCTGCCGATCTTCCAGTGCTCATGGTCGATGCAGGTCTGCCGCGCATCCGGACGCTGCCAGATGACCAGCGCCACGCCGGTGGCATGAACATGACGCGGCAGGGTTTCGATCCCGGTTTCGGTGGCCTTCAGGATCACGCCCTTCATGTAGTCGCACCAGGCGCGGCCGTCCCGCCGCAGCATCGGCATCAGCAGCCGCAGGTCGCGGCGGGCGCGGGCCACGAAGTCAAAGGCCAGCCCGTCATCGTCGTCATGCTTGAACTGCCCGACCCAGTCGGCTGCAGGGTCCACATGGGGATGGATCGCGCGGGCGCAGGCGACGCGGTGATGTTCCATCGGCGGCACCAGCTCCAGCCGGATCTGCGGGTGGGCGGCGGCGATTTCGCGCAGCCGGCCCAGCCATGGCTGCGGCAGGTCGGGGCCGGTCATGATGACGATGGTGTAATCGGGATCGGTCTGGCCGGTCAGGCCGGGAAGCGCCACCGCCTCGAACCATGCCCAGCGACGGGCAAGCCGCTCGGGGTCGTAAAGGAAGGCCCGCCGTTCCTCGATCGAAGCGTGCCTGACCTGAAAGCCCCGCCCGCCGAGATAGGAGAAGCGGCAGAGGCCCAGAAGCTGCGCCCGCATCAGCGGGACCTGTCCTGCAGCCGCGCCTCGCGCCAGATCGAATAAAGGCCGGCCGCCACCACCAGCCCGGCGCCCACCCAGGTCCAGCCAGCGGGCCAGACACCGAAGACGGCGAGGTCCACGAGAAAGGCGAAGATCAGGGCGGAGTAGCGGAAGGGCGAGACGAAGCCGACCTCGCCCACCCGCATGACCGCGACGGCGGTCAGGTAGCCGATGGTCAGGAACACGGTCGAGACCGCGAGGCCCATGACTTCCCCGCCCGTCGGCCAACGCCAGTCGCCAAGCTCTCCGGTCAGCGGCGCGCCCAGGGTGACGGCAAGCGCGGCGTAGAAGGCGACGGTGCTGGACCTGACCGCCGGGGTGAAGCCGCGGCTGGCCAGGTCGCGCACCACGATCAGGACCACGGCCACCACTGCCAGGAGCGCCGAGGCGTCGAAGGCGCCGGTTCCGGGGCGCAGGATCAGCAGCACGCCGGCCAGTCCGACCCCCACGGCCGACAACCGCCGCCAGCCCAGCCGCTCGCGGAAGACGACGGCCGCCGCCAGCATGATCAGCAGCGGCGTCGCCTGCATGACCGCCGAAAGCTGCCCGAGCGACATGAGCTGCAGCGCCAGCAGATAGACGAGGGTCGAGGAAACCTCGGCCACGGTCCTGAGCGACAGCATGAGACGATCCCGTCGCCCCTTCGGCCACCAGACAACCCCGCCGTCCCGCTGCGCGATTACCCAGAGGATCGCGGTGACAGCGATGCCCCGCAGCGCGATCCCCTCGGACAGCGGCAGGGTCTGGGTGACGAGCTTGATGGCGGTATCGTTGAACACGAAGGCGGCCATCGAGGCGACCATCAGAGCCGCCGCCAGCAGGTTGTCCCCCGCCCCGCTGCGTGGGCCGGAGTGCAGCCGAAACCGGCGGTTCATCGAAATCAGAGGGGTTCGCATGGAAAGCCGGCGCTGTTGTCACCCAGCCCTTAGGGCGCGGCGGCGGCAGAGGGAAGGCGCATCCTCACCATAGCGACAGCAGGACCCAGCCGAGGCCGACCTTGATCTGGTCCACCAGTTCGACGATCGGGATGAAGCACAGGAAGACAAGGGCATCGAACATGTTGCGCCGCAGCGTGGCGGTATCGACCTGCACGGTCCTGCCGGTGCAAAACAGCCGGGGACCGGGCAGGAAGAATGGCGTGCGCGCCGCATGGGCGTCATAATCCGCGCCGAAGCCGTGCGACAGGAAGGCGGCTTCCTTCCGCGCAGTGATCCACAGGATCACGCCGACGGTCGCCCCGATCAGCAGCCCCAGGCTGACCGCCCCGAACATCAGACCGATGCCTGTCGCGGCGATGGTTGAAAAGAAATAAAGCGGATTGCGGGTCATCGAATAGGGGCCGTCCTGCACCACCATCCGGTTCTTGGCTCCGCCGACATACAGGATGACCAGAAATGGCCCAGAACTCCCGTCAGCAGAAGCAGAAGACCGAGGGCTTCAATGACTTCGTGTCCGAGGCCCCCTTAGCCCAAGCGCCGGATTGATCACAAGGATCGCCGGCATCATGGCCAGAAGTGACAGCCGCATCAGATTGATCCGTCACTTCTGATCGACCGCAGCCTGCATCCGACCCTCGAAAGGCATTCTGTTTGTCTGCCCCATGGCTACGCCTGCCGCCGGTGACGCGCAAGCGGGCGGCTGGGGTCCTGCCCGCAAAAGAAAAGGCCCAGCGCTTGGCCGGGCCTTTCGGTTCGTCGGGGCTGTCAGATCATTCCTCGGGCGAGGTGATGATCGTGTCGATATCCGCCTCACGCACTTCGGGCGAGGACTGGGGCGCGGCCAGCGCGGCCGCGGCTTCCGCCTCGGCGCGGCGCATCTCGATCACCTCGGCGTCGCGGCCCTCGGCGATGCGCTTGACGCGGCTCGTAGCTCCACCGGTGCCGGCCGGGATCAGGCGGCCGACGATGACGTTCTCCTTCAGGCCCACGAGCTTGTCGCGCTTGCCCTGAACGGCAGCCTCGGTCAGCACCCGGGTCGTTTCCTGGAAGGACGCGGCCGAGATGAAGCTGCGCGTCTGCAGGCTTGCCTTGGTGATGCCCAGCAGCACGGGTTCGCCCGAGGCCGGACGGCCGCCGCGGGCCTCGATCTTGGCGTTCTCCTCGTCGAACTCGTCGCGGTCCACGTGCTCGCCCTTCAGCAGCGTGGTGTCGCCCGAATCGAGGATCTCGATCTTCTGCAGCATCTGGCGGACGATCACCTCGATGTGCTTGTCGTTGATCTTCACGCCCTGCAGGCGGTAGACGTCCTGCACCTCGTCGATCAGGTAGTCCGCAAGCGCCTCGATCCCCATGATCCGCAGGATGTCATGCGGCGCGGGGTTCCCGTCCATGATGTAGTCGCCCTTCTGCACGAAGTCGCCTTCCTGCACCGGGATGTGCTTGCCTTTCGGCACCATGTACTCGACGGGCTCGAGTCCCTCCTTGTTGGGCTGCACGATGATCCGGCGCTTGTTCTTGTAGTCCTTGCCGAATTTCACCGTGCCGTCCATCTCGGTGATGATCGCGTGGTCCTTGGGACGACGGGCCTCGAACAGTTCGGCCACGCGGGGAAGGCCCCCGGTGATGTCCTTGGTGCGCGCGCCCTCGCGCGGGATCCGCGCGATGACGTCGCCCGCCTTGACCTCCTGCCCGTCCTCGATCGACAGGATCGCATCGACCGACATCGGATAGCTGATCGGGTTGCCCTGCTCGTTGCGGACCGGCTCGCCGTCCTCGCCCATGATGATGATCTCGGGCTTGAGGTCGCTGCCCTTGGGCGCCGACCGCCAGTCCGTCACGATCTTCTGGGTCATCCCGGTGGCATCGTCGGTGTCCTCGCGGACCGAGAGGCCCGAGAGAAGATCGACGAAGCGCGCGGAACCCGCCTGCTCGGCGATGATCGGCAGGGTGTAGGGGTCCCATTCGAACAGCTTCTGGCCCCGCGTCACCGCGTCGCCGTCCCGCACCATCAGCTTGGAACCGTAGAACAGCTTGTGGCTGGCCAGCGCGGTGCCCTGCTCGTTCATCACGTGCAACTGCATCGAACGGCTCATGACGATCAGATCGCCATTCGCGTTTTCCAGCACGGCCGCGTTCTCGAACTGGACGGTGCCTTCCTGGTTCGCCGCGATGAAGGACTGCTGACCGCCTTGCGCGATGCCGCCGATGTGGAAGGTCCGCATCGTCAGCTGCGTGCCGGGCTCGCCGATCGACTGGGCCGCGATGATGCCCACCGCCTCGCCGATATTGACCAGCGTGCCGCGCGCAAGGTCGCGCCCGTAGCAGAGGGCGCAGACGCCGTCCTCGGCCTCGCAGGTCAGCGCCGAGCGGATGCGGACGTTCAGCACGCCCGCCGCCTCGATGGCGTCGGCCTTGCGCTCGTCGATCAGCTCGTTGCGGCGCAGCAGCACCTCGTCCTCGCCGGGCACCAGCACGTCCTCGGCCGCGACACGGCCCAGGATGCGCTCGGCCAAGGGCGAGATCACCTCGCCATCGTTGATCGCGGCCGAAGCCGTGATCGCCCGGTCGGTGCCGCAGTCATGCTCGCGGATGATGCAGTCCTGCGCCACGTCCACCAGGCGGCGGGTCAGGTAGCCCGAGTTCGCCGTCTTCAACGCCGTGTCCGACAGGCCCTTCCGGGCGCCGTGGGTCGAGTTGAAGTATTCAAGAACGGTCAGGCCTTCCTTGAAGTTCGAGATGATCGGCGTCTCGATGATCTCGCCGTTCGGCTTGGCCATCAGGCCCCGCATCCCGCCAAGCTGCTTCATCTGGCTGACAGAACCCCGCGCGCCCGAATGCGCCATCATGTAGACCGAGTTCGGCTCCATCTCGGCGCCGTTCTCGTCCTGGTGCTTGGCCGAGATCGTGGTCATCATGGCCTCGGTCACGCGGTCGTTGCACTTCGACCAGGCGTCCACGACCTTGTTGTACTTCTCGCCCTGGGTGATGAGGCCGTCGAGATACTGCTGCTCGAACTCCTTCACCTGATCCTGCACTTCGCCGACGATGTCCCATTTGGAATCCGGGACCACCATGTCGTCCTTGCCGAAGCTGATGCCGGCACGGAAGGCCTCGCGGAAGCCCATGCCCATGATCTGGTCGCAGAAGATCACGGATTCCTTCTGGCCGCAGTAGCGGTAGACGGTGTCGATGACGTTCTGGACGTCCTTCTTGCGCAGCAGGCGGTTGACCAGCTCGAACGGGGCCTTGGCATTTTTCGGCAGCAGCGCGCCCAGACGGACCCGGCCGGGCGTCGTCTCATAGCGCTTGATGACCTCGTTGCCGTCCTCGTCGATCTGCGGCAGACGGCAGGTGATCTTCGAATGCAGATGCACGGCGCCGGCGGCCAGGGCATGCTCGACCTCGTCAACCGAACCGAAGGCCATGCCCTCGCCCACCATGCCGTCACGCTGCATGGTGGTGTAGTAGAGGCCAAGGACCATGTCCTGCGACGGCACGATGATCGGCGCGCCGTTGGCGGGCGACAGCACGTTGTTCGTGGACATCATCAGGACGCGGGCTTCCAACTGGGCTTCCAGCGAAAGGGGCACGTGCACGGCCATCTGGTCGCCGTCGAAGTCGGCGTTGAAGGCCGAGCAGACCAGCGGGTGCAGCTGGATCGCCTTGCCTTCGATCAGGATCGGCTCAAAGGCCTGGATGCCCAGGCGGTGCAGCGTCGGCGCGCGGTTCAGCAGGACCGGATGCTCGCGGATCACCTCGTCCAGGATGTCCCAGACCTCGGGGCGTTCCTTTTCCACCAGCTTCTTCGACTGCTTGACGGTCGTGGAATAGCCCTGCGCCTGCAGCTTGGAATAGATGAAGGGCTTGAACAGTTCGAGCGCCATCTTCTTCGGCAGTCCGCACTGGTGCAGCTTGAGTTCCGGGCCCGTCACGATGACCGAGCGGCCGGAAAAGTCCACGCGCTTGCCAAGCAGGTTCTGGCGGAACCGCCCCTGCTTGCCCTTCAGCATGTCCGACAGCGACTTCAGCGGGCGCTTGTTGTTGCCCGTGATGACGCGGCCGCGGCGGCCGTTGTCGAACAGCGCATCGACCGATTCCTGCAGCATCCGCTTTTCGTTGCGGACGATGATGTCGGGCGCGCGCAGCTCGATCAGCCGCTTGAGGCGGTTGTTGCGGTTGATGACCCGGCGATACAGGTCGTTCAGGTCCGAGGTGGCAAAGCGGCCGCCGTCCAGCGGGACCAGCGGGCGCAGTTCCGGCGGGATGACCGGGATCACGGTCATGACCATCCACTCGGGACGGTTGCCAGATTCCAGGAAGGATTCGACGATCTTCAGCCGCTTGATGATCTTTTTCGGCTTCAGCTCGCCCGTGGCTTCCTTCAGCTCCTCGCGCAACTGGTCGGCCGTGGCCTGCAGGTCGATCGCCGACAGCATCTCGCGGATCGCTTCCGCGCCGATGTTGGCGGTGAAGGCGTCCACGCCATACTGGTCCTGCGCGTCCATGAACTCTTCCTCGGTCAGAAGCTGACCGTAGGTGAGGTCCGTCAGACCCGGCTCGATGACGACGTAGTTTTCAAAGTAGAGGATGCGTTCCAGGTCGCGCAGCGTCATGTCCAGCATCAGGCCGATCCGGGACGGGAGCGACTTGAGGAACCAGATATGCGCGACCGGAGCGGCCAGCTCGATATGGCCCATGCGTTCGCGGCGCACCTTCTGCAGCGTGACTTCCACGCCGCATTTCTCGCAGACGAGGCCGCGATACTTCATGCGCTTGTACTTGCCGCAGAGGCATTCGTAGTCCTTGATCGGCCCGAAGATGCGCGCGCAGAACAGACCGTCACGTTCCGGCTTGAACGTGCGGTAGTTGATAGTTTCGGGCTTCTTCACCTCGCCGAAGGACCAGGCGAGGATCTCCTCGGGCGAGGCCAGCGAGATGCGGATCTCGTCGAACTGCCGCGCCGGGGCGATCGGGTTGAAGGGATTGGTGGAGAGTTCCTGGTTCATCTGAATACCTTGTGAGTGGCGCGGATGGGGGAAGGTGCGTGGGGACCACGCACCCTACGACAGGCAGGGTGCGTGTTTGCGCGCAGCGTTATTCCCCGTCCTCCGCATCCAGGAGTTCCATGTTGAGGCCCAGACCCCGGACCTCCTTGACCAGCACGTTGAAGGATTCCGGCACGCCGGCCTCGAAGTTGTCCTCGCCCTTGACGATCGACTCGTAGACCTTGGTCCGGCCCGCCACGTCGTCCGACTTCACCGTCAGCATCTCCTGCAGGGTGTAGGCGGCGCCGTAGGCTTCGAGGGCCCAGACCTCCATCTCGCCCAGGCGCTGGCCGCCGAACTGGGCCTTGCCGCCCAGCGGCTGCTGGGTGACCAGGCTGTAGGGGCCGGTCGAACGGGCGTGCATCTTGTCATCGACAAGGTGATGCAGCTTCAGGACATACTTGACGCCGACCGTGACAGGACGGGTGAACTGCTCGCCCGTGCGGCCGTCGAAGACCACCGACTGGCCCGAGGTGTCGAAGCCCGCGCGGCGCAGCGCGTCGTCGATGTCGGCCTCCTTGGCACCGTCGAAGACGGGGGTGGCGACCGGCACGCCGTTCGTCACCTGCTCGGCGCTTTCGACCAGGGCGTCGTCCTCCATGTCGCCGAACTCGGCTTCATAGGTGTCGTCGCCATAGCCGATCCGCATCGCTTCGCGGACAGGCGCCATGTCGCCCTTGCGCCGGTATTCCTGCAGCGCCTCGTCGATCTTGATGCCAAGACCACGCGCGGCCCAGCCCATGTGGGTTTCAAGGATCTGGCCCACGTTCATCCGGCTCGGCACGCCGAGCGGGTTGAAGACCAGATCGACGGGGGTGCCGTCCGCAAGGAACGGCATGTCCTCCATCGGGACCACCTTGGACACGACGCCCTTGTTGCCGTGACGACCGGCCATCTTGTCGCCCGCCTGCAGCTTGCGCTTCACGGCGACGAAGACCTTGACCATCTTCATCACGCCCGGCGGCAGGTCGTCGCCCTGGCGGACCTTCTCGACCTTGTCCTCGAAGCGGGCTTCCAGCGCCTTCTTCTGCAGGTTGAACTGGTCTTGCAGCGCCTCGACCTCGCGCGCCGTCTCCTCGTCGGCGACCGCCAACTGGAACCACTGGCCGCGCGACAGCTGGCCCAGCAGGTCCTCGTTGATCTCCGAATTGGCGCGGATGCCCTTCGGCCCCTTGACCGCGGTCTGACCGAGGATCAGCGACTTGAGGCGCGCGTAGATGTTGCGCTCGAGGATCGCCATCTCGTCGTCGCGGTCGCGGGCGAGGCGTTCGACTTCCTCGCGCTCGATCTGCAGCGCGCGTTCGTCCTTGTCCACGCCGTGGCGGTTGAAGACCCGGACCTCGACGATGGTGCCATAGGCTCCCGGCGGCAGGCGCAGCGAGGTGTCCCGCACGTCCGACGCCTTTTCGCCGAAGATGGCGCGCAGCAGCTTCTCCTCGGGCGTCATCGGGCTTTCGCCCTTGGGCGTGATCTTGCCCACGAGGATGTCGCCCGGACCCACTTCCGCGCCGATATAGACGATGCCCGCCTCGTCGAGGTTGCGCAGGGCTTCCTCGCCGACGTTGGGGATGTCGCGGGTGATCTCTTCCGGCCCCAGCTTGGTGTCGCGCGCCGCAACCTCGTATTCGTCGATGTGGATCGAGGTGAACACGTCGTCGCGGTGGATCCGTTCCGAAATTAGGATCGAGTCCTCATAGTTGTAGCCGTTCCACGGCATGAAGGCGACGACCACGTTCCGGCCGATGGCGAGTTCCCCCTGGTCGGTCGAGGGGCCGTCGGCAATGACCTGATCCGTCTTCACCCGTTCGCCCACCTTGACCAGCGGACGCTGGTTGATGGTCGAGGACTGGTTGGACCGCTTGAACTTGCGCAGGCGATAGATGTCCACGCCCGCGTCGCCCGCGCCGAGACCCTCGGTCGCCCGGACAACGATGCGGCTCGCGTCCACCTGGTCGATCACGCCGCCCCGGCGCGCCATGATGGCAGCACCCGAGTCGCGCGCAACGGTCGCCTCCATGCCGGTGCCGACAAACGGCGCCTCGGCCCGCAGCAAGGGCACGGCCTGACGCTGCATGTTCGAGCCCATCAGCGCGCGGTTGGCGTCGTCGTTCTCAAGGAACGGGATCAGCGCCGCCGCGACCGACACCAGCTGCTTCGGCGACACGTCGATCAGATCGACGGCCTCGACCGGGTTCAGCATGAAGTCGCCCGCCTGGCGGGTCGAGACCAGCTCATCGACGAACCTGCCCTCTTCATCCAGCGTGGCATTGGCCTGGGCGACGGTGTGGCGCATTTCCTCGGTAGCCGACATGTAGATCACGTCATCCGTCACCTGCCCGTCCACCACCTTGCGATACGGCGTCTCGATGAAGCCGTACTTGTTCACGCGGGCATAGGTCGCGAGGCTGTTGATGAGGCCGATGTTCTGGCCTTCCGGCGTCTCGATCGGGCACATCCGTCCATAATGGGTGGGGTGAACGTCGCGCACCTCGAAGCCCGCGCGTTCCCGCGTCAGGCCGCCCGGCCCCAACGCCGACAGGCGGCGCTTGTGCGTCACCTCGGACAAGGGGTTCGTCTGGTCCATGAACTGCGACAGCTGCGACGAGCCGAAGAACTCGCGCACCGCGGCCGCGGCAGGCTTGGCGTTGATGAGGTCCTGCGGCATCACGGTGTCGATCTCGACGCCCGACATCCGCTCGCGGATCGCACGTTCCATGCGCAGCAGGCCAATGCGGTACTGGTTCTCCATCAGTTCGCCGACAGAACGCACCCGGCGGTTGCCGAGGTGGTCGATGTCGTCGATCTCGCCCTTGCCGTCGCGCAGTTCCACCAGCCCGCGGATGCAGGCGATGATGTCCTCGTGCCGCAGCGTGCGCTGGGTGTCGGGCGCATCAAGGTCCAGGCGCATGTTCATCTTGACCCGGCCCACGGCGGACAGGTCGTAACGTTCGCCGTCGAAGAACAGGTTGTTGAACAGCGCGCTTGCCGCCTCGACCGTCGGCGGCTCGCCCGGACGCATCACGCGATAGATGTCCATCAGCGCGCCGTCACGGTTCATGTTCTTGTCGGCGGCCATCGTGTTGCGGATGTAGGGGCCGACGTTGACATGGTCGATGTCCAGCACCGGAACATCGGTGATGCCATTGTCCAGCAGCACCTTGAGCAGCCCGCCGGTCAGTTCGGTGCCGTCCTTGCTGTATTCGGCGGTGATCTCGTCCCCCGCCTCGGCATAGATCAGGCCGGTGTCCTCGTTGATGATGTCGCGCGCGATGAAGCGGCCGACGATCCGCTCGAACGGGACCAGCAGGTTCGTGACTTCGCCCGATTCGATCAGTTGCTTGACCTGGCGCGGCGTGACCTTGTCGCCGGCCTTGGTGATGACCTCGCCGGTATCGGCGTTGACCAGGTCAAAGCTCGGCCGGGTGCCGCGCATCCGCTCGGGGAAGAAGCGCGTGACCCAGGCTCCGGCCTCGGTGCGCGCGCCCTTTTGCAGCCTGTAATCGACGGTCTCGTAGAACGCGGACATGATCGCGTCCTGGTCCATCCCCAGCGCATACAGAAGCGTCGTCACCGGCAGCTTCCGCTTGCGGTCGATGCGCGCGAAGACCAGGTCCTTGGCGTCGAACTCGAAGTCGAGCCACGAACCGCGATAGGGAATGATCCGGCAGGCGAAGAGCAGCTTGCCGCTGGAGTGGGTCTTGCCGCGGTCATGGTCGAAGAAGACGCCGGGGCTGCGGTGCATCTGGCTGACGACCACCCGCTCGGTCCCGTTCACGATGAACGTGCCGTTCTGGGTCATCAGGGGCATGTCGCCCATGTAGACGTCCTGCTCCTTGATGTCCTTCACCACGCGGGTGCCCGAGTTCTCGTCCACATCGAACACGATCAGGCGCAGCGTGACCTTCAACGGCGCGGCATAGGTCATGTCGCGCTGCTGGCATTCGTCCACGTCGTATTTCGGCTTTTCCAGCTCGTACTTCACGAATTCGAGCGTGGCGGTCTCGTTGAAGTCCTTGATCGGGAAGACCGACTGGAAGACGCCCTGGATGCCTTCGCCATCCTTGTGGACCTCCCCTTCGCCGGATGCGAGGAACAGGTCATAGGAGGATTTCTGAACCTCGATGAGGTTCGGCATCTCCAGCACTTCGCGGATATTGCCGTAAGAGCGCCGGATGCGCTTCTGGCCGACGTAGGATTGCGCCATGGAAGGTAATCGCCTTTCGTCATCGCACGCCGGTTCGTCGGGGCCCGAACCGGCGGCTTGCGAACATCAGGGGGTGCGGCCCAATTCGTGCCATGCGTCCCACCGCACGGCTCCCGAACCGCGAACTCGCCCTGAAGGAAACTCGGAGTGGCCCTATGTAGGGCCGCCGCAAGCGTCCTTCAAGACGGGTTCGGCAGGGACCGGGAAATCCCGGACCCTGCCCAATCCTTCAGCATCCGCGTGGGGCGGATTACTTCAACTCGACCTTGGCGCCGGCCGCTTCGAGCTTCTTCTTCAGCTCTTCGGCGTCGGTCTTGTTGGCACCTTCCTTGACCTTGCCGCCGGCTTCCACCAGGTCCTTGGCCTCTTTCAGGCCCAGGCCGGTGATCGCACGCACTTCCTTGATCACGTTGATCTTGTTGGCGCCGGCGTCGGTCAGGACGACGTCGAATTCGGTCTTCTCCTCTTCGGCGGGGGCAGCGGCGCCAGCCGGGCCGGCCATCATGACCGCGCCACCGGCGGCGGGCTCGATGCCGTATTCATCCTTCAGGATCGTCTTCAGTTCCTGCGCTTCCAGCAGGGTAAGGTTGACGATTTGCTCGGCGAGTTGCTTCAGATCAGCCATTTTTCCGTTCTTTCCAGTCAGGTTGTTCCAACGTCGGGGCCTTCATGCCGCCGGACGGGACGGGATTGCCTCAGGCAGCCTCACGCTCTTCGAGCGTGGACAGGATGCCCGCGATGTTGCTGGCAGGCGCGCCGATCGCACCGGCGATGTTGGACGCGGGGGCACCGATGGCAGCCACGATCGAAGCGATAAGCTCCTCGCGCGACGGCATCTGGGCCACGGTCTTCACACCGGCCGGATCAAGGGCCGTGTCGCCCATCGCCCCGCCAAGGATGACGAACTTGTCGTTCGTCTTGGCATAGGCATCCGCAACCTTGGCCGCAGCCACGGGGTCGTCGGAGAAGGCGAGCACGGTCATGCCCGTCAGGTAATCGGCGATCGAAGCCGCCGGCTTCCCTTCCAGGGCGATCTTGGCGAGCCTGTTCTTGGCAACGCGGACAGCACCCCCGGCGTCGCGCATCTGCGCACGCAGGGTCTGCATCTCGGCAACCGTCATCCCCTCGTAGCGGGCAACCACCACGACGCCAGAGCTTTCAAAGATCTGGCCGAGTTCCTCGACCACGTTTTCCTTTTGGGCTCTATCCACGGTTCACTCCACGTTGGGGGTTTCCCCCCGGCTCACTTGTCCCCGCCACCGGGGCGGCAGGGGCGGGTCCTTGGACGATGGGCCCGAGAGCGCCCCAAAGGTGGAACCTTTGCGGAAAAATCTCGACTTCCATCTCGGGAAGGACTTAGCGGCGTTCACGCGCCGGCCCTCCGTCTCGGACAGGAACAGGGCAGCCGCGAATCGCGGCGGCACCTGAAGGGATGTCCATACTCTCCATTCCGGCAGCTTTCAAGCGGTTCGCAGCCATGGCATCCCGCCCCGGAACGGGTTAAAGGCAGCAACCAGAAAACCCGTTTTCAAGGTGCAGGATGGAGCCCGACATTTTCGGATACATGCGCTTTTCCTATCTTGGACGAAGCGATGCAAAGCTGGCGCGCAGCACCGATGACCTCGAGCAGCGCAAGCAGATCCTCTACGCGCCGGAGCGGCTGAAAGAACGTTTCTACTTTTTCGAGAAAATCTGCCTTCCGTCCCTGCGCTGGCAGACCGACAGGAATTTCCGTTTCGCGATATTCACGTCCCCGGAACTTCCGCGCAAGTACAAGAAACGGCTTGCCCGCTCGGTTCGAAAGGTTCCACAGGTCGAGATCGTCTACAGCAAGGCTGCACATATCAGCGAAGCGATCGATCCTTGGATCAAGAAGCAGAGGATCGTCCACGAACAACGTACGGTGCATTTCAGGCTGGATGACGACGACGCCTTGTCGGTCGACTTCATCGCAGCGATTCGCAAGCACATGCACGAAGTTCCCGATCACTCGATCATCAGCCGTCCATTAGGGCTTTTCCTCATGGATTCGCCTGAAGGTCCGCAACTTCTGGCCAAGTTCGAACCCTATATCGCCATCGGATTCGCAATCGTGAATCCGCCGGGAATGATTCGGAATCCATACCACCTGATGCATGGGAAACATTACAGATATGTTCCCTCGCTGAGTTTGCCGGGATTGTTCGCCTTCATTCACACGGCGCATCTCCATTCCGATACCATATCGGCGCAGCGTGGAAAGCTTGCTCGTGCGCGCGCCGATCACGCCCTGTATTTCGGCGACCGCCCTCGCCGCTTCAAGCAGGCGATTGCGCAACAATTCGGCGGCAAGAATGCGTCTCATTTCCTTACTATCATGCGCCGTGCCCCCAGCCAGAGAGAGGTCCGGCGGCGTGAGAGAGCCATACTTGAACCGGCACCCTCAGAGAGGGCCATCGCTGCGCAGCAGTAGGAACGAGAAAGGCCCCGGCATCGCTGCCGGGGCCTTCTGCCATAACGGGTGCCTGCTCAGCCCTGCGTGGCCGAGGTCAGGTCCAGCGACACGCCCGGTCCCATGGTCGAGCTGATCGAGACCTTCTTGAGATAGGTCCCCTTCGCCCCCGAGGGTTTCGCCCGGTTCACCGCCTCGACGAAGGCGCGGATGTTCTGGGCGAGCTTCTCGCCGTCGAACGAGGCCTTGCCGACGCCGGCATGGACCACGCCCGCCTTTTCGGCCTTGAACTGGACCTCGCCGCCCTTCGCGTTGCCGACGGCGCCGGCCACGTCCATCGTCACCGTGCCGACCTTGGGGTTCGGCATCAGGTTGCGCGGCCCCAGGATCTTGCCCAGACGACCGACCAGCGGCATCATGTCCGGCGTGGCGATGCAGCGGTCAAAGTCGATCTTTCCGCCCTGGATCGCTTCCATCAGGTCCTCGGCGCCGACGATATCGGCCCCGGCGGCTTTCGCTTCCTCGGCCTTGGGACCGCGGGCGAAGACCGCCACGCGGACGTCCTTGCCGGTGCCGTTCGGCAGCTGCACGACACCGCGGACCATCTGGTCGGCGTGGCGCGGATCGACGCCGAGGTTCATCGCGATTTCGACCGTCTCGTCGAACTTCGCCGTGGCGTTGGCCTTCACCAGTGCAACGGCTTCCTCGAGAGCGAGATTCGCCTTGCCTTCGAACGCAGCGCGAGCGGCGGCTTTCTTCTTTGCCAGTTTTGCCATGTCGGTCAGCCCTTCACTTCGATGCCGATGGACCGGGCCGAACCGAGGACGATCTGCATCGCCGCGTCGATGTCGTGGGCCGACAGGTCCTTCATCTTCAGTTCGGCGATCTCGCGGACCTGCTTGGCGGTCACGGTGCCGGCAGTCGCCCGGCCGGGCTTGTCCGAACCCTTGGCCCGGTTGCGCTTGCCCACCGGCTTCAGGCCGGCGGCCTTCTTGAGCAGGAAGGCGGCGGGCGGAGTCTTCGTCTCGAAGGTGAAGGACTTGTCCGCGTAATAGGTGATCACGGTCGGAGTCGGGGCGCCCGGTTCCAGTTCCTGCGTGCGGGCGTTGAACGCCTTGCAGAATTCCATGATGTTGATCCCGCGCTGACCCAGCGCCGGACCGATGGGCGGGGACGGGTTCGCCTGCCCCGCCTTGACTTGCAGCTTGAGGCTGCCGACGACTTTCTTGGCCATGGGGCCTTCTCCTTGTCATCACGCCCCGAAGGGCAGACCTAGCGGTGCGGCGCGACCCTCAAGGATCGGGGGCCTCCCGCGCTTGCTTCACGAGGCCTTGGAAACCTGCGTGAATTCCAGTTCGACCGGCGTCGGCCGGCCGAAGATCGAGACGGTCACCTTGATGCGGCTGGACGCGTCGTCGACCTCTTCCACCATGCCCGAGAAGCCCTCGAAGGGTCCGTCGGTCACGTTCACCTTCTCGCCGACCTCGAAACGGATCAGGTTGCGCGGCGCCACCTCGGCCCCGCCCTGGCCCGAACGGCTGAGCATCGCGTTCACCTCGTCGTCGCGCATCGGCATCGGCTTGCCCTGCGCGCCGAGAAAGCCGGTGACGCGGTTGATCGAGTTGACCAGATGGTAGGTCTTGTCCGACAGGTCCATGTGGACCAGCACATAACCCGGCATGAAGCGGCGTTCGGATGTGACCTTCTTGCCGCGGCGGATCTCGATCACTTCCTCGGTGGGGACGACGACCTCGTCGATCTCGTCTTCCAGACCCTTTTCGGCCACGGCCTGACGGATCGCCTCGGCCACCTTCTTCTCGAAGTTGGACAGGACGCTGACCGAATACCACCGCTTTGCCATCGACTGATCGTCCCCTGCTTGAACTCTGCGGCCGCACGGGTCCGCGCTGGCCCGAAAACTGAAAAGGCGCGCATACCGAATCGATGCACGCCGGTCGCCGGGCAGGTCGAGCGGACATATCCGTGCACCCTGCGAATTGCAAGCGTCAGCCGACCGTCGTCAGGACCGTGGTCACGCCCCAGCGGATCACCAAATCCACTAGGAAGAAGAACAGGCTGAACAGGCCCGCCATGACGAAGACCATGATCGTCGTGGTGACGACCTCGCGCCGGCCCGGCCAGACGATCTTGGCGGCTTCGGCGCGGACCTGGCTGATGAACTGGGCGGGGTTGGTCATGGGCGTCCCTTGCGTTGCAGCGGCCCAGATAAGGCCGCAAGGGGGCGAAGGCAAGGGCGCAGGGCAGCGCGGAGGGGCTGAGGCGCCGCGCAGGCGGCACGGGTGCATGGGTATTCGGGCCGGAAAGATGTCATTGCCCGGAAGCACGCAGCAGCGTGGTGCGCGGCAGGCGGGCAAGTTGGGCCATGTCGGCGCCGTAAGCGGCACGGCAGCGGGCGGCTGTCGCCTCGTCGATCAGGTTCAGCGGCTCGGCGCCGGCATCACGCGGAAAGCGTGACTTGGCCTCGCGGGCGATCCGCGCCAGATCGGCGTCCGGGCGATCAAGCGTCAGGGCCAGCACTTCACGGTAGGCCGGTTGCGAAAGGCCGACGATGGCGGGCGGGGGGTCGCCTGCACGGTCGGCCAGCGCCTGCGGCAAGATGGCGGACAGGATCTGCGGGCGAACCGCCGCATAGTCCTCGTAGGCCCAGACGACCAGCCGGGCCACGCCGCGCAGAGACAACAGGCGCCGCGCGAGGTCGGTCCAGGACAGGCGCGCGGGGTCGAAACCGCCGAGGTAATCGGGCAGGACCAGCTCGTGACCGCCCATGACCTGCATCGAGAAGGCCGAGGTCAGGAAGTCGCAGGGCTCTCGCACGGCAAGGCAGATCGTGGCCGGACGGTGCCGCAGCATCCCGCAAAGCCGCCCCATCCGGCGACGCGCCTCGGGGTAGATGAGGTTGCCCCTGCCCATCAGCGACTCGCGCCTGAGGCTGCCGAGGATGTTTTCTTCCGAGATCACCATCTCGGGCCAGGTCGCCGCCGTCACGTCCAGCCGCCGCCGCAGCCGCTTGCGCAGGCGGGCCGCGTCCTCCCCCTCGCCCAGCGCCACCGTCAGCCGGGCCGGGCCGCCGCGCCAGTGGTGGACGTCGCTGTAATGGGTTCCCGCCGCCAGCATCCGCGGGATCAGCCCGCGCAGGGTCTGTTGCAGATGGGTCGAGGCGGTCTTGTGCGCGCCGACATGAATCGTCAGCGACATGGC
This sequence comes from Paracoccus sp. MC1854, assembly GCF_014164635.1. Taxonomy (NCBI): domain Bacteria; kingdom Pseudomonadati; phylum Pseudomonadota; class Alphaproteobacteria; order Rhodobacterales; family Paracoccaceae; genus Paracoccus; species Paracoccus sp. MC1854. The sequence goes on along the minus strand of NZ_JACJFU010000005.1, from coordinate 5,050 downwards.
CGGACTTTCGATGTGCGGGAACTGGCAGGGGCAGGGGGACTCGAACCCACGACCCTCGGTTTTGGAGACCGATGCTCTACCAACTGAGCTATACCCCTAGGCCGAGTTGCGGATTACGGCAGGATCGGCGCTGGCGCAAGGTCAATCTGCGCTCAGGCCGGAAGCGGATCGGGCACGGCGTCGGGCACGGCCTCAAGGAACCCCCCCGACTGGCGCGCCCACAGCCGGGCGTATAGCCCGCTCGCCGCCAGCAGCTCGGCGTGCGTCCCCTGTTCCACGATGCGGCCCCGGTCCATGACCACCAGCCTGTCCATCGCGGCGATGGTGGACAGGCGATGGGCAATGGCGATCACGGTCTTGCCCGCCATCAGCCGTTCCAGTTGCGCCTGGATCGCGGCCTCGACCTCGCTGTCGAGCGCGCTGGTCGCCTCGTCCAGCACCAGGATCGGCGCGTCCTTCAGTGCAACGCGGGCGATGGCGATGCGCTGGCGCTGGCCGCCCGACAGCTTGACGCCGCGTTCGCCCACATGGGCGTCGAACCCGCGCCGCCCCTTGCTGTCGGCAAGGCGCGGGATGAACTCGGCGGCCTCGGCCAGCCTTGCCGCGGCCTCGATCTGCGCGGGCGTGGCCTCGGGCCGGCCATAGGCAATGTTGTCGCGGACGGATCGGTGCAGCAGGCTCGAATCCTGCGTTACCACGCCGATGGCCGCGCGCAGGGAGTTCTGCGTGACCTGCGAGATGTCCTGCCCGTCGATCAGGATGCGCCCGGATTCGACATCGTGGAAGCGCAGCAGCAGGTTGATCAGCGTCGATTTCCCCGCGCCCGAGCGGCCCACGAGCCCGATCCGCTCGCCCGGCGCGATGTCCAGCGTCAGCCCGTCCAGCACCGCAAGCGGCCGTTCGCCGGGGCCGGCGTCATAGCGGAAGGTCACATTCTCGAACCGCACGGCGCCCGCCGTGACCTGCAGAGGCTTCGCGCCCGGCGCGTCCACCACCATGCGCGGCAGGGACAGGCTGCCGATGCCGTCCCGCACGGTGCCGATGTTTTCGAACAGCGCCGCGAATTCCCACATGATCCAGTGGCTCATGGTGTTCAGACGCATCGCCAGCGGCACCGCCACCGCGACCGCGCCCACCGGCACCGTGCCGTTTGTCCACAGCCACAGGCCCAGCGCCGCCGATGACCCTACAAGCGCGGCGTTCAGCAGGTTCAGGGTGATGTCCTGCACCGCCGACAGCCGCATCTGCCAGTGGACGGTGCCCAGGAACCCGTCCATCGATTCGCGGGCAAAGGACTCCTCGCGGGCCGAATGGCTGAACAGCTTGACCGTGGCGATGTTGGTATAGGCATCGACGATGCGGCCCGTCATGCCGGCGCGCGCCCCGGCCTGCGCTTCGGCTGCGCGGCCGAGGCGCGGGATCAGCAGCCACAGAAGGACCGCGTAGCCCAAACCCCAGGCCGCGAAGGGCAGCGCCAGCCGCCAGTCCTGGGATGCGGCCAGAGCCAGCGCGCCGAGGAAATAGACGGCGACATAGACGGCCACGTCCATGACCTTCATCGCCACCTCGCGCACGGCCAGCGCCGTCTGCATCAGCTTGGTGGCGATGCGGCCCGCGAACTCGTCCTGAAAATAGCCCAGCGACTGGCGCAGCAGGTAGCGGTGCGCCTGCCAGCGGATGCGCTGGGGAAAGTTGCCCAGAAGCGTCTGGTGCATCACCAGCGCGCTGAGGATGTTCAGGGCCGGCAGCACCAGCAGCAGCAGAACCGCCATCCACGCGGCCCGTCGCCCTTCCAGCGCCCAGAACTCGGACGCGGGCGTCTCGGCCAGCCGGTTCACCAGATCGCCCAGATAACCGAACAGCACGACCTCGCCCAGCGCGATCAGGGCGGAGGTGAGAGCCAGCAGCACCAGCCAGGGCAGCGCGCCCTGCGAATAATGCAGCACGAAGGACACCAGCCCCCTGGGCGGCATCCTCGGCGGATCGGAAGGGTAAGGGTCGAGGCGCCGCTCGAACCAACTGAACATCCTGGCCTCTTGTGGCGAGTGAGGGACCGGCGCCCCGCCCCCGGGCGCTACGGGAATGAACCACGGGGCCGCGTCCCGGTTCCCCGGCGGGTCGGGGTCACAGGTGCCGGGTTTCCGCCGGGATGCTGAACCAGTCGTCCTTCAGCCCGTTCATCCACTGCACGGGTGCTGCGATGATCTCCTCGGGCGTGGTATCGTCCAGCGCGGGGATCTGCACGCCCACATAGGGGCCGCCGATCTCGGGGATGTCGCCCGCGCCATGCGTCCGCACCCCGCAGTTGCGGCAGAAGAAGCTGGCGTTCGGGCGCGAGGGGTCGTCGGGATAACGGGTCAGGTTCTCCGCCCCGCTCAGCCGGAAGGCGTCGGGCTTCACCATTGCCGCCCATTCCCGGACCTTGCGGCAATAGGAGCAGTTGCAGCGCCCGGTTCCGTGCGACAGGTCCAGGTCCACCTCGAAGGTGACGGCCTTGCAGTGGCAGCTTCCGTGATAGGTCTTGCGTGTCATGGCCGCGGCTCCCTGTTGCGATCGGCCCATCATGGCCTTCCGACCCGCCTTGTTCACCTGCAAAGAGCCGGTTCGGGGACAGGCCTTTTCACCGGCTTCAGTCCCGCGCCAATTCGCGGGCGACCCTGGCCATTTCTTCCTCGGACAGCCGGGGCGGGGCCGAGAAGCCTGTCAGCCCCTCGGCCAGATAGGCCTGCGAGGTCACGTCATGGACCTCGTGCATCGGCACCACATGGGCATGGGCATGGGGCACATGGATGCCGGTGAAGAACATGGCGACGCGCTCGACGCCGTAAAGCCGCTTCATCCGCCGGGCGAGCATCTGGCTGCATTCCATGATGCGGGCGGCAAGCGGCGCCGGAACGTCCTCGAACCAGACATGATGCGCCTTGGGGATCACCAGCGCATGACCCGGCCGGATCGGATGCAGGTCGAGAAAGGCCATGATCTCGTCATCCTCATGGACGACATGGGCGGGCAACTCGCCCCGCGCGATCCGGCAGAACAGACAGTTTTGGGTCACAGCACCTCGCGCAGGAACTCGGCGGCAAAATCGGGACCGGGCAGCGGCTCGGGCGGAAGGCCGTCGCCCTCCAGCCAGTCCGCCGTAGCCTCGGGATGGGGGCCGGACACCGCGACGAGGCCTTTTCCGTGGGGGACCACCAGCGCAGCCGGGGTGCCGTCGGCATAGCGCGCGACAACCTCGCCTGCGAAATCGTCGTCCAGTTCGAACCCGGGCGCCTCCTGCGTGTACATCCGCAGCTTGCGCCCGCGCCATGTCACCGTCTCGACCCGCGCGGCAAACGGGGTGGAGGTCACCGCATCGCCCTGGATCAGGTCAGGGCCCGGCACCTCGCCCGCGTCGTCGAGCGTCCGCCCCGCGAGATAGCCCCCTGCGCAGACCCCCATGTAGCGTCCGCCCCGCGCCACCCAGTCCGCCAGCCCCCGGAGCCGGCGATCGCCGATCCCCTCGCGCAGGACATCCATATCGCCGCCGCCGCCCACGATCACCACCTCGGCCGTTTCCAGCACGCGCGGGTCCAGCCCTTCGGGACCGACGAGCCGCGGGGTCAGTCCCGCGCGCCGGGCAGCCTCGGCCATCGCCTCGGCGCAACCGTCGCAGGTGCCCGGACCGTCATAAACCAAAGCCGTCCCCGCCCAGCCCTGAGCGGCCGTCATCAGCCAGAACGCCGGCAAAAGAAGGCGGAGCATCCTCATCGCTGCCGGATCATCTGCAAGGCCCCTTCACGGCTGTCACCACGTCATTCTGGACCGTTTGCAGACCGAGGCAAGCAAAAGGCCCGCCCCTTTACGGGACGGGCCTTGGTGTTCGGTGCAGGTGAGGTGAACCCCACCCTACAGCGTCCGCGGGGTGGGTTTCACCCCACCGCCACGGCTTCTTCGCTCACTCGAGGATCTTGGACACCACGCCGGCGCCCACGGTGCGGCCGCCCTCGCGGATGGCGAAGCGCAGCTTCTCTTCCATCGCGATCGGCGCGATCAGTTCCACCTCGAACTTCAGGTTGTCGCCCGGCATCACCATCTCGGTGCCCTCGGGCAGCTTGACGGTCCCGGTCACGTCGGTGGTGCGGAAGTAGAACTGCGGGCGGTAGTTGGCGAAGAACGGCGTGTGGCGGCCGCCTTCCTCCTTGGTCAGGATATAGGCCTCGGCCTCGAACTTGGTGTGCGGCTTCACCGAACCCGGCTTGCACAGCACTTGGCCACGTTCCACCCCGTCGCGGTCCACGCCGCGCAGCAGCGCGCCGATGTTGTCGCCCGCCTCGCCGCGGTCCAGCAGCTTGCGGAACATCTCGACGCCGGTGCAGATCGTCTTCTTGGTCGGGCGGATGCCGACGATCTCAAGCTCGTCGCCGACGTTCACCGCCCCGCGCTCGACCCGGCCGGTCACAACCGTGCCGCGGCCCGAGATCGAGAACACGTCCTCGATCGGCATCAGGAAGGGCTGGTCGATGGCGCGTTCCGGCGTCGGGATATAGGCGTCCACCGCCGCCAGCAGCGCCTTGATCGAGTTCTCGCCGATCTCGGGGTCGCGGCCTTCCAGCGCCGCCAGCGCCGAACCCTTGACGATCGGGATGTCGTCGCCGGGATAGTCGTAGGAGGAGAGCAGCTCGCGCACCTCCATCTCGACCAGCTCCAGCAGCTCCTCGTCATCCACCTGGTCGACCTTGTTCAGGTAGACCACCATGTAGGGGATGCCGACCTGGCGGCCGAGCAGAATGTGTTCGCGCGTCTGCGGCATCGGGCCGTCGGCCGCGTTCACCACCAGGATCGCGCCGTCCATCTGCGCCGCACCCGTGATCATGTTCTTCACGTAGTCGGCGTGGCCGGGGCAGTCCACATGGGCGTAGTGGCGGGACTCGGTCTCGTATTCCACATGCGTGGTCGAGATGGTGATCCCGCGCGCCTTCTCCTCGGGGGCGTTGTCGATCTGGTCGTAGCCCTTGAAGTCGCCGAAATACCGCGTGATCGCCGCCGTCAGCGTCGTCTTGCCGTGGTC
>NZ_JACJFU010000062.1:0-7276 GCF_014164635.1 Paracoccus sp. MC1854 | reverse complement strand
TCAGCCTGCCGCAGGATCGCGATGATCTGAGCCTCAGTGTATCTGCTTGTCTTCATTCGAAATCTCCTCGTTCATCTTGCCGAGAAAATTCTACTTATGAAGCCCCTTACTTTCGGGGAGGATTACCCGGCGAACATACGCTGCAATCTGACGGCCGTTCAGATAGAAGAAGAACGCAATGAAGACGCTGAAGGCGAGTTCGAGAAGACCGACCCCGATGAAAGCTCCGCCTGCCATCGCAACGTCGGCAGCTGGCCCGGTGAAGCGTCTCAGCGCGGCAAGAAAGGCGGGCGCATCGAGCGCAAGGCCTTGCCAGTAGCTGGCAATGCTCTCGCCAACGATCGGGAAGTCGCCAATCCAGGCCGGCGGCCCAGGCGGTCCTTCCTCGACGACCCGCCCAAGCACGCGGACGAGATCGCCTACGCTCTCGGCCAGTGCCGCCACCAGAAGGACGAAGGGTGCGACAATGACCAGCGCGGCGGCGAGGGTCATCAGGGCGGCTGCCGGACCTCGTCTGCCGCCGAGGGCTCTTTCGAACTGGCGATAGACGGGCCAGGTGGACCAGCACAGAACGGCGGCCCACATGATCGCTGTCAGAAATGGTGAGATCACCACGAAACAGCCGATCCCGAGCGCGAGCAGCGCCCCGATCCCGAGCAGCTTCTCGTATTGTGTTGCTGGAGCCATCCCGTGTTGTCCTGGTGTGCTGTTCCGGTTTCGCGAGAACTGGGTGGTGGAGTATCAGTATAGCGGTCAGGAGCGATGTATTGGCGGATGAGCGCTACCGGCCTTCCTCGTCGCTACCTTCCGTTGTCAGGCACCCCCCCGTTGCAGCCTTGCGGACGACTATCATGCTCTGATGATTGAAAGTCTTCAGGACAGTTTACCGACCTGCGACAGTTTTCCGCCGATGATGTTGTCCTTCGGCTGGACAGGCCCACCAGAGGTTGCGACAGGCGGCCCGGCGGGCGCGGCGCTGACTGGGTGGCGCGAACGGCGGGTCCATGAATTCCTCGTGGCCATGGCTATTCCCCCCACTCATGGTTTACTGTGCCCAGTCGGTCTGATGCGGACCGGCTTTGGGAGGACCTCGATCATGGCCAAGGGCATGAACAAGCGTGGGCGCGACGAAAAGAAGCCGAAAAAGGAAACGCCGAAGGTAATCGCAGCAGCACCCAGCACGAAGGACGTCGTCGCTGCCACGGTATCCAAGGCCAAAACTCGCTGAGGTGATCGGCGGGCACACCTGCCTGATCGACCGACCTCAAGAAAAAAGGGGCTTGGCAATGACGCGAGAAGGTGCCCAGCCCCAGCTCGAACATGGCCCCTTCAGCCTGAACTCCGCCCTGCGCCCCCTCAGGGCGTATCTCCAGGGGCGGTCATATTTGAGGCAGCCACCGTTCTGCGAGATGAAGCAAGCGCTTCATGGAAGGCTATTCTCTCGGGCGTTCGTCAGGGGTTCTGCAATCAACGGCCTTGACCTGATGTAACCGTGCGGACGGATCCCCATCTTTGAGATATCCGCGCGACACTTTTCGCGGTGCCATGGAGGTTCTGTGATGGCAGCCGAGATAGCAGAAAACATGAGCCAGAGATGGCGAATGTTGTTTCGTCGTCCTGTGGTAGTCGGCCCTGCCGACGCAAGTATCGACGGGCGGATCAAGGCGGCCTTCGAGGCTGAAGTGCCTGTTCTTGACGAGGCAGGCACCGAAAGGTCACTCCGGGCCAACCTGAGCAAGCGGCAAGGGCGCGTTACGGCGGTGAACGCGCGGCGTGAGGCCGCGAAGCGGTCTGAGGATTGGCTTGCATCAAGCTGACGTCCTCCGAGGCTCTGTTGATGGCGTGGATGCCCCTACTTTCAGCGCAGCATGTTCTAAAAAGGCCGCCGCATTGCCGGGCTTTGTTTATCGACAACCCGCCGGGTTCACACCCGAAGCGCGCAGACCCCAATCGGTCATTTGCGTGACCAGCTGCCGCGCCCCTGCGTCGAAGGCCGGGACCAAATCTGCCGTGCGAGTGCTCGCCGCGGGAACGGTGGCGGCGAAACGACCACGCGAGATCACGTCTGCTTCCATCTCGCTTACCATCTGTGCTTCGACCGTCAGCTGAATGATCACGCCATCAGGGGTAAGTTCGGCGTTGAAATCCTGGATCTCACTGATCAGGGCATAGTCGCCGGACAGCCCGAGCGGCGCGCGGCCGACCTGGGAATAGCTACCCGTTGCGCCCAGGCTTTGGACCAGCAAGCGCTGCAGCATCGCTGGAACCGTATCGCCCCACTGCGCGTCTGGCAGGTATTGCGTCTGCAGGGCCGACGGACGGATCATGATCCGGTCGCTGTCGAGCGTGCCGCGCGCTTTTGGGGGTTCGACAACCAGCTCTCCAATGCGAGCCCGCCCGCAGCTGCGGGCAGGAGGCGGGCGCAGCTCGAACAGATCGCGGTCCGGTTCGCCCTGAAGGGCGGACAGGGCACCACATCCCGGCAAGGTGCTCAAGGCTGCGATCAAAACGGCGGGAAGCAGGCGCATGGGAAACCTCGTCATCGACGGAATTCAGGGGTGCGGGGACCAGACAGCAGCTGTGCCGGATTGCGGCGAAGGGTCGAGACGAGCTGGTTCATGTTCTCGACCAGCGTGCGCAGGTCTTGAGACAAGCGCGAGATCTGAGGCAGCGTGTCGGCGGCGAAGGCCTGCACGGGTGTGCGGGCGCCCTCGATCACGCTACCCAGCGATTGAAACGCCACAGCAGCCGAGTCTGCGGCCCGACGCAGGCTAGCGGTGATTTGCGGCAGATCTTCGGGCAGGCTGGCCAACGCGGTGTTAACCGCGGCCAACGTGCCACGCAGGTCGCCGGCCACGGGGGCAAGATCGCGGCTGATGACCATCTCTGCCGCGTCAAAGGCTCGCGTGCCTGCAGCCAATGCAGTGTCGAGACTGTCCAGGCTGGTGGCGCCTCGTTCACTGAAAGCGGTCAGTCCTGCGGCGCTGCGTTCCAACTGCTGTGTCAGCGTCGTCAGATCGCCTGAAACATAGCGGTCCACCCGGTCGAGTGTCGCGGTAGCGGCGCTCAGGGTGGTCTCGGCCTCGGACGCCGCGTCGGCAAACCGCTCCAGCGTCACTCCGGCACCGCGGCTGAGGCCATCCATCTGCGTCCCAAAGGCCGCAATGCCCGTGGCAGCCTCCGATATCGCCTCCGTCGCTGTGGCCACATCGTCCAACGCCTTATCCAGGTTGCCACTGGATCGTTCCACATTGTCCAGGATCGCAGCCACCCGGCCCTGATTGTCTGGCCCCAGGATTTGCGACAACTGTTCGGCCACCAGGCTGAGACGGTTGATGATCTGCGGGCCCTCGTCGCTGAGCGTCTGCAGTGCCGACCGGCTGGACGCAATGACCGGCACCGCAGAAGTGTCGGTCTCCCTCAGCAAGGGCGCACTGTCGGAGCCTGGGGTGACTGCGACCAGCGCCACGCCGGTGACGCCCTGCACCTCCATTGCGGCAACGCTGTCGCTGCGTATGGGCGTATCGAGGATCACCTCCAGCCGGACCCGGACAGGCAGGGGATTGCCGGGGGCCAGCTGCATGTCCACAACCCGTCCGACCGGCAGCCCTGCAAAACGCACGTCTGACGACGGACCGAGGCCTGACACGTCGGGAAAGTACACGTCATAATAGGCAAACTGACGGTCCAGTTCCAATTGAGCAAACCACAGAACAAATCCCAGGATGCCCAGGAAGCCTGCAATCGTGAAGGCCCCGATCAGGATATAGTTGGCTTTGGTTTCCATGGGATCAGTCCTTGTCCGGGATACCTTCGGTCGCAGCGCGCGCCCGAGGCCCGTGGAAATACTCGTGCACCCAAGGGTGATCGACCTGCAGCATCTGGGCCATCGTGCCGGTTGTCAGCACCTTGCGTTCGGCCAGCACCGCAACGCGGTCGCAGCAGGCGTGCAGCGTGTCCAGGTCATGCGTCACCAAAAACACCGACAGGTTCAGCGCGTCGCGCAGCGTCACGATAAGCCGGTCGAACGCCGATGCGCCGATCGGGTCCAGCCCAGCCGTAGGCTCGTCCAGGAAAACAATCTCGGGATCCAACGCCAGCGCACGAGCCAGTCCCGCCCGCTTGCGCATTCCTCCTGAAAGATCCGAGGGATAATTGCCGTTGGCCTTCCAGGGCAGCCCCGCCATCGAGACCTTGAGTTCCGCCAGTCCCTGTCGCTGGGTATCCGAAAGTCCTGCGACAGCCTTCAGCGGCACCTCGACATTCTCGCGCACGGTCAGCGACGAAAAGAGGGCTCCGTCCTGAAACATCACGCCCCAACGCTGTTCCAGCGCGCGACGGTCAGGACCGGAAAGAGTGCCGATCTGCTTCCCCAGCACCTCGATTGTGCCGCCCTGGCAAGCCTCAAGCCCCACAATGGCGCGCAGCAGGACCGACTTGCCGGTCCCGGACCCGCCGACGACACCCAGGATCTCGCCACGCCGCAGGTCCAGGTTTAGTCCTTCATGCACGACGTGATCGCCGAACTGCGTGTGCAGGCCGCGGACGCGGACAACAGGATCACCGTTCATAATCCCACCTGCGCGAAGAAGATCGAGAAGGCCGCATCGGCGATGATGACGGCAAAGATCGCGCTGACAACGGCAGACGAGGTCATCTGTCCAAGCGATTCAGCATCCTTGCCAACACGCATCCCGGCATGACAGCCGATCACTCCAATGATCAATGCAAAGACCGGCGCCTTGGTCAGGCCGACTATGGCGTGGCTGACGCTGACATCTGCCAATCGCGCAACAAAAACGGCAGGAGAAATGCCCAGCTCGATCCAGGACATGACCGCACCGCCCAGCAGTCCGGTCAGCGCCGAAACCAGGCCGAGGATCGGCAGCATCAAGACCAGGGCCAATATGCGGGGCAAAACCAGCACCAGATCGGGGTCAAGCCCCAAGGTCCGCATTGCGTCGATCTCCTGGCGCATCTTCATCGACCCAATAGACGCGGTCAGCGCCGAGGCCGTGCGTCCTGCGACGATGATCGCCGTCAGCAGAATGCCCAGTTCGCGCAGGATCGAGATCGCGATCAGATCGACCACGAACACCTCCGCCCCGAACTGGCGAAGCTGGTCCGAACCCTGGAAGGCCAGGACCACACCGATCAGGAAGGACATGACGGCAACGATCGGCACGGCGCGCAAGCCGGTTTCCTGGCAGTGATGGATCAGGGACGTCGCAGGAAATTGTGACGGGTGGCGTAATCCCCGCCAAAGCGCGGCCAGGGCGCGTCCCAGATACTCGGCCAGCTCGCTCAGATACACCAGCACCCCGGCCACGCGACGCCCTGTCCTGTCCAGAATGCGACGCCACCATGCAGGGACCTCGACGGTCAGGTCCGGCACCGGCAACGCCTCCGTGACGGTCGCAAGCAGACTGGCATGATGGTCCGACAGTCCGGTCAGCGTGCTGCCGGTCGCGCGTCGCCGCGTCAGTTCCCATGCACCTGCCGTATCCATCCGGGTCACCGCAGCAAGATCAATCTTCGCCGCATCTGGCGTGTCAGACAGCTTGCTCAGCGTCCACACGACCAGGTGGCCGGACAGGATCACACGCTTGTCGACAACATCAACCGACAGGTCAGACAGGGCCGCATCGGCAACCTTCATACCCACTTGCACTCGTTTCTCACGTGAAATTCAGCGCGCGCATTGAGGCAATATTCAAGCTGGCCCACCGAGACGACCAGAACGCTGGTTTTTGGTAAGAGACAGTAGAACATGCTCAAACCGCTTTCTTATTCATGAAGAAAATGCGCCCTGAAAATTTCTTGCCGCTCGGCGGCGCCAGGATGATGCTCTTTGTGATGGCCCGCGGGCGGTGTTCATCACGCCGCCCCCCAATCGTTATTGCGACTGGAACTCGCGGTTTTGATGCCAATCTTCGTCGGCTCCGTCCTGACTCCCTTCTTGCTGCCCCAGGACGTAGGCACACCCCCGGATGTGCTGCTCGAGGGCACGATGCCAGAACTCTTCAGCGCGTCCGTCTGGCCGCCCTTCCTGTTCCCACAGGGCATAGGCCCGCTTGCAAACAACCTGTTCCAAGCCGAGTTTTTCTCCGATGTGGTGCTGATCTCGTCACTATAGGGCTGCAGTCAGCCTTGCATGGCTCATTATACGTAGAAACGTGCGAATTTACACCAACAATAGACATACCAGATGCCGATTTCTGCAGTTCAACACCCACAATGGCTCGGTGGTCCGAGGGCTGGCGCGGCCGACAGGCCGCGCTGATCCTTGCCCTTCCTCCGGGATGGCCTTGATCCTGGCGAATAGCCAGGATCTCCGCTTGTCCTATGCAAGGCTGGCACAGGCGCGCGTTCCGAGGGTATGGCAAGCCAACTTAACAGCAAAGCAGTTGGAAGCATGGAAAATGCCCTTGTTCCTGAACTTGCCGTAACAGACTGGCAGGAAAGCAAGCGGTTCTATTGTGACCGGCTTGGTTTCGAGTGCGTCTATGAGCGGTCAGAGGAAGGGTTCTGCTACCTTCGCCGCCAGGAGCCCGATCTGCTTCCAGACTTGGCGCCCCGGCGCCAGCTCGGTGTCTGCCAGTCGGCGTCCGCGAGCACTGCTTCGACAGGCCGGCTGAGCTGGTTGGGGAGGTGGTGCTGGCGCGGGCGTCCGCGTCTGGCGACGGGGAAGATCATCTCGACATCGACGGGATAGACCTTCTGCTTGGCTGGGATGCCCACTGCTCACCGGAGACCCCGCTCTCTCAAGGCTTGGCGGAAGGGCGCGCTCCGGCCATAGCCCGCGTCCGCCAGGACGCAGCCGAAGCGCACGCCGGAAGCCAGAACCCGGTCGATCTCCTCAATCGCCATCTCTGGCCGACAGGCGCTACGATGCCGAATGGTTCCGGGAAACTTCTAAGGACAAAGGGATACGAGCCTGCATTCCAGGCCGGAAATCACGCGCCAAACCCATCAGGTATGACAAGCGCCGATACCAGCGTCGCAACAGGATCGAGATCATGTTCGGTCGCCTGAAAGACTGGCGGCGCGTAGCAAACCGCTATGACAGGTGCCCGAAGGTTTCTTTCTTCGCCGTCGCCCTCGCCGCCACCGTCATGTTCTGGCTATGAAGCCAATGGGCCCTGAGCCTAGCACTACTTTGGGAGATTTTTGATACTGGGAGCGTTTTGAGGGATTCCCAAGGTCGGTTTTGCATGATTCATGAGAGGCCGGCTGTTGGAGGAGCCGGCCATGAATATGGATTGGCAAGTCGATC
>NZ_JACJFU010000061.1:0-7337 GCF_014164635.1 Paracoccus sp. MC1854 | reverse complement strand
CCGGATCGTCGCCCTTCATCCTGAGCATCCCTTCGCGGGCAGCCGGATGCTGAAGGGCCTGTTGCGGGCGGAGGAACACGAACCGGGCCGGCTTCACGTCTGCCCGCTGAGGAAGGGGATGGCGAGCGCGGCGCTCTGGCGCCCGAACACGTCAAAGCCCCGGCGCCGGGCCACAAGATCTCTCCTTGCCTGGTGCGCCATCCGGCGGTGACGGGGCCAGACCAGGTCTGGACGATGGACATCACCTCCATTCCGATGGCGAGGGGCTTTGTCCACCTGACCACCGTCCTCGGCTGGTTCAGCCGCAAGGTCCTCGCCCGGCGGCTGGCGATCACGCGGTCACCGGACTTCTGCATCGAGACCCTGAAGGACGCGCTCGGCCGCTCCGGCCGACCGGAGATCTTCAACAGCGACCAGGGCTCGCAGTTCACCGGTGTGGCGTTCATCACGGCGCTGAAGAACGCCGAGATCGCCATCAGCATGGACGGCAGGGGGTCGGCCCATACGCCGAGGGCGCGGCAACGCCTTCGTCGAGCGGCGCTGGCGGACGGTGAACCGAAGGACCCCGCAGCGAAATACGAGAAGGTGTCCCTGCGCCCCTGGGGCAGCGTCTCGGGACCGGGGCCTCGATTGGCCGCTATGTGGGCTTCTCCAACAGCACCAGGCCGCATTCGTCGCCCGGCGGGCAGACGCCTGATCAGGCCTGTCTCAGCCAGCCGATGCCAATCCCGGCGGCGGCGCAACCAGGACGGAAATCCATTTGGCAGGACACCCGACACTGGTCAGACGAAGCAAAACAGATCTGGCGAACTATCGTCGATGATCAGCGTCCACGCAGCGGAGTAGCGTTCAGCTGCTTACAATCAGTTTCTCGGGGCGTCGCCGTGATGCTCTCGCATCTGCTCCACATCGCCCATGCTGCCCGGAGAAGGCTTCTTGCGCAGCACCCGGTTCCACAGCCAGGTTGCCGCCCAGAGGAGCAGGCCCATGGCAAGCAGCCACCCGGCGATGCGATACTGGTCCATCTGCGCCGCGCTTCTTGCCCAAGGACCGACCAGGAAGGCGCAGGTCGCCGCGCCGATCCAGGGCGTGATCATGGGCGCGCGGAAATGGGCATGGCCGGCCGGGTGCTTGCGCAGCACGATCAGCGAGATGTTGACGACCGTGAACACGCAAAGCAGCAGCAGCGACGTGGTTCCCCCCAGCAGGCTGACGGCGGGCAGGTCGGATCGGGTGACGACGAAATAGATCAGCCCGAAGGCCAGCGCCGTCGTGAACAGGATCGCAACCCAGGGCGTGCGCCGGCGGTGATGGACCAGCCCGAGGCCGTGCGGCAGAACCCCCTGGCGCGCCAGGCCATAGATGAGCCTGCTGGCCATCAGCATGTTGATGAGCGCCGAGTTCGCCACCGCAAACATGCCGATGAAGGGAAAGATCGTGTCGAAGGGCAGGTTCGGCGCGCCCGCACGCACCACCTGCGTCAGGGCAGAGCCCTTGTTCGGATCCGACAGATCACCCACGGGCACCAGAGCCACGGCGCAGATCGAAACAAGGATGTAGATGACGCCCGTGATAGCCAGCCCCGTCAGCATGATGCGCGGGAAGATGCGGACGGGGTCCTTGACCTCCTCGGCCATGTTGACCGAATCCTCGAAGCCGACCATCGCGAAGAAGGCCAGAGCGGTGGCGGCGGTCAGGGACAGGAAGGCGCCCTTTTCCTCGGAGGACTGGAAGACCATCACTTCGGAAAAATCCGCCCGTCCCTGCGCCATGGCATAGAAGCCGACAAAGATGATCATCAGCAGGCCGGTCAGTTCCACGCAGGTCAGGACGACGTTCGCCTTCACGCTTTCGCCCACGCCGCGCAGGTTGATCACCGCCACAAGCGCCATGAAGCCCAAGGCGACCAGCAGGATACCGGTGCTGCCCTTCTGGAAACCCAGCCCGAAGCCGTCATTCAGGAAGCCTGCAAAGGCATTCGACGCGGTCGAGGCCGAGGTGATGCCGGAACACATCACAGTAAAGGCCACGAGGAATGTCAGGAAATGAATGCCGAAGGCGCGATGTGCGTAAAGCGCGGCTCCGGCCGCCTGCGGATAGCGCGTGACCAGTTCCAGATACGAGAGAGCCGTGATGGTCGCGACCAGGAAGGCCAGAAGGAACGGGGCCCAGGCGGCACCTCCGACCTCGGCCGCGACAGTGCCGGTCAGGGCATAGACGCCCGTTCCCAAGATGTCGCCGACGATGAACAGCAACAACAGCTTCGGTCCCATGACGCGATGCAGTTCAGGCTGATGTGGCGGAGCGGCCTCGGTCGGATACGAGTCAGACATATCGCCCTCTCAACTGGCTTCCATCTCAGAATGTGCGCCAAGTTGCATGGCGGCAAGAAAATTCACCTGCCGTCATGTGGCACAGGTCCAGAGGGTTCTTCCCCCGCGGGGCCAGTCGGACGGGCTGGAAGGCGCGCGTCGCCTCCATGTCACCGCGGTAAGGTGTTCTTCCACCGATGGGTTGTCCATCTGCAGGGTGTCCCACGCTGCTCAGGTCGCCGCCTTCAAGTGCTGCAAAGGACACCGGGGCCGCTTTTGGCCGGGCCTGCCAGTTCCGTCCTGCCCTTCTGAAGCAGCCCGGCCCCCGGCCCGGTGGACGCGGCTCTGCTGTTGAATGCCTTGTATGCGTTCGGGTGGAGTTCTCGCGCCGCGCCTGGATGCTCACCGGCCAGCCTCGCACGGTGCGCCCGTGAGCGGAGTTCCATCATCGCACCAGCACCACCGGCAATTGGACCTATTGCAGGATCACCGTGGTCGTCGAGCTGTCCATCAGGCTGCGGATGCGGGTGACCTCACCCGCGAACGATGGTGCCATCATCCGTTCCGTCGGCGCACTGTTGCGCGAACGGAACGATGAATGGGCCGTCCAGCGCGCCCGCTGCATGGCGCTGGAAACGATCAGGGCAATGCGGGCTGATCCTGTCATCAGTCTGCCCGCTGCAACATCCTGATCAAGCAGGCGCGCGCCAGACATCACGGTGACGACCAGCTACAACACGTCATCGGACAGCATCCGACCAGGCGCAGCCGGATGTTCCGGGCCATGCTTTCCACTGTTGCCACGCAGGCTGCCCCTACCGTCCTGCGGGCGACCTGCCCTTCCGGCAAGACGGGGGGTAGCGGCCGGACACTCGTTCCACGCTTCAAAGCAACCTGTTGAAATTAAATATTTTATAACTATATCAATTATAACGGGCCACAGGGCCTGAATCTTTCACGAACTGTAACAAGGGTGAGGCGCATGGGCAGACCTGCGGGATCGTTGCGCGGTGATAAGGCGCATGTTCCACCCCGATCGCGATAGCTGCGGCCTGCAGCGGACGCGGTCGGGGTGATTGCTCGTATCCGTCCTTCTGCAACCACAGGTGACCCCGTGAAACTGCCTTATCCTCCTGCGAAATGTTCCCGTTGCGGCAACCGCGTGCCCCGCGCCGCCGCGCACCGCTGCCCCCTCTGCCGCACGCCCTTCGGCCAACTGCCCGTTCGTGCCACGATCGAGGACTGCCTTGACCAGGGCTGACCTGATCCCTTCACGCACGCAGCGCCGCTCTGCCCTCGTCACCTTCATCGCCCTGACCCTGCTGGCCGTCCTTGCCAAGCCGCTGGTCGCCCTGCTGCCGGCGGAACTGGGTCTCGCCTGGCTGAGCAGCCCCCTGCAAAGGGGGCTCATCTCGCTTGCGCTCTTTGCGGGGGTGCACCTGTTCTACCTGCTGGCGCTCAATCGGCTGGTCGAGCGGCCCAGGGGCAAGCGCCCGGTGCCCAAGGTGGCGCTGGACTTGCTGCGGGCGGTGCTGTTCGCCCTGGCGACGCTGGCCAGCCTGTCGCTGATCTTCCGGCAGAATCTGTCCGGCATCCTGACCGGCTCGGGGCTGGTGCTGGCGGTGCTGGGCTTTGCCGTCCGCAACGTCGTGGCCGACGTCTTCTCGGGGCTGGCGCTGGGGTTCGAGGCGCCCTTCCGCATCGGCGACTGGGTCCGGATCGAAACGCTTGCCCAAGGCCGAGTGCAGGAGATCGGCTGGCGCACGACGCGGCTGGTGACCCGTGACAGCACCTATGTGATCCTGCCCAACAGCCAGATCTCGCGCCAGCGGATCACCAACTTCAGTGCCCCCCGCCAGGAATACCGCGACCATGTCGAACTGACCCTGCCCGGAGACCTGCCGGTCGCCGAGGCGCGGGCGATGATCGACGAGGCGCTGGTTGCGATGCGCCCCATGACGACCGGCTCGCCGCCCGAGGTGCAGGTTTTCAGCTATGGCCCGGCGGGGATCACCTACCGGGTAAAATACTGGGTGCCGCGCCACGACCGCGAACTCGCATGCCGGGCCGAGATCTTCGCCCGTATCGACGCCGCACTGCGCGGAAAGGGCATCCGGCTGTCGCCCGACCCCATGATCCTGCAAAGCCTGCCCCCTGCCCCGGCCGAGGCCGAGGTGGAGGGCGCGGCATAGCCCTGTCCCGGCAGGCAGGCAGGGCTGGCGATCTGCTGAGCCGCCCCGGCTCTCCGCATTGGCGCCTTCCGGATGAGAAGCCATTTGAGGGCGTGCTGGCTGCCCCCTTTTCACGATGCCCGGCGCTGCGGAATGATGGCGACATCCTTCTGAAGCAAAGGCCCTGTCGGTGGTTTCGGTCCTGCCGTCCTTGACCCCCACGACCGGGCGCGCTTCTCTGCCGCACCGCGGCACAGGAGGGGGCAGATGGAACAGAAACGGCTCGGCAACCGTGATGTCGGGGCCATCGGCTTCGGCACCATGAGCTTTGGCGGGATCTTCGGTCCCACGGACGAGGCGACCTCGCTGGCCTGCCTCGACGCGGCGATGGAGGCCGGCATCACCCATTTCGACACGGCCGATATCTACGGCATGGGCCTGTCGGAACGGATCATGGGCAAGTGGGGGCGCCGGGACACCCACCTGGCCACCAAATGCGGCATCGTCACCGGGCCGCCGCGGACGGTGCGCAACGACGAGGCCTATATCCGCCAGTGTCTCGAAGCCTCGCTGCGGCGGCTCGGGCGCGAGCATGTGGATCTCTACTACATCCACCGCCGCCAGCCCGAGATCCCGATCGAGGATCTGGCCGGAACGATGGGCAGGCTGGTCGAGGAGGGAAAGATCGGCGGCTATGGTCTTTCCGAGGTCGCGCCATCGACCCTGCGCCGCGCCCATGCCGAGCATCCGGTGACCGCGGTGCAGAACGAATTCTCGCTCTGGACGCGCCTGCCGCAGCTTGGCCTGATCCAGGCCTGCAGGGAACTGGGCGTGGCCTTCGTCGCTTTTTCCCCGCTCGGACGTGGCATGTTCGGGAGCGAGCCCCTGAGGGGGGATTTCCGCGCCGTCATCGACTTCCGCGACACCAACCCGCGTTTCACCCAGCCGAACTTCTCGGCCAACCTTACGGCCATCGCGCCCTTCCGCGCCCTCTGCGCCGGGCGGGGCTGGACGGTTCCGGGCGCGGCACTTGCCTGGGTCTTGGCGCAGGGGGATCACATCATCCCGATCCCGGGCACGCGCAGGGCAGAGCATCTGCGCGACTGGCAGGTTCCGGATCTCGGCTCCGACGACATTGCAGAGATCGAGCGCATCCTTCCCGCGGGGTTTGCCCATGGCGACCGCTATGGCGATCACCAGATGGCCTTCGTGGAGCGTTATTGCTGAAGGTCATCACCGGCGTGTGGCTGCGGAACGCTCTGAATGGACGCAATACTTGGTTCGCCGAGTATTTTCCAACGCCCGCCAGTCAAACGTCATCCAAGCTGAGCGCCACAGCCCGGCATATGGCGAGGCGAACCCTCAGGCCACGACTGTCGGCGGCATCTTCGGCTATTCGCATACGGCGGGCGGCTATGACGGGGGACAGGCGGAATATGGGCGGGTGCCCTATGCCGACGTGGGGCCGACGCTGATCCCCGACTGGATGGACCCGGACGATGCCGTGCTGCTGACCGACGTGGCGCCCACCGGCTACCAGGCCGCGGAATCAGACCTCTCCATCCTCGCCCTTGCGCTCCGCAGCAATACGGTCGAGCAGAACCTTCTCGATGAAAGCCGCGTGCTTTTGCATCGCCTGCAGGTGCAGCTCCATGTTCGTCAAGGTTTTCTCCATCCTGGCAAAGGTATCCGTGATCCGGCGCCGCTGGTTCTGGCTCTCGCCCGGCTCAGTCATCGAACCTACTCATCTGGATAAGGTTAATCATGCGCAGCACCAGCGCGTGCACGGTCACGCGGAGACTGGTCACGGTCATCATGCCCTCCAGTGGGACGTTACAAGTGACGTCCTCGGTTACGGCCAAGTCCCCCTTCTCTGACCGTAGCGTAGCGCAGGCAACCCGCGCCCTGCTACATGGAAGGTGCTGGTGATCGTGAAGATGTGCTGGCAATGATCACCGACCGGACAATGAAGGCGTCGTCCCCGTTGCTCTCGAAGAGCTGAGGCAGGTCATCCAATATGTCCTGATGCGAGTTGTGGAGCACCGGTCCCGCAAAGGAACCTTGCGGTCGCCAGGTCGGTTCACCCGCCGACCGCAGCAGGACAACAAGAAGACGATCAAGCCACCCAATGCATCTCTACTTGCCGAAGTGCTGACTGCCGCTCTCGTCCTGCCCGCCGCAGCGGAGGCACCGACCCAGACCGGGTCACCCAATGAGGTCGCCCCGTCATCCCACGAACGCGTTCCTGCCGGGCTTTCCCGAGGAGCTTGACGGCATGGCTCGTTCCTCCATTCAGAGTCGCCCGCAGGAGGGCCGGAACATGGCAACCTACCGCACCCCGGAGGACGACCGGAACATGCAGGTGCTGCTCTATCCGCTCAACGAACGCGGGATCGAGGGCAATGTTGATCGCGCCCAAGCCCACCTGGCTGGAGGCGAGATCCCTGTGACCCGCGAGAGCGTGGACAGCCAAGCCGGCAATGCGATGGACTACATGACCCCGCGGGTGGACGAACTCGGCTACAACTTCTGTGTGGTTGAGATCCACGGACGCGCACTCAACGTGCAGATTGGCGATGTGGTCTCGTCAGACATGGAGAAGCTTCCCCAAGACGTGGTCGAGCGCGCGTACAGGCTCGCTGGCAAGATCGTGGATGCCGTCGCGGGTGCGCCGGCCGATTGAGTCTGCGCCGTGCCCCGGTGGGAGGACCTTGTGAGCGGCGGAAAGAGAGTGTCTGATCTTCTGTGTATGACTGACCCGGTCCATGCTTCCTGAGAGGAGCAAGGACGATGACGATTTCCAACGAGCTGCTGGACGAGTTGCTGAAGGGCTGCAAGCGGCCCGAGGATCTGC
>NZ_JACJFU010000060.1:0-7879 GCF_014164635.1 Paracoccus sp. MC1854 | reverse complement strand
AATCCACGTCCGCATTGCACTGATGAACCGCTTCAATGCACTCGGCACGGCCGAAATCGAACGCGTGGCCTGACGTCAAAAGGGAAAGGGGAAGTCGCCACTAGCGGCCGAGTTCTGCAACAACGCCACGACGCTGGCTCGACCCCGCCCGTGGTCATCCCGGAGCCGCCGCGCAACCCGGTCACCCGGACCGGTGATCTCTGGATCCTCGGCGACCATCGGCTGCTCTGTGGCGACAGCACCAACCATGGGGACGTCCGCCGGCTGATGAACGGCGAGCGCGCCGTGCTGTTCGCGACCGACCCGCCGTATCTCGTCGACTACGACGGCGCGAACCATCCGACCCGCAACAAGGAGTGGAGCCAGTCCTACGGCACGACCTGGGACGACAGTTCGCAGGGCACAGAACTCTACGACGGGTTCATCGGCGCAGCGGTGGCCGAGGCGATCACCGAGGATGCCGCCTGGTACTGCTGGCACGCCTCCCGCCGCCAGGCGATGCTGGAAGCCTGCTGGGAAAAGGCCGGGGCCTTCGTCCATCAGCAGATCATCTGGGTGAAGGACCGCGGTGTGCTGACCCGGTCGCATTACCTCTGGAAGCACGAGCCCTGCTTCATGGGCTGGATCCGGGGCAAGCGCCCGCCGAAGGTGGCCGAGCAGACGCTGCCCTCGACCTGGGAGATGCCGAGCTTCGCCAGGGACGAGCGGCCCGACCACCCGACGCCGAAGCCGCTTGATGCCTTCGGCATCCCGATGCGCCAGCACGTCGTTCGTGGCGGGCTCTGCTACGAGCCGTTCTCGGGCTCGGGCTCGCAGATCATGGCGGGCGAGGCCAACGGCCGGCGGGTCTTCGCCATGGAGATCAGCCTGGCCTATGTCGATGTGGCCGTGGAACGCTGGCAGGCAGAGACGGGGCGTGAGGCAGTTCTCGACAGCGACGGCCGGACTTTCGACGAGGTGAAGGCCGAACGGCTGAGCGGCGCGGCAGAGAGCCAGGAGAACGCGGCATGAAACAGACGCGTACCATGTCGCTGGTCGAGGCTGTCGCCAACATCGCGGTCGGCTACGGCGTTGCCGTCGTCACGCAGATATTGATCTTTCCAATTTTTGGACTGCACACGACGCTGGCGCAGAACCTGAAGATCGGAGCCGTGTTCACGATGGCGAGCATCGCGCGATCCTTCGCCCTGCGGCGGGCCTTCGAACGGCTCCGTTGACGCAAATCGTCCCGTCTCATATGCAAAAGGCTGCGAAGACGGCTTTGGGCGTCTTGAGTGGGCCAGAGGTCACTCTGATCTGGAGGTGAATCCTGCAGGTTTCGTGGTCCGGACTGCGAAGCCACGAATAATCGGGTCTCGCGCGAGCATAAGCTTCCCGCCGGGGAGCGTCTTTCGGGACGCCGCGCATTCGCTTCTCACGAAGTCGAATGGAGTACCCGTGCCATGAAAGCACTGAAGAAGATCCGCAGAATGAAAATGATGGCACAGGGGGGGCGCTGCTATTACTGCGGCTTGCCAATGTGGGATGATGGCATTGCTCCGGTCGCGCAGGCGCACAGCAGATCGGGACTGTTGCCGAGGATGCTGCGATGCACGGCAGAGCATCTCCAGCCTCGCTCAGAAGGTGGCGCGAATACTGCCGAGAACATCGTTGCCGCCTGTTTGTACTGCAACAACTCGAGGCATCGGAAGAAACACCCTTTGTCGCCGGCAGCGCATCGTGCGCATGTGCGGCACCGGATGGCGTCAGGCCGATGGTTGGCCACGCAGATCGGGATCAGTATCCAGGAAGCGAGGTAGTGCTGCCTTAATCTCCCGCGAGATAACAGCCACCTTCCAGCGCTCCAACACTAACCACGGTAACGGCCGCGGGGATCCAGACCAGCGGGTTAAGCATCACTCCCATAACGGCCGCGCCAATTCCTGCCGTTCCTCCAATTATTCCCACAGTTCCTGCCGCAAACGTTATACTGCATACTGCCGGCGCATGACGCGGAGGCGCTTCGCGATGGCACAGACCAATGCGGACCAGACCGAGTTCTGGAACTCGGCACCCGGCCAGAACTGGGTCCGATATCAAGCGGACCTCGACGCGATATCGCAGGCGGCCGGGGACCTGCTGCTTGAAGCCTGCCAGCCTCGGGAGGGCGAAGCAGTGCTGGACGTCGGGTGCGGCGCCGGAGCGTCCACGCTGGCGCTGGCTCGCGCCGTCGCGCCTACGGGGCGGGTCCACGGGGTCGACATCTCTTCGCCGCTCCTCGAGCGCGCTTCTGTTCGTCGCGACGAGCTTGGGATTGAGAACGTGACCTTCGAGCTCGCGGACGCACAGGACCACGCGTTCGCAGAGTCAGCCTTTGATCTTGTCGCGTCCCGTTTCGGGCTCATGTTCTTCGCCGACCCCGTCACGGCGTTCCGAAATATTCGGTCGTCGCTGCGCTCAGGAGGACGGATCGCATTCGTCGCCTGGGCGGGGCCGGAGGAGAACCCCTGGTTTGCCTGGCCGCACCGGATCGCGACGGCGCGGCTGGGGACGGTTCCTCCGACACCTCCAGACGCGCCAGGTCCCATGGCGTTCCAAGACCTCGAGCGTGTCAAAGCGATCCTCTCGGATGCCGGGTTCTCCGGGTGCGAGGGGCGTGGCGTCGCGGTTGACCTGCATCATCCTGGCGGTCTCGAGGCAGTCCTCAAGCTGGTCACGGTCGTTGGACCGGCGGCTCGCGTCGTCAGGGAGAAAGGCGGTACGGACGAGGACAGGACGGCAATCGCCGAGGAGGTTGCTGCGCGCTTTGAGCAGTTTCGCTCGAGCGACGGGATCCGAATACCCGCGCGCGTCAACTTGTTCACCGCAACGGCGCCCTAAGGCGGGAACTCGGGCCGCACATCCCGTGGTTCGGGATCGAGACCGGGCTCGGGGAGGATCTGACCATCGCCTTGCCTTCGTCGGGGTCTCGCTGGTGCGCGGCTACCTGCTGCGGCGGCTGTTCGAGCCCCTGTGGGGCTGGTGACCGTTCCGCTGGCCACTCGGGAACGCGGGGCGGTTCGCGACCATTGTCGCTCAGACCGGCCCCTCCAGAAGCTCGAGCGTGCCATCCACCAGCGGCCTCTGCAGCAATCGTGCCTCGCTCCAAGGCGCGGACATCCAGGTCAGCCACTCCGCGGGCTCGGTCAGGATCACCGGCATTGCCTTGGGGTGGACCGAAGCCACCTCGGCATTCGGGGTTGTCGTGAGGAATGCGAACAGGTCGTCCGTGGTCGCGCCGTCCTTGACCTTGCGAACCGAGGTCCAGCCCGGGACATGGATGCCGGCGAATGCGGCCGGCCGTCCGTCCGCCGGCGCAAACCACTGGTTGCCCTGTCCCTTGCCCCGCCGCTCGGCGAAGGCGGTCAGTGGCACAAGGCAGCGGTTCGCCGGACCGAGCCAGCGCCGCCAGTGAGGCGACCCCGTGTTGCGCACGTTGGTGATACCAGGATCGCGGGCCGTCTTCAGGACCGATGGCGGGGACGGCAATCCCCACCGGGCCTTGACCAGTTCGCGTTCGCCATCCGCTCCCGTCCGGACGATCGGGGCCATCTGGTCCGGATAGATCTCCGGCTGCACAGGCAGGTTGCCGAGCTTGTCGACGGCAGCAAAAAGCTGGCGCATCGCCTCCTGGGCGCGGGTCTGGCTATAAAGGTTGCACATGTTTTCCAAATGCCCCCTCGCCAAGGCATGAGCAACGCGGATTCAGCAGACCGCCGCCTGCTGAACCCTAGATCGTGACGGCAACGGGATTGCTGCTGTTCCGGTGCTATCAGGCGCGGGAGAGCCAATAGACCCGCCCACGGACCGGGATCTTCTCCGAGGTCACCTCGAACCCGAGCTTTTTCTTGAGTGCACCGGCGAAGGCGCCGCGGACCGTATGCGACTGCCAGCCGGTTTCGGCCATGATCTCCTCGATGGTCGCGCCGTCCGGTGCGCGTAGCATGGCGATCAGCGTGGCCTGTTTCGTGCCGGTGCGCGGTGTCCGCGCCTTGGGCCCGGGCTCGGTCCCGGCCGGAGCGTCCTGCGGGGCCTCCGCGCTCGGCGCCTCGTCGGCGCTCGTGGGCGCGCTGTCGTCGACGTCGGGCCCGATGCCGATGGCGGCGAGGCCCGCGTCGGTAATGCGCAGCAGGATGGCGCAGCCATCCGCGTCGTTGCGCCAGATACGGTTCAGCGCGGCGTCGGCCTTGATCTGGCTGTCGGTCGTGGTCTCCGCGATCAGCCCGCGGGAGAGCAGCGCGCCTAGGACCTTGGCCGCGGCGCCACCGCGGAGCGAGCCGGGGAGCGGCAGGACGTTGCGGTCCGCGCGCTGGGCGGCGGTGCTGAGGATCACGAGCTGCGTGTCGGAAAGCTTCGTCATGGGGCCGTCTCCGTGTTCGGGGCCGCGACCGTCGCAGCCCTCCTACGACCCCGAGCCGCGCCTCCGCGCGGCAGAAGTTCCTGCGATGCCGATGATCAGCGGGCGTGCTCGCCCTCGCCGAAAGCGCTGTCGGTAATCCGCTTCAGCAGGCTGGCGTAGTGTTCGAGGGTGCCGACGTGAGCCCAGTTGATGTCGTCGGGGTGGGCGCCGAAGTGGTCGTCGCTCAGCGCCTGCAGCCGGGCGAGCATGGAGTCGATCTCAGCCTTCTGCGCGACGAAGGCCGCAAGGGCAGCCTGCCGGGTCGGCTCGCCGCGATCGGCGTGCAGCTGCTGGTGGGGCTTGGTGATCGGGTCCGGGCGGGTCATCGGGTGGCTCCCTAGAGTGCATCGGCGTCGCAGCACCATCGCTCCGCGGCGCCCCGGAGTGTAGGCAAACCCGAGCAAGATGATTGCTTTGTGCGCGGGAAGAACGAGGACAAGACGATGGCCGGCCGCAAGCCCCTTCCCACCCAGCTGAAGCTGGTGAAAGGCACGGCCCGCCCGCACCGGATGAACCCCGCCGAGCCGCAGCCCATGGTGGCGGTCCCGCCGCCGCCCGAGCATCTGGACGACGCGGCGGCCGCGAAGTTCACCCAGATGGCCGAGCTGCTGGCCCGGCACGGGGTGATGACCGAACTCGATGCCGGGGCGCTCGCCCGCTACGTCGTGGTCTGGCACCGCTGGCTTGAGGCGGAGGTCGAGGTCAAGCGCCGTGGCCCGGTGGTAAAAACCGCCGGCGGCAACATCATCCAGAACCCCTTCCTGGCGGTGGCCAACAAGTGCCTGGCGCAGATGGGCCAGATCGAGAGCGACTTCGGGCTCACGCCCTCGAGCCGCTCCCGCATCCGCACAGCGGTGCCGGCCGAGACCCGCGATCCGTTCGAGGATTATCTGAACCGTGGCAACAGCGCGTAAATCCGCCTCGGGCCGCAAGGCACTGGCCTGCCCGGTAACGGCCTGGGCCCGCAAGGTGGTCGCCGGCAAGGTCGTGGCCGGACATCTCACCCGGCTGGCCTGCCAGCGCCATCTGGACGATCTCGCGAGCGGCAAGGAGCGGGGGCTCGTCTGGAACCGTGACGCGGCGCTGCACGCGACCGAGTTCTTCAGCCATCTGCGGCACTCGACGGGCGAATGGGCGGGCCAGCCGTTCGAACTGCAGCCGTGGCAGCAGTTCGTGGTGGGCGCGGTCTTCGGCTGGAAGCGGGCGGACGGGCTGCGCCGTTTCCGCACGGCTTACGTCGAGGTCGCCCGCAAGAACGGCAAGTCGGCACTGCTGGCGGGCATCGCCCTCTATGCACTGGTCGCAGATGGCGAGGCCGGCGCGCATGTCTATGCGGCCGCGACCACCCGCGATCAGGCCCGGATCGTCTTCGGCGAGGCCGAGCGCATGGTGGCGGCGAGCCCCGCGCTCTCGGCCCGTGTGACCCGCACGGTCAACAATCTCGCGGTGCTGCCGACCGCGTCGTGGTTCCGGCCCCTCTCGGCCGACGCCAGCAAGATGGACGGCTTGAACGTGCACTTCGCCGCGGTGGACGAGGTGCATGAGCATCCGGGTCCGGAAATCATCCAGAAGCTCAACACGGCAACCGGTGCCCGGCGGCAGCCGCTGATCGTCGAGATCACCACCGCCGGGCATGATCGCCACTCGGTCTGCCGCCAGCATCACGAGTTCTCGGTCAAGGTGCTCGAGGGGACGCTGCCGTCCGAGACGGCCGATCCCTGGTTCGCCTTCATCGCCACCATCGACACCGGCGACGACTGGACCGACCCGAGGGTCTGGGTGAAGGCCAACCCGAGCCTCGCGGTGACGGTGAAGCCGGATGATCTGAAGCGCCAGATCGACGAGGCGCGGGAGATGCCAGCGCAGCAGAACGCTATCCGCCGGCTGCGGCTCAACGAGTGGACCGAACAGGTCACCCGCTGGCTCGACATGGACGTCTGGGCCGAAGGTGGGCTTGCGCCGGAGACCAGCGGCGCCACGATCAAGATGGAACTGGAACGGCTCGAGCGCCTGCTGGCTGGCCGCGAGTGCTATGGCGGACTGGACCTTGCCCGGGTCAACGACCTCTCGGCCTTCCTGCTGCTGTTTCCGCCGACGCGGGAGGGGTCGCTCGGCGATCTGGCCGACAAGTGGATTGCCCTCAGCCGCTTCTGGGTACCGGAGGAGGACATCCTGCGCCGCGCCCGGCGCGACCGGGTGCCCTACGATGTCTGGCGCGACCAGGGGTTCCTGACAGCGACCCCGGGCAATGCCACCGACTTCGCCTTCATCGAGGCGGAGATTGTCAATCTTGCAGGCCGCTTCGATCTGCGCGAGCTCAGCTATGACCGCACCTTCGCCGGCGAGATCGTCCAGCATCTGCAGGACGAGGGCATCAACCTCGTCCAGTTCGGCCAGGGGTTCCTGAGCATGGCTGCGCCCACAGCGGAGCTCGAGCGGCTCGCGGTCTCGCGGCTGCTCTGGCACGGCGGCCATCCGGTGCTGCGCTGGAATGCCTCGAACGTGGCCGTCCGGCACGACCCGGCTGGCAACATCAAGCCGGACAAGGAACGCTCAAGCGAGCGCATCGACGGCATCGTGGCGCTCTGCAATGCGCTTGGCCGCGCCATGCTGCGCGACGAGTCCGCCGGACGCTCGGTCTATCAGGCCCGTGGGCCGATGCTGCTCTGACAGGTTTTTTGCCCATGCCCCTCTGGTCCCGCCTCCTGGGCGCGCGCGCAAGCGCGACGCCTGCTGCTGCCGCGCAACCACAATCCCGGCCGGACTTGCAGCCGCAGGCGGCGCTCGGACCGATGGGCGGCACCGTGGTCCATACCTCGGCCGAGCTGGAGCAGGTCCTCCGCGGCGGATCCGCCACGGCGGCCGGGGTGAGCGTCTCGGCCGAGACCGCGCTCACGGTCGCGGCGGTGCATGCCTGCGTGCGCATCATCGCCGGGGCGGTCGCGACGCTGCCCCTGCAGCTGAGGCGCCGCATCGACGACCGCACACGAGAGGACGCGTCCGACGATCCGCTCTGGCACCTGCTGCGGCGACGGCCGAACCGCTGGCAGACGCCCTCGCAGTTCCGCCGCATGATGCAGACGCATCTGCTGTTGCGGGGAAATGCCTATGCCATGATCGTGCGCTCGCGGGGGCAGGTCCGGGAGCTGATCCCGCTGCAGCCGGACCGGGTGGCCTGTCGGCAGCGGGACGATCTGGCGCTCGAGTACGTCTACACCCGCCGCGACGGGGTGCGCGTGCGGCTCGGTCAGTCCGAGATGTTCCACCTTGTCGGCATGACGCTCGACGGCATCACCGGCGTCTCGGTCATCACCCATGCCCGCGAGACGATCGGTCTGTCGTTGGCTATGGAAGAGCACGGCGCCTCGACCTTCCGCAATGGCGCCCGGGTCTCGGGCGTGCTTCGCCATCCCGGCCGGCTCGGGCAAGAGGCGGTGGCCAACCTCAAGGCGGGCCTCGACG
>NZ_JACJFU010000059.1:0-7929 GCF_014164635.1 Paracoccus sp. MC1854 | reverse complement strand
GCAATGGCTCTGGA
Organism: Paracoccus sp. MC1854; assembly: GCF_014164635.1. NCBI lineage: Bacteria > Pseudomonadati > Pseudomonadota > Alphaproteobacteria > Rhodobacterales > Paracoccaceae > Paracoccus > Paracoccus sp. MC1854. The sequence continues at coordinate 7,915 of NZ_JACJFU010000059.1, read as the reverse complement.
CTTACAACAACGACCGCCCGAACATGGGCATCGGCGGCATCACACCCGCCCAGAAACTGAAAATGGCCGCATGAGTTCTACGAATGGACCCCGTTAGAAATGGGAGGATTACCCCGTCACCGAGCACGGAATCCGCGCCCGATCCTGCGATGATCGTGTCATTGCCTCCCGCCAGATTGCCGGTGCCGAGGTTGTGGCCCGGTGCCGCGCTCAACTCTCCGTCTCCACGGATCGTGTCATTGCCCGATCCGGCATCGAGAAGGTCGTTGCCTCCTTCGATCACGACCCCTCCGCCATTGGCCCAGCCGTCACCCACCATGAGGTCGTTGCCGCTGCCGCCCCGGATCCTGTCATCTCCGCCAATGAGCTTCGCGAAGGATCTGAAGGTCCCGATCCCGCCATCGCCATAAAGGACATCGTCGCCTGCGCCGCCATGCAGGCTGTCCCTGCCTCCCGTCATCTCTCCGTCGCCGAAACTGCCCGCAGAGATGATGCCGTCCCCATAGAGAGTGTCCTGGCCCTTGCCGCCGTCCAGGAGGTCGCTGCCGCCGGTCCTGTAGCCGCTGGTGGAAATAGTCCCCGAGGCGATACCGTCTCCATAGAGGAGGTCATTGCCGTCCCAAGCAAACAGGCTGTCGGCACCGCCAATCATCCAGGCGCGCTCGCTGACAGGGCCTGCCATTGCATGGCCGTCTCCAAAAAGCACGTCATTGCCAGAGCCAGCATGAAGGATGTCACGAACGCTGCGGATACCCGAACTGCGTGCATATTCCCGGGTGCCGGTGGTTCCATCGCCGTAGAGCGTGTCCTCTCCGGCACCACCATGCAGGAGGTCATTGCCGCCGTTGATCGTTGCTACGGCGCTGTATCCGCCCCCCATGACGCGGCCGTCGCCCCAAAGCATGTCGTTGCCCTGCCCGCCGTGCAGGGCATCTGTGGCGCCACGCAGATCGGCCTTCTCGCCATCGTCCCTGCTGACGTCCCCGTCACCCAGCAGACTGTCGGCGCCGCCGAGACCGAGAATGAGGTCGCGGCCCGGCGACCCCACCAGATAGTCGGCCAAGTTCGAGCCTTTTTTGTGATTTATGGCCATGCTGGTAACCCATTTACCTCTTGAGAAGCGAATGCCGTCGAGGATCAACGGATAAAGGAATGATGGCACAGGACAGCTCGGTTACAAAATCCGATAAAAGATAATTCAATGCTTAAAACGCTCGCGGAGTGTTCGCAGAATGAATTTGTAATCGCCTACAAGGTGCGGATGCCTTCTTTTCAGTTATTATCCGTACCTTGCCTCTGATGATGTGGCTGCCCCTGAAATGTTCATTGTAAAAAATCTAGATTATTGTTCTTCAGATCATTGCGTCATTATTTCAACTCACGCCTAAATCTTCTGCGCCTACGCCGCTGCGCCGCCTGCAGCTGACTGACGGCCTGCAGTCTTGCAATGTCCTGTTCGACCTCCGTCACCACCATGCCGCTGTTGGTCCCCGCGACCATGCAAAGGTCATGTCGAGCGTCTACGACCTTACCAACCAGCCGCCGTGGTCGGCTGCAACAGCATCAAAACCGATCAGCAAGCAGAGCGACCAGCTTGAACCAGCCGTGAACCTGTCTGGGATCGAGGAAGTGCTCGCTCGCTTCCCTGTAACCGCACGCCTTTGATCCCCTGCCGGATGGACATACATAATTGACGGGCCAGCCTGATGAGGTCGCACGCGTCCATGCAGCACAACTCGACTGACAAGCCGCGGGACGCGGAGATTCGCCGGTTCGTACGCGCCACATACGGCGTGAAGGGAACGTTGACCCTGCACCGGGCAGCCCTGCCTTGGGACATGGTGCGGGCGCCTGTCAACGTGATGCTGTCGCCCATGTTCCTGCTGATCAAACTGAGCGCTCGGCTCGCGGATCTTTGTCGCTTGCGATGGCTTGGGCGATGGCTGGCGACGCGAAGGATATTCCTGACCTCGGATCTGTCGCGCCAGTTGGAATCCAATCTGAGGGGCTTCTTCGCTCAACTCGACCAGAGAGGGATTTCGCCGGCTGCCTCGGACGATGAAATCGATGCCGCAATCTCCAGCTATGCCGAGACGCGTAACGCGGTTGCCGAGATCACGACCTCGCTGATCGTGGTGCTTGCCGGGTTGCTCATCTTCCATCGCGTCACCCCCGGGGTCATCTCTCTAGCGGGACCGGTGGCGCATCTGAGGGCACAGGCGCAGGCCATCGAGGATTTCGCCTTGGGCAGCTGGATCGGGCGGATGTGGTACGGGGCGTTCCCGACCGAACTTTCCACGGCCGAGCTTTTCTTCGCTGGTCTGTTTCTGACCGGAGCCGCCTCGCTTGTGACCACTTTTGCGGGCTTGCTGGCCGATCCGATTCAGCTTTGGACAGGCATCCATCGCCGGCGACTGAGCCGCATGTTGGAACGGCTCGACCGCAAGCATGCGCCACCCGCGTTGGAACGGGAGCATCTCCTTGCCCGCGCCGGCGATCTTGGCGATGTCGCGGCGTGGCTGTGGCGCAGCTGGCGATAAGGAGCAGGCGGAAACGCCGGTGGAGCCGCTGAAAGTTGGTGATGGAAATTTGTAGGAACGTCTGATGAACTGAACCGGCTGCGCCGAGTTGGCTCCCTGACAGTGAGACCGCCTGCGCGACTTCACAGTTCTGACTGATTTCCGGGCTTTCACGCCGCCATGGCGGAATTTTTTTGATTCTTGGACAGCCTCGTCCTTATGCCTTCAGCCTCCTTCGCAACAGAAACAGGTTGCCGAGCGCGAACAGCGTCAAAGGTTGGATGCGGTTCTTGGCGAGGCTGCGGTAGTGGGTCTTCACGTGGCCGAACTGGCGCTTGATCACTCGAGACGGGCGCTCGACCTTGGCCCGCACCATGGCGAGGAGGCGGTTGATCCGTTCGTCAAGGGGATGCAGCTTGCCGTCTTTCAAGGCCTTGCGCATTATACCCCAGACCCTGCCTGGCGCCTTGAACGCAGCCTCGGGATGGCGCTGACATAGCCTTTGTCAGCCCAGACCGACGTCTCCTCGCCGTGCAGCAGTCCGTCCCAGACCTGGCTGTCGTGGAGCCTGGCAGTCGAGATTGTGGGTCACAACCAGTGGAACGCGCAAGAGTTCGCAACTCGAAAGTTGGATTTGGACCTGACCCGCAGATCACCGTACCGGCCAGCGGCTTCTGAAGATGCCGCATGAAATGCCTTGCAGAAGACCGCACGCGATCACACGCTCAAGAAGGAAAAAGGCTTCTTGCACTGGGGACAGCAATCACAGAAGAAGCGCGTCTCCGCTGCTGGTTCCATCATGAGGCACTTCAGCCTGGCGGCCCTGATTTTGGACAGATTCATTCTGGGCACCGCCATGCTTCTGTAGCGCCGAGCCGGAGGACGCCAGTTGCCGGCATACTGCCTTGGGACTGTCACTCCGGGGGATATCCTGTCATTTCCAGGTAGCCGCGCCCGGTGACGGTGCCGCCGACCCTGACTGGGCCTTCCCAATAGGGTACCGAGGTTGTCATGCGGCTCTGCGGATTGACCGCCTCGACCACCAGCGCCAGCTCCTCGCCGGGCAGGTCCACGGACCAGGACACCGGCGGCGTCCCCCGGCCGGGGCGCAGGGCGATGTCATTGCCACCTAATGTCCGCACGCGGCCATCCGCCTCGATCAGGCTGCCGAAGAGGTATGGCTCGGCCCCCCGGACGCGGGCCACCATCAGCTTGCGGCCATCGTCGAGATGGAAGGCGAACCAGTCCCAGCCGCTCTGACTGCGGTCGAGGGGCTGCGAGGACCACTCGCGGTCCAGCCATGCAAGGCCGGTGACCTCCACATTGCCCTCGGGCAGCATCAGGCTACCCGTCACGCGATAGAAGGGCTGGCTGTAATAGTGGCTCGCCTGCCCGCCCGGCCCCTTGACCGAATAGCCGCCCTGCCCGTGCAGGACGAGCGGGCCGTCCGCCACGGCTTCCAGCGCATAGGCGAAGTCGCTGCCCCGCGCCTTGATCGTCAGCCGGTCGATGCCTCCGGCGCCCTCGGGCGCGCGCATGGACCAGTCGTCGATCCAGGCCGCGAAGGGCTGGGCGGTCACGCCCGCCTGGCCGATGCCGCCGCGGCCGAAGCGCTCGGCGAGGTGATGGCTGTCCGGCATAGTCACGGCGGCATGGGCCATCCAGACCTGCGGGACCGACCAGCCCTTGCCGGTCCCGTCGGGCGACAGGGCCGAGCGGAACAGCGTCCATTGCGCCCCGTAGTCGCGACCGTCCGCGTCGCGCAGGTTGGCAGTCAGGTACCACCATTCGATGCGGAAATCCTCATGCGCGCCGTGGTCCTGCGGAAAGGCAAGTTCGCGGGTGGGATCGGGCAGGGCAAAGCCCTCGACATTGATTCCGAGGCCGGCGAAGCCCTGCTCCTGCCCCCAGGCGGGCAGGGTGCCGAGGATCAGCAGGATGAGCCATCGGCTAGCGTTCATCGGCGAAGACCCTCAAGAGTTGCGCGGGCGTGATGCGGGCCAGGCGCAGCGCCGGCAGCGCGCCCGCCGCAAGTGCTGTCGCCAGCGCCGCGAGGCCGAGGCGCGCGATCAGCTCGGGCGACAGGCGCATCGGCAACTGCCAGCCGAAGGCCTCGACGTTGATGACGGCCAGAAGCATCCAGGCGAGACCCAGGCCCACCGGCACCGCATAGACCGCCGTCGCCGCCGCCAGCGCCAGCGTCCGCGCCAGTTCCAGCCGCGCCAGCCGCCGCCGCGTCAAGCCTGCGGCCCAGACCGGGGCCAGCTGCGGCAGCCGCATCGAGGCCAGAGTCAGCAGCCCTGTCAGCAGCGCGATCCCCGCCACGCCCAGAGTCAGGACGTTCAGGGCGGCGGTGACGGCAAAGGTCCGCTCGAAGATCCGCAGCGACACTGCCTTGACCTGCCGCTGGTCGGTCACGGCGCTGTCGGGCAGGTCGAAGCGTTCCCGCAGCGCCTCGGCCAGCGCCGCCGCGCGCTCCGGGGCCACACGAACCGCCTGGTTGAGGCGCGGCGCATCGGGGAAGCGGCGCATGAAGCTGCCCTGCCCGAGGATCGCCTGCGGGCTGGGGTTGCCGTAATCGGAATAAACTCCCGCCACCGGCAGCGCGCCGCCGGGCAGGTCGAGGCTGTCGCCCAAGGCGAGGCCCGCGCGCCGGTAAAGCTGTTCGTTCACCAGCACCGCCGTCCCTCGGGCCACCTCGTCCCAGGCGCCCGGTCGCGCGCGCAGGATCGGCCAGTGCTGGCGATAGGTCGCGTGATCGACGACGCCGAAGACGCGGCCGGGCTGGCCCCGCAGTGGGACTTCCATGCTCCAGATCGGCAGGATGGCGTCCACCTGCGGGGCCAGCCAGTCGCGGATGGCGGCGGCCTCGGGCTCGTTGCGGGCGTTGACGTAAAGCTCGGCCACGAGGCGCTGGTCCAGCCAGCCGGTGAAGGTGCTGCGGAAGCTGCCGACCATCGTGCCCACGCCGATGTTCGCGGCCAGCGCCAGCATCAGCGCCATCAGGGCCAGCGACAGCCCGCCGAGCTGCTGGCGCGTGTCGGCGACGAACCATTGCGCCAGCACGCCGCGGGTGCGTCCCGAAAGCCAGCGCAGCGCCGCGTCCAGCACCACCGGCAGCAGCAGCGCCGCCGCCAGAAGCCCGCAGGCCAGCGCGGCAAAGCCCCCGACCAGCCCGCCCCAAGCGAGGCAGAGCGGCAGCGCCAGCACCAGCGCTCCCACCGCCACCATCTGCCGCCGCAACCCGCGCGCCGCGGCCAAGGCCCAAGGCCGGGCCTGCCCCGCCGCCAGCAGCGGCATCCGCGCAGTCCGCAGCAACCCGCGCGCGCCTGCCAAGCCGGCGCCGGCCAGCGCCATGCCCAAGCCCGACAGCATCCATCCGGGTCGCAGGGCGAGCGCACCGGACACCTCGGCCCCGTAGAGCCCCGACAGCGTCGCCGCCACCCCCGGCATCAGCGCCGCCGCCACGGCCCATCCCAACAGGATGCCCGCAAGCCCCGCGACCAGGGCCAGGATCGCCAACTCCGCCGCCATCACCCCCAGCACCTCGGCCAGCGGCACCCCGAGCGCGCGCAATGTGCGGACCACCTGGCGGCGCTGCTCGAAGGCCAGGCCCACGGCGGATTGGGTGATGAACAGGCCCACGATGAAGGACAAGAGCGCAAAGGCCGTGAGGTTGAGATGGAAGCTCGCCGTCAGTGCCGCCGGATCGGCGCGGTCCTGCGGCGACTTTAGCAGCAGATGCGGCGCGATCTTTTCCAGCGGCGGCAGCCCTTGGGGCTGGTCCGGCGCGACGACCAGCGCCGAAAGCCGGTCGCCAAGCCCGAGCAGCCGTTGCGCGATCCCCACATCCACCACCAGCGTGTCCGGCGGCAGGCCTTCACGCTGCGCGACGGTCAGGCCGCCGAGGTCGGCGCCCTCCAGTTCCCGAATGGTCGCCTCATCCGCATAGCCAAGGCCCGGCGGGGTGATGAAACCCAGCAGGTCGCCCGCCCCGATCTCTGCGCCCTGGGCCGGCCCGAGCGCCACCCGCGTCGCCGGCTCGATCCCCAGCACAGCGACGCGGCCCTCGCCCGCACGCAGCCTCCCCTCGACTAGCGGCGAGACGATCCAGCCCGCGCGCCGCAGCGCCACATGGTCGGCGGTCGTCAGGACCGTGCCCGGTCCCGGCTCCAGCCGGTCCAGTGCGCCGGTGCCGAACTGGTCGGCAGCCTCGGCATAGCTCGCCCGCGCCTCGGCGTTCACCGCCTGCACGCCCGACCACAGCGCCGTCGCCAGCATGATGCCCGCCAGCAGCATGGCAAGCTGCAACGGCCGCCGGCGCCAGTGCGACAGCAGCGCCAAGAGCACGAGGCGCGCCCGCCCGATCACGCGAGGCGTCCGACGCTGAGATGGACACGGCGGTCGCACAATCCCGCCAGCCGCAGCGAATGGGTGACCAGCACCAGCGTCGTGCCCTGCCCGCGGACCAGCGACAGCATCAGTGCGGCCACCGCATCGCCGGTCGCCTCGTCCAGATTGCCGGTCGGCTCGTCCGCCAGCACCAGCGGCGGCTGCCCGGCCAGCGCCCGCCCGATCGCAACCCGCTGCTGCTGCCCGCCCGACAGCTGTTCCGGGTAGCGCCCCATCAGGCCCGACAGCCCCAGCGCCTCGGCCAGCGCGGTCACGCGCGCCGGATCGTGACGTTTTGCCAGGCGAGCCTGAAAGGCCAGGTTCGCGGCGACCGTCAAGGACGGGATCAGGTTGAACTGCTGGAAAACCATCCCGACCCGGTCCCGACGCAGCGCCGCGCGGGCGCGGTCGTCAGCCGCGCGCAGGTCGGTCCCCAAGACCGTCAGCGCACCCCCATCCGCCACGTCGAGCCCGGCAATCAGGTGCAGCAGCGTGCTCTTGCCGCTGCCCGACTCGCCTGTCACAGCGAGGCTTTCGCCCAGGCGCAACGCCAGATCGACCCCGTTGAGGACCGCCACCGGCCCGCCCACGGAGGGAAATGCCTTGACGATCCCCCGGGCGCTGACGACTTCGGCATTCCCGCTGCTCATCCCGGCTCCGCTGAATCCAGCCTGCCGACAATATGAACAGCACCTTGCGCGTTACCACAACCGGCCATCGCCTGGTTGCCGTGGATGGTATTGTGCGTCTGAGGCGAACCCGGACCCTACGCCGCGGCGAGCCATTCAGCGAACTTCGTCCAGCGCCGCCGTCCCGCGACATTTCTCACGGCAATGGCGATGGCCTTCCTCTGGCCCACCAGCACGACCAGCTTCCTGCCGCGGGTGACGCCGGTATAAAGCAGGTTGCGCTGCAGCATGGCGTAGTGCTGGGTCATCACCGGGATCACCACCGCCGGATATTCCGACCCCTGCGCCTTGTGGATCGTGGCCGCACAGGCCGGC
>NZ_JACJFU010000058.1:0-7961 GCF_014164635.1 Paracoccus sp. MC1854 | reverse complement strand
GGCCCCGCGACACCAACACGCCGACCTGCCGGAGCCTGGCCACGATCTCCTCGGGTTCGTGCTTCTTCCGGGACATTCCGCCGGCCTCCATCCGGCTCGAAAGCCTGCTTCAGGGAGGACCACTTTCCAGGGGGCGGACCAGCGCCTGACCTCCCTTTCAACGAAAGCGCCCGCGCAAGAACTTGACGGGCCTCAAGCTTCAGACCAACAGCAGGTCCATGTCGCGCGCATCGATCAGGGCGCGCTCGACGTTCAACAATTCAATCACGATGTTTTCGCATGTGATGCGGGTATGCTGGTCCGAGGTTCCGAAGCTGGTGATGACAAGATCCTCATAGGCGACGGCGGCCCCGGTTCGGATGCGAAGCTGGTCCACCCCATCCTCGAAGTCACCGATACGGCCAGCGGAGCCTTGGGTGAACTGGAACACATCGGTGTCCGCCCCGCCGAGAAGCGTGTTTATGCCCGACCCACCATCGAGAAGGTCGACTCCACCCCCGCCCCGCAGGATGTCGTTTCCGATCACCCCGTAAAGCCTGTCGGCCCCTGCCTCGCCATTCAGCGTGTCGTCGCCCGTCTCGCCGAAAAGCCAGTCGCTATCCGCGCCGCCATTGATGCGGTCGTCGCCGCGCCCGCCATGGACGATGTCGTTCCCCGCCCCGACGGCGATCACCTCGTCGATCTGGATGCCGTTGATCCGGTCGGCCCCCGACGTGCCACGCACGATGCCGTCGGCGGGAGGCGGCACATCGTTCATGATGTCGCGATAGTTCGCGATCCCCAGCGCCTCCCCGCGGCTTACGCCAGTCGGCAGCATCGCCGAGGGGTCGCCACCGGCTGCAGCCAGCATCGCGCCGATGAAGGCGTTGGAGTTTTCACCGAAAACCTCGTAGCCATTATCAGCCCTGTCGATCATGCGCGCGTACTTGACCATGATCGCCCAAGCCTGATCGTCGGTCAGCCCAGGGAAGTCGAGCGGTGTGCTCAAGCGCTCGGCCGGCGTGTCGCCGTCGCGGTCATCGGCAGAGTCGACAATGGGGATGTTGGTCTCGACCTTCATGTCACCGAACCACGGCAAGTACGGACGCTCCGGCCCAGAGCGGATCACGTACTCCTCGCCATTGCTGTCGCGCAAAACGAGGTAGAGATGCGTCGCGCCCGAGGGCAGGCCGAAGAGCTCGACATCATTCGCCTCGATGAAGATCTGTCCGGTCATGGCAGTTCCACCAGCGTGGCAGGATCTACATGAAAGACTAGCAAGAACCAGCCCCTCGGATCAACGATCTTGCGGTGCAGGGTGCAGGCCAGAACGGCTGAACCTGCACTTCCCGGCCGTGCACAAGGTGCACGAGCATCCCGGCCCCCAAATCATCCAATCGCAGTATCTAGCGATACGCCGTGTCATGAGCCGGATGCTTGCGATCAGGGTCCAGGGCGTTGAGCTTTCAAGCGATATCATGGTCGCCGCAATCAGGCCGTTGATGGTTCGCCTTCAACCCGGCCCGGCGCCGTCGACCGTGTATTCGTCCATGCCCGCAGCCGTCCTTCTTCCCGGCTTAGCGGCCGCCGCGTGGAGGATGCGGGCTGTCGCTGCGGCGATCAAGTGGCACCCAAGCCGAAGTCTCGCCTTGCTTCAACCCGCCGAGGACAGCGAATCGAATACACATCGATCCGAGTGGTGTAAAATCGTGTCGGGCGCGGGACAGAGAATGGAGCGAACCATGAAAAAGGCACCTTTGGCCGCAGCAGTGGCATTCGCCGCGCTGGCGGGGGGCACGGGAACGGCGGCCGCTCAGGCGTTCTCGCTGGAAGAGGTCTACGTCAAGAGTTTCGGAGGCGCGACCTGGCCCCGGGACTTCGACACCACCCTTACGGAGGACGGGACGCAAATCGCCCTCCCCAGCTTCGATCATGACACCGGGTATACCCTGGGCGTCGCGGTCGGCGCGGCCGTCACGCCGAACATCTCGGTGGAGGTCGAATACGCCTACCGCAACGCCGACTTCACCGTCACAGACCGTGACGAAGGCGACCGGGCCGACGGCGACACCTCTGCCAACGCCTTCATGTTCAACGCGCTTTACATGTTCGACAGCATGGGCGCGACCGGGACGGTCCGGCCTTATCTCGGCGCTGGCATCGGCGGGGCCAACGTGGAGGTGAGTGCCGGCGGCCAGGATTTCGAAGCCGAGACGTTGCTTGCCTACCAGTTGATCGGCGGCATCGGCTACGAGCTGAACCCAAATGTTAACCTCTATGCCGAGGGACGCTGGTTCCAGACCGAGTCGGACAAGTTCGACGGCCCCGACCGGGAGAGCTTCAACGGCAAGTTCGAGACCTTCGATCTGCTTGTCGGCATGCGCTATGACTTCTGACGAAAACTGACGGACACGCCCAGCCTGCCTGAAAGCCGGATTCAAAAGTTCATGCGAAATCGCAGTATCTTGCGAGGCGCAATGTCATGAGCCTGATGCTTGCGATCAGGGTCCAAGCCGTTGAGCTTTCCACTGATCGCTCCCCATCCTTTGCCAACCTGCGGCATCGCCCGAGCCATGCGAATGTTCGCTCGAGGACCCGTCGACGCGGCGGAACCTCGAACCCTTTCATGGCGTCGAAACGCTTGATGAGCTCGAGCGTCCAGTCGCCGCGGCCTCTGGGCGTTGCCTTCAGCTTATCCCCGGCATAGCCGCCATTGGCGAACACATGGCGCAGCCAGGGGAATCGGTGCCGGATGGAGCGGAAGACGTCCGGGGCGCCATCGCGGTCCTGGATGCCCACCGGATGGATGACGGCAAACAGCAGCAAGCCGAACGTATCGATCATGATGTGACGCTTGCGCCCCTTGATGCGAACGCTGGCATGGCTCAACCGCTTTCGCGGGCCGGCAATCCGCTACGAACGGCGGCCCGACATCCGCGAGGCCTTCATGATCCTCGGCTGCGCCCTCATGTGTCTTAACCAGATCAGACGGTTATGTCAGGTGCTCTGAGTGCGAGAGTGAGGGCACAGGGAACTCATCCCATTGCTGCCGCAACCCCTCGCCGCTTCGCCCGCTTCCGGTCCGCGCGCGTGATCCAGAGCGCGAGCGCCACCCACGAGAGCAGATAGAGCGCTCCCAGAGCCAGGACGACCAAGCCGGGGATTGGCCCGACGTCGGCCCGGTTCACGAAGGCTTCGACTGACGTGACCGGGGTCGGATGAACGATGAGCTTCCCGGCAAAGGCAATTGTCTGGATGAGCAGGATCCAGAGATAGTTGTTGCGCACGCGTCGCGCGACCGCCGTGAGGTAGCTCACATGATATTCGGGCCTGTCGTAGTCCGTGGCCAGGATCTCATGCCAGCCTTTCTCGGTGCGCAGGTCGCCGTCCCGCAGGATCGGTACAAAGAGGTGCCTTTCGATCCAGCGCGCCCGTGCCCGCCAGACATTGAAGTAGCGATACCGCCGCGCTTCAAGCGTGAGAAACAGCATGATGAGAATGCCTACCAGCATCAGAGGCAACGGCGAGGCGTCAGGCGTGGAGAAGGTGATTGACAGCGCCACCCCGAGGGTCACTACCGACCAGTTGGTCGTGGTGTCGAGGCGGGTGCGCCAGATGGTGGAACGGTAAACCTCGCCTCGGTAGAGGTGGGCCAGCGCAGTGATTTCGGCTGCGCTGAACTCCTGCAAATCCGTTGACTGGCGTTTGGCGGCCATCGTGGGTCAATCCTCCGTTACGGGTGCTGCGTCGAAAAACGCGCCCGCATGTCCACAGGTCAAGCAGAAGTGGCTCGGTTCGGATGAACGGCTTCGGGATTCCTGCCAGGCGGCGAGGCATAGGGGAACAGCGCGAAGCTCGCGGCATGGCTTTCGGGAAGGCCGTAGGAGCCGAAGCCTTCGAGCTGGCGGGAAGTGCGCGCGGCGAAGTCCGGGGCATAACCGCGGACGACCATGCTGGAGACAAGCTTGCCCTTGAAGGCGCTGACGCCCCCGGTGAACTTGAAGGTGGCCATGGACTTGCGAAGGAAATCCGCTTCACGTCCTCGTGCAGGCCGCGTTAAATGGAAAACGCTTCCTCCGACACGATCATTTTGATCCCGTTGCTCGCCTGCTTGGAGAGCGATGAATAACCGAGAGCTTGCCCTTGGCGCGGAGCAGTTCGCCGGATGAGGTACGCTGCTCAGGAGGTATCAATTCTGGACCCCGACCCGGGAACATCCTGTAGTCTCCTGCGTTTCACTAGGTTGCTCGATGCTCTTGGCAGGCAAGGCCATGGCAGGACGCCCAGCGTGGACTGACAGGCGGGCTCAGCCAGCCACACGTGCCGGAAAGAGAAAACGTCATGGATTTTATTGTAAACGGGCAGGCGCGCAGTTTCGACGGCGACCCCGAAATGCCGCTTCTGTGGTATCTGCGCGACGAGCTGGGGCTCACCGGCGCGAAATACGGCTGTGGTGCCGGGCTGTGCGGCGCCTGCGTCGTCCATATCGACGGGGTTGCCAGCTTTTCCTGCGTCACCCCGATGAACGTTGCCGAGGGGGCTCAAGTGATCACCATCGAAGGCCTGTCCCCTGACGGGACCCATCCGGTGCAGGCGGCATGGCAGGAACTGAACGTCGCGCAATGCGGCTACTGCCAAGCCGGGCAGATCATGCAGGCCGCGGCGCTTCTGGCCAAAACGCCGGAGCCGACCGATGCCGACATCGACTCCGCGATGAGCCAGAACATCTGCCGCTGCGGCACCTATCCCCGCATCCGCGCCGCGATCAAACGCGCAGCCGAGCAGGGAGCTTGACCATGGCCGCTCTGGAAAATGTCAGCCGGCGTGCAGTCCTGCTGGGACTGGGGGCAGGCGCGCTGGTGATCTCGCTGGGCCTGCCTTCCCTGGCGCAGGAGCAGGAGGAGCCGCTGAAGTTCGGCGCTGACGCGATGCCGCATGGCTGGCGGGACGATCCGCGCATCTTCGTCGCCATCGATCCCGACGGAACGGTGACGGTCACGGTCCACCGTGCGGAAATGGGACAGGGGGTCCGCACCTCGATCGCCATGGCCGTCGCGGATGAACTGGAGGCGGACTGGAGCCGGGTGCGCGTTGCCCAGGCACCGGCAGACGAGCCGACCTTCGGCAACCAGGATACTGACGGTTCGCGCAGCCTGCGGCATTTCTTCGAGCCGATGCGGCGTGCCGGTGCCGCCGCGCGCCAGATGCTGCGAGAAGCCGCCGCCGCGGAATGGGGCGTTCCGGTGGAGGAGGTCACGGCCGAGAACCATGCTCTCAGCCATGCTGCCTCCGGCCGGCGGGCCGGTTACGGCGACATGGCCTCGCGTGCGGCCGAGGGCGAGATCCCCGTCCGCGAGTCGCTGGCGCTGAAGTCACCGGACAAGTTCCGCTACATTGGCCGCGACGATGTGGGGCTGATCGACAATCCCGGCATCGTCACCGGCGCCGCGGTCTATGGCATGGATGCAAAGGCCGAGGGCATGCTGTTCGCGGTGGTCGCGCGCCCGCCTGTCATCGGCGGTCGCGCTGTCAGCCATGATGCCGAGGCCGCGCTGAAGGTGCCCGGCGTGCAGCGCGTCGTGATGATCGATCCGCCGCCCCAGCCTTCCGAGTTCCAGCCGCTGGGTGGCGTGGCGGTGATCGCGACGAACACCTGGGCTGCCATGCGTGGGCGCGATGTGCTGAATATCCGGTGGGAGGACGGCCCCCACGGCGCCTATGACAGCGAGGTCTTCAAGGCCGAACTGGAACAGGCCGCGCGCAGCAGCGACGGCGCGGTCGTGCGCAACCAGGGTGACGCCCTGACAGCGCTGCAAGAGGCGCCGCGCAAGGTCGAGGCCGAATACTACATCCCCCATCTGGCGCAGGCGCCGATGGAGCCTCCGGCCGCGCTGGCGATGATCCGGGACGGCCGCTGCGAGGTCTGGGCCTGCGTGCAGGCGCCGCAGGTGACACGCGTGCGCATTGCCGAGAAGCTGGGCCTTCCCCCCGAGAATGTCACCGTGAACGTCACCCTGCTGGGCGGCGGTTTCGGCCGCAAGTCCAAGCCCGACTTCGCCATCGAGGCCGCGATCCTCAGCCGTGAAATGGACGGGGCGCCGGTCAAGGTGGTCTGGACGCGCGACGACGACCTGCATCACAGCTTCTACCATACCGTATCCGTCGAGCGGCTGGAGGCAGGGCTGGACGACAGCGGCCGTCCGGTCGCTTGGCTTCACCGCACGGCGGCGCCGACCATCGGGTCGATCTTCGCCCCCGACCCCATGCAGAAGCTGCCGTTCGAGTTGGGCATGGGGCTGACGAACATGCCGCTCGACATCCCCAACGTGCGCGCTGAAAATCCCAAGGCTCAGGCGCACACGCGGATCGGCTGGTATCGCTCGGTCTCGAACATCCCGCATGCCTTCGCGATTCAGTCCTTCATCGCCGAACTGGCCCACGAGGCGGGCCGCGACCACCGCGACTATCTGCTGGAGGTGATCGGCCCCGCGCGGAAGATCGACCCGACCGAGCTTGGCGACGTCTGGAACTATGGAGAGGACCCGGCACGCTATCCGGTGGATACCGGCCGCCTGCGCCGGGTGATCGAGACCGCGACCGAGGCCGCCGGCTGGGGTCGAGAGATGCCCGCGAGGCGCGGACTTGGGCTTGCGGCGCATTACAGCTTCGTCAGCTACGTCGCCGTGGTGGTCGAGGTCGAGGTCGACGAGGCCGGCAACGTGCGCATCCCCGCTGCCCATCTCGCCATCGACTGCGGCCCCCACGTGAATCCCGATCGGATCCGTTCCCAGATGGAAGGCGCGGTGATCATGGGCTCGGGCCAGGCGCTGACCTCGCAGATCACCTTCGCGCAAGGACGGGCACAGCAGGACAACTTCGACACCTACCTGGTCCCGCGCATGGATACCGCCCCGCGTGAGATCCACGTTCATCTGGTCGGCGGCGAGGATTATGGTCAGCCGCTCGGCGGCGTAGGCGAGCCCGGCCTGCCCCCCGTGACGCCTGCCATCACCAACGCCATCTTCGCCGCCACGGGCCAGCGGATCCGCCGCCTGCCGGTCGGCAACCAGCTGAGCAGCTAGGAGAGTGACATGATCCGCTTCCGTCTTGCCCTGAGTGCCGCTTTCATCGCCGTGTTAACCACCTCGGCCGCAGCCGATTGCGCCGACCATCTTGCGTTCATGGACGAGGTGCTGGACCAGGCGTCACGGGAATCCATTGCTGCATCCTCCGGCGGGCAAGCGGTAGCAGGCGCACGCGAGGCACGTGCCATGACCGGTACTGACGCGCCGGGGAATGACGAGACGGCAACCAACATTCCACCTGATGAGCCCCAGCCGACACAGGCGCCCGGCCATGCGCCGGTCGCCGAGGCAGGCGATAAAGTGCAGCAACTGCGGGCCATAGTTGATGAGGCGCGTGCCCTGGCAGGTCAGGATGAAGCTGCCTGCCGCGACATCTTGGTAACGGGGCTGCGCGAACTGTTCTCCGGCGAGGACGAGCAGCCGTAGGCGTGAATGTGGAGGATCGGCAGACCGTCGCAGCGGTTCAGGGACAAGCCCAGCGCCCGTCCTTGCAGGGCGGTAGAGCGCTCAGCTTTCAGCTTCATGCGCACAGGCTCCGGCAAGAATTCGCTCGGTCTTATCAGAGAAAGCATCCGAGTTAGGAGTTTGTCCCTCAAGGGCGTCGGCGCAGCCGCGGGAATTCCTTTTGCTCACCAAAAGGCGCTTTCCGATGCGCGCGCGGCAGGGCGCATAGCCGCGCTTGCGCAGGAGCGTGAGCATCAGGGCCAGCAATACGCCATGCACGTAGGAGACTAGAGCCTATAACGCGCCAGCCGGCGGGCACCACAGTCTGTTGCAACCATCCAGAAATGTCACCCTTGCTGGCAATTCAGGAATGTCACCGGGCGCCACGATGCCGGCAGCCGGGCAGGGCGGAGACCTCCGCCATCGCAGCCCTGACCGGCTGCCTTGAGCGGC
>NZ_JACJFU010000057.1:0-7990 GCF_014164635.1 Paracoccus sp. MC1854 | reverse complement strand
GAATGTCGAAAGCTATCGCCGGCGCAGCGCCATGGAGGCAAAGCGGACACGGGGACGACCGGCCGCATTCGCGACAATCAACAATACGCCCCAGTCTGTCGCGGAGCGTCAATCACCCGGCCCGCAGGGCCTTGCCAGCGACAATCACGCTGATACCCTGCCAGACGCCGCGACGTAGAAGCTCATCCAGATTGACGCGCGCGTCTCATCAAGATTGTCGCGCAATACCTTACAGTACAATGTCCGTCTCACACCTGCCAGCTCTCATCGTGTCACACGCCGAGGGCAGGGTCTCGATAGTCCTCCTGTTTCGTCATAACCGCCCAGATTGCGCGGGCAGTTTTGTTTGCCAGGGCGATGGCGACAAGCATCCGGGGCTTGCGCGCCAGCATCTGCTCGAGCCAAGATCCCTTGGGAGAGCCGTTCTTGACCGCCCACCTGACCCGCGTCATCGCACCGATGATCAATAGTCTTCGGATGTCTCGTTGCCCCATTTTGAAGGTCCGCCCCAAAATCTGCCGGCCACCGGTCGACTTCTGAACGGGAACGAGACCCAGCCAGGCGGCAAAGTCGCGTCCCCTTCGGAACCCTTCCATCGGTGGAGCGAACGCTTGGATAGCCATGGCGCTGACGGGGCCGACGCCCGGGGCTGTCTGCAGGCGGATCGTCTCGGGGTCTGACTTCGCTTCGTCCTTCACGCGTTTTTCTATTTCCCTGGTTTGCGGGCGAGTGGCGGGAGTTGCGTGAGGCGCTCGGCCTAACCAAGGTGCCCCACTACTCCACGCTGGCCTACGCCGCCTCGCGGCTGATGGCCGGCGCTGAAAAAGGGGGACGTTCCGGCGCGCCCAAGCGGCGCTTATGGAGCGCGCCCGCGCGGCGGGCCTGGTGGACCCCGCCCCTGTGGCCGCCGTGGATGCCACAGGGCTCGAGACACGGCACATGAGCGCCTACTTTGGCCTGCGCCGCGCTGGCTCAGGGCACCGGCAGCGAGCTTGGCCGAAGTTGACGGCCGTGGTGCATGTGGCCTCGCATCTGATCGTCGGCGCGGTGCCGGGCGTCGGACCCAGCCAGGACTCGCCCGACTTCATCCCGGCGATGCGCCAAGCGGCGAAGCTCATCGCGTTCGACACGGCCTTGGCCGACGCAGGCTACGATGCAGAGCACAACCACCGCCTCTGCCGCGACGAACTCGGCCTGCGTCGGACCGTGATCGCGCTCAACCCCCGCAACACCGGCGACCGATCACCCAAGGAGGCTTACCGCCGCGCGCTCTGGGGCGACTTCCCGGCCGCGCTCTATCACCAGCGCTGGCACGCCGAGAGCGCCTTCAGCCAGCATAAACGCCGGCTCGGATCAGCCCTCACCACCCGGGGCGAGAATGCCCAGCAGCAAGAACTCGCCCTGCGCGTCATCACCCACAACCTGGTCCTGCTCCCAAGGGCGAAATGAGGATCTCAACAGAGCAGGCGAACTTCTGAACATGCCGCGCATGAAGGCCTGAAAGAAGTTCGCACTCGATCACACGCCAAAGGTCCGAGGTCTCTTGCATCACGGGCGGCAACCAAAGAAGAAGATCGGACACTCTCCCTCAAGGCCGCCTGCGCTTTGCGTGCCAGCTCGCACAGAACTTCAGGAAGTGCTTCTCAGGATGGTTCGGCGTGATCTCATTGTCCGCCAGCCACAAGCGCCACTCCTGCTCAAGGACATAGACATCCCAGCCAGGTGCCACCACACGCGCTTCGGCATGGACATCGCTGTCCAGCCGCCCTGACCATGGGACGAGAATGGGCGCGGCACTCGCCAACTTCATAGTGCCTCGGTTAGTGAAGACTACCATATCCTGCTCGCTGTCGAACTCGACATGGTAGTCGGGCAGATGATCGTGCTGTGCCAAGTGGCGGATCATCTGCCGGAAGCGCTTTTCTGGGCTTTGCGAGCCGGACTTCTTGAGCAGGAGTGGGAGGCTAATCTTCCAGCTATCCTGCTGTCCGCAATGCTTGCGAGCGATCTCGTAGACCCTGCGTTCAAGCGGCTTGCGGAGCCGGAAGTAGTCCCGGTGCAAGGTCAGGACTTCCTGTGCGCGGATGGCGCTGAACACCCAATCCGAGAGCTTAACCTCGCACCACAGAAGCCGTCCGTCGAGCCCATGCTTGCGCCTGATGGAGGAGGCATCGATCAGGCCGAAGCCATCTATCTGCTCTTCGTCACCAGTCACGATGTTCGTGCGGATGCGTGTTCCCTCCAACCGGTCTAACGCCTCCACCAGTGCCATGTAATCGCGACCGGATGTACCGCGATTACTGAAAATAAGCAGATCCCGACTGTTGATGCGTACACGCCGGGAGACGGGTTCACCACGTCGCAGCTTCGCCATGATCTGGCTGATGCAGTAGATCAGGATGTCTTTGTCATAGATCGTCGCCAAGCCTTTTACGCTCGGCGTCACCTCGAGCCAGTGCCCATTGTGCTCATAGCGCCGGACGTTCGTGTCAGGTTTCTTTGACAGGGAGTAGAACGGATGCTCCATGTGCTGCATCACGTCCTTCAATGCGGCATCGGACACGTCGCAGATGAACAGGTCATGCTGTGGATGACGGTCAGGGATCAGTTGATCCTGGCGGTTCATAAATTCAGTGTCCATGCCGCATCTTCGTGGTTTCAGTTACGAAGGTCAAGATTCGTGGTTTCAGTTACCGAACTACCAGATTCGTGGTTTCAGTTACCAGATCCAAGATTTCAGTTACCAAGATTCGTGGTTTCAGTTACCAAGAGCCTTGTGGAAGGGTAAATTATACATTCATTATCAATCAGTTGGAGCTTGCCACAAAATACTTAACACATATCTAACTCCAAATTTAACACCCTGTCAGAATTTTAGAGAACCTTGAGGCAGAATTCGGACGACTGAAGAAGATGAGTAACAACCTGCAGATTAGTAACTACAGTCGCGCTGAATCCTAAGGTGAAAAAGGAGTTAGCTCCTGCCTATGATCAGGACCGGCCTTGTTACACGAAGCCTACCCAGGATCCACATTGCAGGTCCGGCGGCATAGCTAGGCGGCATGTCCAAGCCCGCTCCGAGCCGCTGTCGTACCCTGAACTGGTCCGCCTACAATGCCTCGCTGCGTGAGCGTGGGTCGCTGACCGTCTGGTTCGACCCTTCGACGCCCTGGCATGGCACGCGGCGCCATCGGGCAAGCGCGGCGGCCAGCCGGTCTACAGCGACGCCGCGATCCAGGCTTGCCTGACGATCAAGATCCTTTTCGGCCTGCCGCTTCGCCAGATCGAGCCAGGGAACGCCACTGGTCCGAGTGACCATGGGGAGGGGGCTTTGTCGCGAGCCTTCTGAAGCTGGCCGGCCTCGACTGGCCGGTGCCGGACTTCTCGACGCTCTGCCGACGGCAGAAGACCTTGGCCGTGCAGTTGCCTTACCGTGGCAGCGGCGGCCCTCTGCACCTGCTCGTGGACAGCACGGGCATCAAGGTCCGGGGCGAGGGCGAATGGCATGCGCGCAAGCATGGTGGAGCGCGCAGGCGGGTTTGGCGCAAGGTCCACCTGGCTATGGACGAGGCGACTCTGGAGATCCGTGCAGTCGAGATCACCGGCAGCGGCGTGGGCGATGCGCCCGTGTTGCCTGATCTGCTCGGTCAGATCCCAGAAGGCAGCCGATCACGTCGGTCACCGCGGACGGCGCCTACGACACCCGCGGCTGCCGGGACGCCATCGCGAACCGGGGCGCGGACGCGGTCATCCCACCCCGGCGCAACGCCAAGCCGTGGAAGAAGAACAGCCTCGGGGCAGCAGGCAGGAACGAGGACTTGCGCGCCATCAAGCGCCTCGGTCGAAGCATCTGGCGGTGCTGGAGCGGGTATCACCGCAGAAGCCGTGCCGAGATATGAGCCGGGCCAGAAAACGATCCGGTGGATCGTTTTCCCGGCGATTGGATGAACTGCATGAAGCTGCTCGGCCAGAAGCTCATGGCCCGAGACTTCGATGGCCAGACCGCCGAGCTCCAAGTCCACAGCGCCATCCTGAACCGCTTCACCGCCCTCGGCATCCCCGTTACGCAACCCGTCGGCTGACCTCGGCAGGGGAAAGGGGAAGCTCGACCTTCAGGCGTTCCGTGCAACAGAGCACTACAGGATCACCGAGGTCGGTGAATTGCTATGTTGACGCTGGAGCCGATGAGGGTTCACCCACTCGCTCACGGAGAGCCTGGGAGGCCCTCTGGAGGCCCGAAAGGCGAAGGCATGTGGTTGGGGAATGCGGAATAGAAGAAGGGCCTCAGGCGGTCCACTCTGTGGCTCTGAGAGGGTTGCCCTATTGAGCTGCTCCATAGTGGTTGCGAGTTTGGCGATGACTGGCATATCGAGATCGCGGGCCCGTTCCAGCAGGCTGGCCAGATCACGGGTGAACTGGTTGCGCGCGAGGTCTCGGGGTCGTCTTGGGCGAGGAGCCAGGCTTCAGCGCATCGAAGTTGCTGGTCACGTGCGTAGACCTCCAGCCGGGCAGGTCAGGGCGCAGGGACTCGAGGTGTTTGCAGTGTTCGAGGATCTGTTCGTGCATTGCAGTGGCGTTGGTCGCGTAGATGCGGACGAGGTGTCCTTCAGAGGTCTTGAGAGCCATGCTGGAGCCCTTCCTTATTTGGGGAAGCGTCGGATACCGGAGCGGGGTAGGAGGGCCTAGGCGGCCCGCTCCGTGAGGCTGGGGAGGATGTTGGTGTTGAGTCGCGCCATGGTGGCCGCGAGGTCGGCGACGATGGGCATGTCGAGGTCACGCGCCCGCTCCAGCAGGTGGGCCAGATCGCGGGTGAACTGGTTGCGGGCGATCTGCTCGGGGTCGTCCTGGGCCAGGAGCCACGCTTCGGCCGCGTCGAAGCTGGGGGCGGAGTGCCGGATGGCCTGGTCCCAGGTTGCGTCGTGGGAGGGGCGATACTCGATCTGGATCGAGAGGGGCTGGGTGGGGAGGAGGTTGACCCGGGCGTAGACCTCCAGCCGAGGCAGGTCCGGGCGCAGGGACTCGAGACGTTTGCAGTGTTCGAGGATCTGTTCGTGCATTGCAGTGCTCCTTTTGCAGTGCGGGTTGCAGTATCGGGAACGGGTTCGGGAACGGGGCATCCGTTCCCGCTGCAGTAT
Organism: Paracoccus sp. MC1854; assembly: GCF_014164635.1. Taxonomy (NCBI): domain Bacteria; kingdom Pseudomonadati; phylum Pseudomonadota; class Alphaproteobacteria; order Rhodobacterales; family Paracoccaceae; genus Paracoccus; species Paracoccus sp. MC1854. The sequence continues at coordinate 2,855 of NZ_JACJFU010000057.1, read as the reverse complement.
CGGAGAGACCGACACAGTATCGGGTTCGGGAACGGGTTCGGGCTGTGCTAAGACCAGTCGGGTCTTTGACACAGGGTGATTTCGGGAAACGATGCGGGAGAGAGCAGGAGAGTGCCCGGACTCGAAAAGCGGAAGGAGGAGTAGGGCAACAAAAAACTTTTAAAATTAAATCTAAATTTCTAGAAATCAAAATAAAACTTCTAAAGAGTTTTCTCTTTTAGTCTACCTTCCTCTTTCTTCTTTCTTCTTGATCTCTTCTAAAGAAGAAAAGAAGAAGAAAGAGAAAGAATATAGAAGAGGAACAAAGTCTTACACAGGAAAGCTCGAAGAACCGTTTCGCACCACGAGGCACAGCCTCCAGAGCGCCCCCACTGGCCCTCACGAACCCGAAACTGTAACTCGTTGAAATCATTGGAACGGACGCAAATCCTCCTCGGACCCGCCCCCGTTCCCGTTCCGTTCCATCTGCGGAGTTATCCACAGGTTATCCACAGGCTCAGCGGCCCTCGCGGCCGAAACCGACCCTGGACCGGCGCCCTTCGACCTCGCGAAGTTCACGCAGAAACCGGCTCCGAGCCCGCCACAGGATCAGGATCTCGACGCTGAGGACCAGGGCCGCGAGGCCCGCGATGCCGAGGATCGCGAAGAGGATCAGGGTCGCGATCATGGCTGCACCTCGCAGATCCACGCTTCGGCTTCGGGGAGCTGCGGCATCCGGTCGGCGATGAGGTCGGCGCAATCGTTCGCGCCGAGATTGTATTCGACGACGTAGTCCTGGCCGTTGATCACGACGAGGAGCCAGAACACTTTTACCATGGCGTCACCGGCAGCGTGATCGGCTTCGGGTTCGGGTTCGGCATTGCGAGGCTTGCCAAGCGTGCCAGCATGAGGTCCGTCTCGGACAGGGGGAACATTTCAAATCTCCACTCGCGCGGTTTTCAAATTCCGGGCCTCGCGGATCTCCATAAATCGGAGATCCGCGGCCCTTGGAAGGCGGCCCCAGCACCTGTGCGGGCGATCCCGAAGCGGGACCGGGGGCATCCCGTGTTTGGGTGTCACGCGGTGTCAGGCAGGGCGTCCGCCAGGTCCGCCAACCTGCCTTGCCTTGGCGCGGCGCGAGCGATGCTCAAGCCGGACCCGGCGGGGATGCCCAAGGGGTGGCACCCTTTTAGCGGGACCAAGAGGCAGGGACGGGCGACGATGATGCGTATAATGCGCTGTAAAATTTCAGATTTCAGGTGGTGCAACATGCACCACAACGCCCTTTCGAGAGCTGCTGGCGCGGAGCGCTCACGGGCCACAGTGCCTTCACGATGGCCGAGCTGCAGCAGGCCACGGGCCTGTCTGCGCGATCAGTGCGCGATGCCCTGGTCGATCTGGCGCGGCTGTTCGGCCTGACCATCATCCGCCGTCACCATCAGCGGCACCTGTTCCGCTTCACCGGGATCCCGGGCTCCTGCACAGGCCGCGCCGCAAAGATCGGCGCCGACGAGCTGGAGCGTTCCCGGGGTACGGAAGGAGGAGAGGGCAGGGGAGTAACCGGCAATCTGTCGCCGCTTACTCTTTATATAGAACACAAGAGAAATAATCTTTCGCAGAAGATCGAAGTGGACGGCGAGGCCAACGTCCACCGGACGCCCTGGGCCGACTTCATCAGGCGGCTCAGAACCGGCACTCCGGCCGAGAAGGTCGATGTGCAATACCTGTGGAACGGGTTTTGTGGTCTGAACCAGCGTAACGGTCGCAGCCGCGTGCCCTTGGCCTTCCTGATCGGTTTCCTGCGGAAATACCCGACCACACCCCAAAAGCCGCAACCCACGCCGGCAGTAGGACAACAGGCTGCTCCAGCAGCCTGTCCGGCCTCGACTGCGGACGCTGGCGCCGTTGCACTGGCAGACATGGCCCGACCTGCGCCGTTCGAGAACCGTCACTGGCACAAGCGGGATCTCATCCGGCGGATCGGCCAGACAACCTACGACGAACGTGTTGATTCCCTGATCAAGCGATACGGCGGCAGTCGCTTCGGCGCCGAGCTGGCCGTCCACGGCCAGGCCGTCCGTGATGGCGAGATCACCCGGTGACGCCGGGCCGATCCTGCCCGGTCTGGCGGGAGGCTCCGCGCCGTGATGCGGCTCTCGTCAGCCTGACGCCCGATGCCCTGGCCAGCAGGGACAGCTTGTCGTGAAGTGTGCGATATTCCGGGTTGTGCCGATAGAGATGGATCGCCTCCAGAAGCAGCTTCCACTCCGTGACCGTCAGGCTCGACGCGGGCGCGGTGCTGTCGGGTCTGGTCATGCAAATCTCTCGATCAAAGGCAGTGGAAATGGCATGGCTGGCGAACGCGAACTTGCCCGACCTGAGGGTATTGATCGGAGCAAAAACCCCGGATGTCCCGGTTTGACGTTGCGTCACTCCAGCTCGGTCGCGTCATTCCAGCGCAAGCAAGTCGCTGGATCGATACGGTTTTCCATGCCGCTTGCGGCTCTTGCAGGCGGCCAGCCGGTCGGCGGAGTTCCTGCTGACCCTCACGGCGGATTGCAATGGCGGATGCTCGGTGGCGCTGCCCTGCAGCAAGGCGCTGATTGTGGTGCAGTTGGGAATGAAGCCCGAGATCCTGTCGCCCGCCTGGTCTTGCCCCCGTTTCATCGGACACTCAGGCGGTTGCGGTTTGAGCTGCGATGAACTCGCGGGGCGAGCGCATCTTCAGCCCTGAGTGCGGGTGGTTTTCGTTGTAGATGCTATGCGCGTCCTGTTCCCGAGGGCGTAGGCTTTGGGCCTTCGCCAGTGATGGAGGCCGCAATGACAAATGCTACTGCAACGACCGGTCTTGTCTGCACCGTTGCCGTCGAGCTTGC
>NZ_JACJFU010000056.1:0-8078 GCF_014164635.1 Paracoccus sp. MC1854 | reverse complement strand
GCCAGGTCGACGCCGATGATGCTAATTTCCTTCATGGATGCCCTCTTGTTTCTCTTGTGACTTCAGCATCACAAGCTTGGCGCATTGCGACGCCGTAGGGGAGAGAGCGGCATCCACCCCATCTCCACTGATCAGCGGCATGTGCAAGCGAGGCCAGACACGGTGGTGAACGGATCATCGTGATGTCCGCGGACCTGCCACGCTATCGCGAAGCAGGATCAATTCAGCAGTGGCGGCGTTGATGTCCACAAGCCTAGTGCATCAGGGCCAACACCGCAGAGGAGGGACCCTCGCATTGCGAAGTTTTTCATCGGTGATCATGTCAGCTGGAACTCCGAGGCTGGCCGGGTCAGCGGTCGGATCGTCAGGGTCCATCACGAGGATTTCGACTGCAAGGGGCACTGCCACCGCGCCTCGAAGGACGATCCCCAATACGAGATCGCGAGCGACAGGACTGACCACGTCGCGGCCCACAAGGAAGGCGCGTTGACGAAGATCGGCTGATGGTCGCGCAGTTCACCACAATCGGGCATTCCGACCGCAGCCTCGCGGAATTCCTGAGCATGCTGCGCTCTGCCGGGGTCCGCCTGCTCGTCGATGTGCGGGCGTTTCCCCGGTCGCGGCGCAATCCCGAATACAACATCGACCGGCTTCCAGACGATCTCGCGCGGGTGCAGATCGGCTATTGCCACTGTCCCGCCTTGGGCGGGCGGCGGCCGAAGCAGCCTGAGGTGGACCCCGGTCTCAATGCCTTGTGGCGTGTGCAGAGTTTCCACAACTACGCCGATTACGCGCTGGGGCCGGAGTTCGCCGGAGCCTTCGAGGAACTCGTGCGCTTGGGACGAGAGCAGCGGCTGGCGCTGATGTGTTCGGAGGCGGTCTGGTGGCGATGTCATCGCCGCATCATCGCCGACCATCTGCTGCTGAACGGCCATGCCGTGGACCACCTGATGGGACCGGGCCAGATCGTCTCCGCCACGCTCACGCCCGGCACGCAAAGGACCGCAGCAGGAAAAGCGGTCTATCCCCCCGAACCGGCCGGCTGAGGTTGTCTGCACCTTCGCGCCTCGGTGGTGATGCACGGCAAGTTCACGTGCACAGGCTGCGCGGGTCAGACCGCCGCGGGCGATTCACGCCTGCCTGCGGTTCTGCGCACGCTCGATCAGCTGGCGTGAGGCGGTGAAATCATGGGGCTATACGACGAGCGGGCAGATGGCACGAGCGAGGTGGACCCTCACGCCTTCCGGCATTGTCTCAATCTCGTGTCGCAGTTGCGAGGCGATCAGCAGCGTCACGGCATGCAGCATCCGTGCGATCCCGCCGCATAGCGGCTCGGTCAGGGCGCAGGCATAGCCGGTGGGAAGCACGATGATCTGCGCGGCGTCCAGCCCGGCGGTAACACGCAGCGGCGTGTTCCCGGCGATCGCTCCGTCCGTCAGCTGGAGGCCATCGATGGTGACCGGCGGAAATATTCCGGGCATGGCTGAACCGGCGAGGATTGCCTCCACTGCCGGCCCTGCGAAAAGCCGCACGCTCGCGCCTTGCTGATCGGTCGCCATGACACGCAACGGCAGCAGGGCCTCCCTTGATCCGGAGAAAGGGGAGATAGGCTTTCAGCACGTGCCGCAGATGGGCCGGATCGACAATGCTGCCCGACTGGCGCAAGCTCCCGAGCAGGCCCGAGGGCGACAGCGGGAAGATGTCGGATCGGCGCAACCCGCACCAGATTCGTGCCAGCCGCTCCACGTCGGCGAGGAGTGGCGCCCCCGCGAAATAGGCGGCATTAAGCGCGCCCACGGAGGAGCCGAGGACGAAATCGGGCCTCAGCCCTGCTTCCGTCAGCGCCAGAAGCATCCCGACCTGGATGGCCCGAGGCTGCCGCCACCAGCCAGGACAAAGGCGGTTCTCGGCCGCTCGCTCATCAGCAGGAGCAGCCAGCAGGACGCCACCCCGGTTCAAGGACCCCGAAATCGCGACCGATGAGGGTTCCATCGACAACTGTGCAATGCTTGCGATGGCTGCCGCTGCCGCGGCGTCTGACAGTGTCACTGTCGTTCATCGCTCCTCCTTCGCAGCGTCTCGTTGCACAGGCCCAGACAGGGGGGCGGACCAGCACGGTCGTGCTTTCAGCATGGCCACCACGCGGTCCGCCATGTGGGCGCAACGGTCACCGGCGAATGGAAAGATCGTCTCGAACCCGCCCTTGATCCGGTCGGCGATAATCCGCCGCAGACGGTGGCGGGCACGCATCAGCCGCGTCTTGACAGTGCCGAGCGGCAGCGACAGGTCGCGGGCGATGTCGCCCAGGCTCAGCCCGACCGCCTCGTGCATCAGGAACACCAGCCGGAGGTCGGGCGGCAGCTCGCCCACGGCAGCCTCGATCAGGGCGCGGGTCTGCATCCCGCCGAGGATCGCTTCTATCGGCTGGGGGTCGGTGCCGGGAAACAGCAGCACCTCGGCACTGCGGACCACGGGTTCGTTCACCGTGTCGTATTCCTGCCGTGCCTGCTGTTTGCGCAGCCGCATAGCCGCGCAGTTCAGCGTGATGCGGGTGATCCAGGTCGAGAACCGGGCCGCGTCGCGGAAGCCGTCCAGGTGGGTGAAGGCGGCCAGCCAGGCATCCTGCACGACCTCCTCGGCCTCGGCGTCGCTGGGCATCAGCCCACGCGCGATGCGGAACAGGCGCCCGTTCAGTCGCCGGATCAGTTCCCGCACGGCGGCCTCGTCGTGCAGCCGGGCAGCCGCCACCAGAGCAGCCTCGGACGATTGCCGCTCGGCACGGAGGGACACCGACCTCTCAGGTTCGCTCATGTCCAGCCTCTTTCTGGGGGCATCACTGCCCCACGCTCGAGAATAACGCCGACCGGCGGGAAGCCGGCCAGCGCCGCTTTGGGAAGATCGCCCGCGTCGAGCGCCGGACCCTGCCACCGGGGATCGCGGTCCGGCCGCCCGACCACGATCCGCGCCACCATGCCGGCATGTTCATGCGGCTGGCAGTAGAGATCATAAACCCCCGGCGCGGTCAGCGTGACCTCGAACTCCTCGCCGGGCAGCAGCAGGTCGCTGTCCCAGGGCCGGGCGGCATCGGGGATGCGCCGCGGCCGGTCCAGGATGTCGGGGTGATAGGCCGTCGCGGTGTGGCTGTTGCCCGCATCTCGGTTCACGAAACGGATCGTCGCGCCCGGCGTGACGGCAAGGCCCACCGGCACGAACCAGACCTGCTCGCCCCGCGGAGTACCCTTCATCTCGACCGGCAGCGGCCCTGCCGCGATGGCCAGGCGGGGCCGCACCTGGGCGGCCAACAACATGGCCGCCCCCCCGATGATCAGCTTTCGGCGGTTCATGGTCATTCCGCCAGCCGCGCCTTGGCATCCTTGTCGTGGTAGAGCACGACATGGGCATGCGGCTTTTCCACACCGGGATGGCCGGCGTTGTAATAGATATCGACCGAAGTGACGGTGCCGCTGCCGACCGCGAGGTCGTTGAAGGCAGTGCCGCCTTCCAGATCCTCAATGGGAACCATGTAGATCGTGGCCGACAGCTTGCCGTCATGATCATAGCCGAGGAAGGGTCCGGCAGGCAGATTGGTAGGGTCTACATAGAGGGTTCCGAGACCAGGCAGGAAATCCGGCAGCGTGACGAGGTCGCTGACCTTCTGGAAGGGGGCGGCAGGGGGCGCGGTTCCGCTGGCCGTCTGGGCGGCTGCCGGAAGTGGCAGGGTGCCGAGAATCATGGACGCTGCGAGAGCGGGGAGGGACCGGAACATGGGATGACCTTTCGGTTTGCGGGCCGGATCAGCCCGGCCTCATTCCATTGGATGCAGCCTCGCCGGAAAGGTTCGCATCGGCATGGCTCGTGCGCTCAGATCCACGCGTTCAGGCGTCAGTCCAAGACCCGCGCAAGCCCGATCCTGCTCCTCCCGGTCATCCGCCGTCGATTTCATCCAGAAGCGCCAGCGTCTTGTTGGCGTGGGCATAAGCGGCGCCGGCCCGCATCTCGGCCGCGACCCAGATCGCCTCCATGATCTGCTCATTGGTTGCGCCCTCACGCTTGGCGCCCTTGGTGTGGCCTTCGATGCACCACGGGCATTGGGTCACATGCGCCACCGCAAGCGCGATCAACTGCTTGGTGCGCTTGTCCAGCGCGCCGTCGGCAAGCACGGCCTTTGACCAGGCTGCGAAGGCATCGTCGATGTCGGGTGCCAAGGCATGCCGCCTGGCCGCAAGCGCGGCACTGGCCTTGGGCAGGGTGATGTCGGACATGATCTCCTCCGTTTCAGGCATCACTCGCAATGGTTGTCGTTCGCGTAGTCATGAGCGCAGGTCAGGCGGCCGCTTCACTCGATTAGATGCGATACGCCGGAAAAAGTTCCCCTGCATTTGCGGGCCGTCGTTCTCACGCAGCCTGCGTCCGTTCCTGCCGTCTGTCTTCCCCCCGGGCCGCTTTCGCAGCGCGTCCGCAACGGTTCGGATTCACCACCACCGTCCTCGTAGCCTCGGCCTTAAGCGTCGAGAACCCCTCCTTGCGCTCAGCGTCCGCCTGAATCGAAGCCGCAGACGTCATCAGATCAGCTCACGGATTTCCCTCAGACGCCGGTACCTGCGAGAGCAAGGAGGGTAAGCCAACCTCTCGGTAAGTAGCTCTCTGGCAAATTGTGCCCGGCACGCGCAACTCTGAGGACTGTCCGGTACCAAGCCGTCAAGTCACGATCCTGACTGACTCCAGAAGTCGGATCACATGATCGGGTCCGACCGGGACGATACTCAGAGCATGTCATCGGGTTCCCAGGTCAACTCTCAGGGACCTTCGGGGCCATTGGCCAGCACCCGGCCCGAGAAGGTTTCGAGCGAAAGGGTGTCGCCGTCCTAGGGCGGCTGTCCCGCTTCTTGGGTCAGGACCATGGGGGTGGACAGTGCCGATCCCGGCAGAATGCCAGAAATGGTTGGCGCCATTGCAATCTCTCTGAAGCATGGCGCGCAACGTCACGATGGCGTTGCGGCGGAGACCTCCTCCTGCGCCATGCCGGGAAACGGGCGCGGGCTGGCAAAGTTCCTGCGACCAAGGCACACTCGACCCGAGACGGAAGGCCGGAATTGCCGTAGCCTGAGTGGCAGTGCGGAAGGTCTTCCTGCTGCAGAATGCGCGCAGGACCCCTAGATACGGAGGATGAGATGTCGGACTTCACTGTCGGTTACTTCGTGGGCAGTCTCGCGAAAGGCTCGATCAACCGCAAGCTCGCCAGGGCGCTCGTGCGGCTGGCGCCGGCCGGACTGGAGATGCGCGAGATCCCCTTCGGGGACCTTCCGCTTTACAGCTATGACTATGACAGCGACTACCCGCAGGTCGCGCGGGACTTCAAGGCGGCGATCGCAGACGTGGACGCCGTGCTGTTCGTCACGCCGGAATACAACCGCTCGATCCCCGGCGCGCTGAAGAACGCCATCGACTGGGCCAGCCGGCCCTACGGGCAGAACGCGTTCACCCGCAAGCCCTCGGCGATCATCGGCACCTCGCCCGGCGCGATCGGGACCGCCGTCGGCCAGCAGCACCTCAAGAGCATCCTGGGCTTCTGCAACTCGCCGATGATGAACGCGGTCGAGGCCTATATCCAGTTCACGCCGAACCTGATCTCTGACGCAGGCGAGGTCAGCGTGCCGGGAACCGAGGACTTCCTGCGCAACTACATGCAGGAGTTCAGCGACTTCATCGGGCGCGTGCTGAGCGTCTATCCGCGCGCGAGCTGACGCGGGAAGCGCCGATTAAGCGATGCGGAGCCGCTCACAGGTCACGGTGCACCGGTTGGCTTGCCTCTGCGCAAACAAATCAACTCGGGAGTGAGACCATGATCGGGAAGTCGATCCGTAGAACGAAGGGGCGGGGACGCCTATTCGACTCCATCCTCGACACTGTCGGCGACACCCCGGTGATCCGGGTGAACAATCTCGCGCCCAACGGTGTGCGCCTCTACGTCAAGGCCGAGTTCTTCAACCCGGCAGGCTCCGTCAAGGACCGCCTCGCGCTGAACATCATCGAGGCGGCGGAACGCGCCGGCACCTTGCAGCCCGGCCAGACCGTGATCGAGGCGACTAGCGGCAACACGGGCATCGGGCTGGCCATGGTCTGTGCGCAGAAGGGCTACCCGCTGGTTGTGACGATGGCCGAAAGCTTCTCGGTCGAACGGCGGCGGGTGATGCGGATGCTTGGCGCCAAGGTGGTGCTGACCCCCCGCGCGCAGAAGGGAACCGGCATGTACATGAAGGCCGTGGAGCTGGCCAACGAACACGGCTGGTTCCTGGCTCGGCAGTTCGAGACACCTGCAAATGCCGATATCCACGAGGCAACCACGGCGTGCGAGATCATCGGCGATTTTGCTGGCGACAGACTGGATTACGTGGTCACGGGCTACGGCACCGGCGGCACGGTGACTGGCCTCTCCCGCGTATTGCGCCGTGAACGACCCGAGACGAAGATCATCCTGTCAGAGCCGACGAATGCCGCTCTGGTGTCCAGCGGCCTCGCGCAGGAGCGCGGGCCAGACGAAGCGCCCGCAGCCAGTCATCCTGCATTCGAGCCTCATCCGATTCAGGGCTGGACGCCGGACTTCATCCCCTTCGTGCTGCAGGAGGCGCTGGACAACGGCGGTTATGACGAGTTGATCCCGGTCTCTGGGGCTGACGGCATCGCATGGGCCAGGAAGCTTGCGAGCCGGGAGGGCATCATGACGGGGATCTCGGGCGGGGCGAGCTTTGCGGTCGCCATGCAGATCGCCGAGCGTGCAACTGAAGGCTCCGTGATTCTGGCCATGCTGCCCGACACCGGCGAGCGGTACCTGACCACGCCGCTGTTCGAGGCGATCCACGAGGACATGGACGATGAGGAGCGTGCCCTGTCGCTCTCCACGCCCGGTTATCGAATGGGGTGAAGCGGACCAACAGGAAGGAAGAATGGGGATGCCCGCTGAAATCGACGCCGTCCCACCCTGGCCCGCCAAGGCGGAACCTCTATGCGCGAGGCCTATGGCCCACGACAGTCGCCAAGATGACGCAACGCCAGAGCACTCGTCCACTGGCGCAGAGATTGGGAAACCTGTCTACTGGAACGAGGCCCCGCCACTGGTGCGCCGCCTGGTCGGCGAGGCGGTTGGTACATGACCGGCCCTGCGGACAGTACTGTGGCGCTCGCGGCGCTGGTGCGAGCCCTGTTGTCGAGCCAGGTGGCCGGTGCGTCCTGCCTCACTTATCAGGAGCTCGCGAAAGCGCTTGGACTGGTGCCCCCCGGCACCATCTCTCGGATCGCCGCCGCGCTCGAGCAAACGATGCGAGAAGATGTCGAAGCAGGGCGGCCCATGGTTGCGGCTCTGGTCGTCAGCCGCATGAATGGTCTGCCGAGGCGCGGTTTCTTCGATCTTGCGGTCGAACTGGGTCGCTTTCCGGCCGATGCAGAACGTCATTATGCGGCATGGCAGTCGGAATGCACCGCAGGTTTCAAGAAGGTCCACGGCAACGGCGCCTGACGTAGCTGCGCGAAGGAGAACGCCTTGGATGACCCGACCTCGAACCAGCGCATCGAGGTTTGTAGCAAGACGGCGGATTGGGTCTCTGAGCCGAGTCAGGTTTGCCGGAGGCTCCAATTCCCGAGTAGGCTGGAGCATCATGAGCAAGACGACGAACAAGTTTTCCCCTGAAGTGCGCGAGCGCGCGGTGCGGCTGGTTTCTGATAACGAGGGTCAGCATGGCTCTCGCTGGCAGGCGATTGTGTCAATCGCGGCGAAGATTGGCTGTTCAGCACTCTGAACGAATGGGTGAAGAAGGCCGAGATCGACAGTGGTAGGCGAGCAGACATCCCCCGTGGTTCTGGAGTTGAGATGCTTGTCCTGGTGACCTGCGAGGTGATGACACTGGACCGGGAAAAAGCGCTTGCGTCATGCGCGCCCATCTGCGCGGCGCGGAACGAGAGTGTCTGATCTTCTGTGTATGACTGACCCGGTCCATGCTTCCTGAGAGGAGCAAGGACGATGACGATTTCCAACGAGCTGCTGGACGAGTTGCTGAAGGGCTGCAAGCGGCCCGAGGATCTGC
>NZ_JACJFU010000055.1:0-9152 GCF_014164635.1 Paracoccus sp. MC1854 | reverse complement strand
GGGGCGCAGAGCAGCAGACGGGTGCCCTTGGCCGCAAGGATGCGCAGGATGGCATTGACCAGGGTGGTCTTGCCGACGCCGGGTCCGCCGGTGATCACCAGCACCTTGGAGCGCAGCGCCAGGCGAACGGCCCCGGCCTGGCTGGCGGCGAGCGTGAGGCCCGTCGCCTGCTCGATCCACGGCAGGGCGCGCGCGGCATCGATCTCCGGCCACGGCAGCGCGCCGCTCGCGAGGCGCTTGAGATGCGCGGCGATGCCGCGCTCGGCCTGGTGAAGCCCGGTCAGGAACACGCAGTCCGTATCGCCCACCCGGTCCGCCGTGACCGTGCCCTCGGCCAGTTCCAGAGCCATCGCACGCGCGATGAGCTCGACCGGCACCTCCAGCAGCTTTTCCGCGAGCCCTGCCAGATCTGTCCGCGGCAGCCCGCAATGCCCCTGGCCCTTGGCCTCGGAGAGCGCGAAGGAGATCCCCGCCTGCACCCGGATCATGGCGGTCCTCTCGATTCGGCCTCATCTCGAGTTCCGCAACAACGCCCCTCAGATCGCCCAGATGTCAGCGGCTCTGGCGTCATCGGCCAGAGAGACGACAACAAGGTCATCATAGCTCGTGCCGGGCGCTCCCCAGTTGTAGAGGCCGAAGGTGCCGGCGTCCGGGGTGTCGGTGCGGATCGGGTCGAACAGCGCGGTACCGTTGACCCAGGCCGAGATCGTACCGTCCTCGAAGTCGAGGCGCAGGCGATTGGTTTCGTCCGGATGATAGTTCACCGGCGCCTGCCACGCGATCTCCTCGATCCCCTCGGCGACGCTGACCAGCTGCGAGGTGCCGCCTTCGCGATCAAGCTCGAGCTTCATGTGGTTCTGCGCATCGGCATAGGCGAACACCAGACCCACAGCGCCGCCGGAGGGCGCCGAGAAGTCGAACTCGACCGAATAGTCCGACCAGTCCGCCGCCGCCGGATCGTCCCAGAGGGCATAAGTGCCTTTGCGCAGCACGTGATGGCCATCGCCCAGCGGGCTCCAGTTCAGGCCCCAGTAGGAGTTGGGCGCGGTGTCCCCCGACCCCATCAGCTGGCGGCTGTAGCGGTCTGCAGCCTGGGTCAGCGCGCCGTCCACGATCGACCAGGCAGCGGGATCGCCGAGTTCGCCTTCGTCCACGAAGCGCCAGCCGTCGTTGCCGGACCCGAAGTCCTCGGCCAGCAGCAGGTCGTCGGCAGCAACGATCTCGATCATCGCAGTGTCGCGGTCGGTCGCGCCGGCCCGCGTCTGCACCAGTTCGACCAGATGCGACCCCACCTCCAGATCGACGGTAGCGCGGGCACCCTTGGCGAGAAGTTCGCCGTCTTCATACCACCTGGATTTGCCGCGGCCGGACGCTGCGGTCAGGTCCACCTCGACGGTTCCATCGCCGTCGAAATCGATCACCCGGCGCGCATCGCCCGCATCGGCGATGAAGCCTCCGCGGCGCACTTCGATGTCGTCGATGACCGCGCGTGGCGTCGTCCCCTCGTGGAACACGCCGACGGTTCCTCGCCGCAGCGGATGGTCGTCGAACACCGTGCCGCCGAACAGCAGATCGCCATCCACCGCGGCGGTCATCTGGCCCCGGCTGACCGAAAGCTCGGCGTCGAAGTGCATGTCGAACGGCGCCGATCTCGTCTCGGTGGCGAGGACTTCCCGTTCGCCGTCGATGATCCGTGCGAGACGGATCTCATGGGCCGCGGTGTCGAACTCGAGCCGGTACATCGAGTCGCCGCGGGCATTGGCGACCAGGCCCATCGCTGCCGTTCCCTCGTTCTCGATGGTGGCCCGGACGGTGTAGTTCCTCCAGCCTGCCGCGCCCGCCCCGTTGTAAAGGATCAGGCCCGGCTCGTCGCTGAGGTTGCGCAGGTAGGCCTGCGCAACACCGCCGGCCGAGTTCGCCGCCCCGGTGGCCTGCCAGCCGCCCGCGGCCGCGGTCCAGCCATCCAGATCGCCGTCGTTGAAGTCCTCGAACAGAAGCGTGTCTTGGTCGATCCCGACCGCCATCATCGAATCGCTCGAGGTGACGCCCTCGGCATCTGTCACCGTCAGGTTATAGCGCTCATGGCCGGGTCGGGCAGCGATCGAGGCGGTCAGCGCATCGGCGACGACGACCCCGTTCGAGTCGGTCCAGACCGCCGAAACGATCTGCCCGAGCTTGTCCACCACGCCCGAGCCGTCCAGCGTCACGCTGTCCGTCTCGTCGAGGTTGACCACCACGTCCTCGCCCGCATCGGCGCGGAACTGCGTCGCCACCCCGCCAAGGTCGATGCCCTCGAAGCTTTCCTGATGCTCGAGGAAGCGCCCCGTCAGCGCGACCCCGGTGCTGCCGCCGATCTCCTGGCCCATGCTGCCGGTGCCGAGGGTCGGGACGAAGTCCCCGTTCGAGAAGTCGAACTGCACGCCGTTCACGCCCGCGGGCAGGGCCGTGAACGGGCCGTCCGCATCCACCCCGCCCAAACCCGCGACCTCGGCGCCGGTCATCGCCGTTTCGACCGTCGCGAAGGACGACAGCAGCCAGCCGTCGGGCACCTCCAGCGAGTCGTCGCCGAACAGAAGGAACCCGTCCTTGTTGATGATGCGGCGGTCGCCTTCGAACACCTGCGAGCCCATCAGAACGCCGTTGACGTATTTGTCGGCGCGCCATGCGGGGTCCTCGCCCGGCACCCGCTCGAACACGACGGCGACGCGGCTCCAGGCGTCCAGCGCAAAGGGGCCATCGTCCTGCCCGTCGCCGCCGATCAGGCCCTCGGACCCCCCCTGTATCCAGAGGTCGCCGTCCGACAGGTTTTCAAGGTCGGTCTGCAGGATCGAGCTGAGCCCGATTCCGCTGGGAATGAACATGTCCCAGACCAGCGTATAATTCTGGTAAGTGGCGCCGCCCCCGGCAGGATCGAAGCCGGGGACGACCTTGAGGCCGTTGTCCGGGTCGAGCTGCGGCAGGCGGATCGCCCGCGCGCTGCCATCGTCGCCGGGGATCGGCGGGGCCCCAAGGCCGTCCGTGGTGCCGAAGTCCACCGGCTGGATCTCGCGGTCGGGCACCGCGATGGTGCCGCTTCCGTTGCGCGATGGCACCGGATCGCCGCGCGACGCGGTCATGAAGGTGTCGAGTTCGGTATAGTAGGTTTCCGTGTGCACGGAGTCGTTGTCGGGGTCGATCACCAGCAGGCGCATGGCGCCGTTGCCGCCCCGGCCGTCCTCGTCCGGGTCGCCCGCGGTCTGGATGATGGGCGACACGCCGTTCTGATAGTTGACGAACATCTGGAACACCTTGTTCCCCTGCGCGCCATAGCGGACGATGGTCTCGGCGCCGTCGCCGAAGACATGGCCCGAGAACACGAAGCTGACGTTGCCATGCTTCGAGATCAGGCTGTCCCAGATGTCCCGGCCGTCGTTGACGCCCTGCGGATCACCGCCCATGCCATAGTCCTTGCCGGTGCCTTCGGTATATAGCGGCCCGGATTGCGGCCCGGCGATGTCGCCGAAATTGGTGTAATGGTGGGTCGAGACCATCGCCCGGTGGTCCGAGAACTCGGTCAGCACCTCGTCGGCCCATCGCAGCACGTCGTCGCGCGGCCCGAACTCCATGTTGAGCGAGATCCACCTGGTGCCATCCGGCGCGGTGAAGGTCTTGTAGTTGTTCCTGGCGCTGTCCGGCTCGCCATCATAGACGCCATGCGCCTCGGCCGCCGAGTCGGCAAAATAGCGATCCATGCCGAAGAACGCGTCGAGGTTCGAGCTGTGGTCGTTTGCGCTTCCCCCGGCGGCCTGGTCGTGGTTGCCGGGCAGAAGCGAATACTTGATGCCGGCGGCCTCAAGCGCCTCATAGGCGTCGGATGCGATCTGCCACTGATCGGGAAGGTTCGAGCCGGTGATGTCGCCCACATGGGCGACGAACTGGACGTTCATCGTGTCCTTGTTGTCGGCCAGGAATCGGGTCATGTCGCCGAAGATATGCGTGTGCTCCTCGGTATAGTTCTGGGTGTCGGGCAGCACCGCGACCGTATAGGCGTTCTCGCCCGCGACCCGGACCCGGAACAGGTCGGTGAAGCTGTTGCCGAGGTCGTCAGTGGCCGTCATCCGCAGGTCGGTGAAGCCCAGCGTCTTGGTGTCCACCACCAGCTTGCCGTCCACGAGCCTTGCATCCACGGCGGTGTTGTCGCTGTTGGCAAAGCTGAAGGTCAGGTTCTCGCCGAAGAAATGGCCGGCGACGTCGATCGCGATGGTCTCGCCGCTTGTCAGCAGCAGGTGGTTCAGCGCGTCGGTGACGCCCACGGCCTTGAAGCTGCGGGCAACGATCTCGGCCTCGCCCGCGCTCGCCTGCCCGGTGCCGCGCTCGATCTGCGAGCCGCCGGCGAAGTCGAACTCGAACAGCCGGTCACCGGCGGGGGCGCTTTCAAAGGCACCGCCCGGAACGTGGCCACCCAGCGCCGCAACCTCCGACGCATCGAGGGTCCGGTCCAGCAGCGAGAAGCTCGCCAGCTCGCCGTCGAAGGTCTCATTGCTTTCGTCGGCAAGGATCATGAACCCCTTTTCCGCCGAGATGGTGAACCGCCCGGTCTGCCCGGTCTGCGTGCCCACCAGGGCGCCATCTACATATTTGTCGATCCGGCTGCTGCCGTCGCCAAGCCCGGTCACGGCAAAGGCGACGCGCGCCCATTCGCCGGCGCGCACCTCGCCCTCGTACTGGCCCGAGATCCCGATCCCGAAGACCCCGGGACCCGTTCGGGTCAGGAACAGGTCGGCGTCCGAGGCATTGATCCCGTTGGTCTGGAACAGCCCGCCGAAATCGCCGGGCTGGTCGTCCGGAACCCTGATGTCATAGACCAGCGTATAGGACGACAGGTTGTCGTCGAGCTGCGGCAGGATCTGGTAGCCGCCTTCCGGCCCCTCGGCCTTGAAAGCCAGGCTGGTTGCGGTCACGGCTGGCGCAGTGCCGAGCATGTCTGCGTTCTGCATCATCTGCGTCATTGTCGCGCTCCAGGGTTGGGGTTCCGGCTTCTCTCGCGTCGTCGCGCCTGTTCCGGGGGGTTCCAAAGGCAAGGCAGCAGCAGCGATGACCGACGAGTGTGACGCCTTGATGTCGCTACCGCAGAGGTAGCGTGTCGGTGGCGGGATCCTGCGCAAGGCGTTCGCGAACTCTCGCGGCCATAGCCGTCAGGCCAACGATGCATCAGATTTGAATGGGCCACCCAACGAGGCTGCTGCGCGGCAGGCGCCGTCCTGACTGGCGGCCAGGTGATCAGCGCGGACCTGGGCATGAAGCTGGAGAATGTCGGCATCGACATGCTCGGGCGTGCCATGCGGACTTCGATCAGCAAGGACAACACCACCATCGTCGATGGCGCCGGTGAGAAGGCCGAGATCAAGCCCCGCGTTAGCCAGCAGATCGAGGAAACCACCTTGGACTGCGACAAGGAAAAGCTGCAGGAGCGTGTAGCCAGGCTGGCAGGCGGCGGCGCCGTCAGCCGGTAGCCGCGTTCCCGTCTGGCCAGCTCGGCAGATCCGAACGTTTGCCGGTGTCATCCTCGACGTGCAAGTCGTCGTGACCCCGGTCAGAACGGCAAGGGCGGCCGGCGGGCCGCCCCTTTCGTCATCGTGGCCCTTGCAGGTTCAGCCGATCCTGCCGCCGCCCTGCCGGGTGATCGCGACCACGGCCGGGCGGACCGGCATGGCATCGTCGAAGTCGGGCCAGCGGGTGGACAGGTCCTCGTAGTAGGAGGGGCGGCCGTGGCCTTCCCAGTCCTTGCCTCCGTCGCCCGGGTGCTGGACCGCAAGGAAGAAGGTGGAAAGGTCGGGGGTCGGGCAGGGGCCGCACATCTTGGCACCGACCGGCACGCGGTAGAACAGGCGTGACGTGCCGCGCGCCGGTCCCTCGATGTCCACTGCTCACAACCCGTCGGTGCGCCCGGTGGCCGTCGGGTTGTTGCCGTCGGTCGAGACCCAGAGCCGCCCGTCGCTGTCGATGGCGCAGTTTTCGGGCATGCCGAACCAGCCGTTCCCGGTCGTCGCGGTCGAGAAGGTCGCGCCGACTTCCGCCACCGAGGGATCGCCGCACTGAAGCAGCACTTCCCACTTGCCGCTGGTGGCGGCGAGGTCGGCATTGTCCTGGATGATCTCGATGATATGTCCGAAGGCGATGTTGACGCGCGGGTTGGCTGCATTCGCCTCTTCGCGCCGGGTGTTGTTGGTCAGCATGACATAGGCGCGGCCGGTATCCGGGTTCGGCTCGATGTCCTCGGGGCGGTCCATCGGGGTCGCGCCCAGCAGGTCGGCGGCGCGGCGCGTCTCGATCATCACGTCGGCCTGGCTCTCGAAGCCGCTTTCGGCGGTCAGCGGGCCTTCGCCGTGGGTCAGCGGCAGCCAAGCCACGGTGCCGTCCTCGTCGAAGCGGGCGACATACAGGGTGCCCCCGTCCAGCAGGTCCATGTTGGCGGCGCGGTCGTCGGGGTTGAACTTGCCGGCCGTCACGAACTTGTAGACATAGTCGAACCGCTCGTCGTCGCCGAGGTAGAAGACCACCCCGCCATCCGGCGCCACCGCGCTTTCCGCGCCCTCGTGCTTGAAGCGGCCAAGGGCCGTCCGCTTTCTCGGCACCGAATCAGGGTCGTTCACGTCCACCTCGACGATCCAGCCGAAGCATTGGGTTCGTTGGGTTCCTTCGACACGTCGAAGTGCTCGTGGAACCGGCCCCAGTCATAGGCATCGGCGGGAAGGCCGAGGCGGTCGTAGTTCGCGGCCTCGCGATGGCCCTCGGGCAGAACGCTCGAAATAGCCGTGGATGTTTTCCTCGGTCATGATGTAGGTGCCTCAGGGCGTCACGCCGCCTGCGCAGTTGTTGATGGTGCCCAGCACCTCGCGCCCGGTCGGGTCGGCGTTGGTCTGCAGGCGCGGGTGCCCGGCGGCGGGGCCGCTGATCCGCATCGGCGTCTTGGCGGTGATGCAACGGTTCAGCCTGCCGTCCAGCACCGGCTGCCATTTGCCGTCCACCCTGCGGATCTCGATAACGGTGCCGCCATGCGCGGCCATCTTGATGTTGACGCGGTTCTCGTCGGCCTCGGAAATCGCGATCTTGCCGTCGGTGACGGTCCCGATGCCGGGGAACATCAGGTGCGGGTCGGTGTATTCGTGGTTGACCACCAGCAGCCCGTGGTCGTCGGCGCCCTCCAGCGGGATGAAGCCCATGAAGTCGTTGTTATAGCCAAACTGCCGTTCCTGCGCGGCCTCCGTCTGGTTCAGCGGGTCGAAGTCGGGCGCGTCGGCGAAGACCTCGTCACCCCAGCACAGCAGGATGTCGGCGTCATAGCCCTCGGCGGCATGGTGGTCGCGGTCCACCCCGGCCACAATCTCGGGGAAGTCGAAGACCGAGCCCGCCGCGGCATCCTGCGTCTGCGCCTCGCCGGCGGCGAACATCGCCATCGGGCTGACCGTGGCCCAGATCGCTGTCGCGGCCATCGAGCCCATCAGGAAGCCGCGACGCGAGAACCGGGCAGCGATGATCTCGCCCATCGTGCGGTTGTTCGTCGGGTTCCGGCCGGGGCCGTCGGCCTCTTCCAGCGCGCTGGTGGGAAAACATGGCGGGAAGTATCTTGCTCGGTCATGAGCACGTTCCTGGCTCGACTTGCTGAGAATCGCAACCGGCCATGACGAGGCCGCAGCTGGTATCGGCCTAGCGGGCGAATGTGGCTCTGGGATGACAGGTCATGAAGTTGCGGCCACACCGGATTGGCATGTGACTCGTAGCGCCTTGCTCGTCCTGCTGTTGATGAAGTGGAACGGCCTCCTGAGAGCACCTAACACAACCGCTGCTCATGCGTTGACGGGCCATGAGCAAGCCCCTTGTCTCCGATGATCCATGGGCGGCGCTTTCGCCGCTTCTGCCAAGGGAGCGGCCGAAGCCCAAAGGGCGGCCGCCCGCGATGCGATGATCGCCTGGCCTTGGCCGGCATCATCTTCGTTCTGCGATCCGGCATCCCCTGGGAGATGTGGCTCTCGCGAGTTCGGCTGCTCCGGCATGACCTGCTGGCGCAGGCTGCGTGACTGGCAGACAGCGGGCATCTGGACCAAGGCTCCATCGCGTGCTGCTTGAGCAGTTGGCGGACGCCGGGTATCTGGACTGGAGCCGCGCGTCCCTTGACAGCGCCGCCGTGCCGGCGAAAAGGGGGTGCCGAGACCGGCCCGAACCCGACGGATCGCGGGCCGAATCGGGCACGAAGCGCTTGTCTGTGGTCGACCGCAAAGGCACCCCGCTCGGGGTGCGCCTGAGCCCGGTTAACCGGCGCGACAGCCGGATGATGGCACTCACCCTGGACGCCTTGCCGGGCGTGCGCCATGGGCACGGTCGTCCGCGCAAGCGCCTCGGCAAGCTTCACGCCGACAAGACCTATGATCAGCATCGCTGCCGGAGCGGATGCCGAAAGCGCAGGATCATGCCCCGCATCGCCCGGCGAGGCATGGACCACAGCGAAAGGCTGGGCAGGCACCACCGGGTCGTCGAGCGAACGTTGGCTTGGCTCAACCGGTTCCGCCGCCTGATCATCCGCTACGAGCAGCGCGCCGACATCCACGAGGACTTCGTCCTGCTCGGCTGCGCCCTCATCTGCCTCAACCAGATCAGAAGGTTTTGTTAGATGCTCTTAGTTCGGATGGCGCGATGTGGTCCAGCCCGAGGGGTTCACCCAGCGCCGGAACACGGCCGCATCACGGAACCGGTCCAGATTTCGACAGCACTTCCCTGGTGCCGCTGATTTTCGGGGCCGCTTTCCTGACCCTGCCCGGTAACGGCGGCGGGTCCCTTTACGGACCATGCCCGCCTAGTCGTGCTCGGGTCTGCCTGTTGACGACAGCAGCGACTCGCGCGTACTGCGGCTGCGATCGGCAAGCTTTGGTGAGCAGCCGCGCTAAGATAGTCCAGCTTGGTGTGGCGGCGCTGCGGATTGTAGAAGAGCGTTCGATGTAGTCGAACATGTCACCCCGTCGGCGGCGTTTCTCCCAGCACCTCCCAGGCCCTTTGGGCGAAGCGGCCCGCCAGCGGGGCGTAGCGGGCGGCCTCGGGGTCGGCGGCGGTGCCCTGGGCGGCGCGGTCGGCGATGCCCGTGAAGATCACCGCGAAGCGGAAGAGCGCGAAGGCGATGT
>NZ_JACJFU010000054.1:0-9333 GCF_014164635.1 Paracoccus sp. MC1854 | reverse complement strand
CAACGGCCCGGCGTTCGTGGCCACCGCGCTGCGCGACCGGATCGCCGCGGCCGGCGCCGGAACGGCCTCTGTCGAGCCTGGATCCCCCGGGGAGGGAGGAGGATCAGGAAACGGTCCGGGGGACTGTTTGCCCGACGACGGGCCGCTGCGAGAGCTTCACCGCCAAGCTGCGCGACGAGCGGCTCACCGGCGACATCCTCTGCAGCCTCGCCGAGGCGAAGATCGTCCTCGCGGCGGGGCGCCGCCCTTGCACCACAAAGCGCCCGCATTCCTCCCCGGGCGAGCGGCCCCCCGCTCCCGAGGTCCCGCAGGGACCGCCTTCGCCACCCGGAGCATGGCGCCAGCACCCGTCATGCACCAAGATCGGAAAGGGACCACCCCAGCAGGGCAGGCCAATCCCGCTTGAACTCCTCGCTGCGTATCACTGCCATATCCAGTCCCCTTCTTGGTGAGCATCGCTCTCAGAAGACCGGAACGGAACCGAGACAGGTCCAGGTTGTCGTGAAGGCGCGCTGGTCTCTCAGCATGGACGAACGCGAGCGCGTGGTGGCCGGGAACATCCTCAAAGAATGTGCGGCACGCTGACTTTGCGGCAATCGCCACGAAGCGGAAGAACGACCGGATCGCGGCGAGCCGGGTGTTGCGGCTGCGCGCGCTGTTTCCCCGCGCCGTCTCGGTGTGGACGAGGAAGTCGGCGACCAGATCTGCGTCGATGTCCTCGACCATGAGCTTGAACGGTGGTTTGCCCGTCCGGGCGCTCGCGAACCGCAGCAGCAGGCGGAACGTGTCGCGATAACCGGCAATCGTATGCCGGCTGGCCTCCATCTGGACGCAGAGCCGGTCGGTGAAGAAGCGCTGGATCAGCGTCGGCAAGGTTGCGGCGCTCATTGGACCGTCTCCCCGGCATTCGCGGTGGCGCGCGCCA
Organism: Paracoccus sp. MC1854; assembly: GCF_014164635.1. NCBI lineage: Bacteria > Pseudomonadati > Pseudomonadota > Alphaproteobacteria > Rhodobacterales > Paracoccaceae > Paracoccus > Paracoccus sp. MC1854. Next base: position 8,408 of record NZ_JACJFU010000054.1, on the reverse strand, counting down.
TCGCGAGGTCAAGCAGTTCCGGCACGGCCTCCAGATACCAGAAGGTGTCGGAAGGATTGCTATGACCCAGATAGGTTGTCAGCCGGATCATCTCGCGCGCCGGGTCTTTGCCCGCGCGATACCAGTTGATCATCGTCCGCACGGCAAAGGTGTGGCGCAGGTCATGGATGCGTGGTCCCTGGCCATGCCGTCCGTATTTCTGATCCGCGCGCAGGCCGATCCGCTGGCAGACATGCGCGAAGCTGTAGCGGGCGCCGCAGTCGGTCAGCCTCGTTCCCTTTTCGGCGACGAAGAATGCAGGCGCCGCACGCCCGAGCAATCGGTCCCGCTCCGTGGCGTAGGCATCGAGCTGCGCCGCGACGCTCGGATCGAGCGGAAGCAGCCGTTCCCGGCCCCGTTTTCCGAACCGCACACGCAGGACGCCATCGCCCGTGTCGAGGTCGTCGGGGTCGAGCGCCAGAGCCTCGCTGATCCGAAGGCCGGTCACCGCCACCAGCCCGAACAGGGTCGAGCATGTCAGCCCGCGCAGGCCGTAGATGGACGGCAAGTCTCTGGCCGCGGCAATGATCGATCCGATCTCGGCCTCGCTGTAGATGTGCGGGCGAGGCCGATGCGAGGAGGCAGGCAGCAGCCCGCGCGGTGGCACCTCATGCGCCGGATCGAAGCTGCTCAGCCATCGCGCGAACATGCGCACAACGCAGAGCCTGGCCGCTCGGGTCGAGCCGCATGCCTCGGTCAGGGTGCCATGCCACCGCAGGAACAGCGCCGTGTCGATGTGAACGGCCCCTTCGGCATCGGCGTAGCGGGTAAAGCGGCGGAGGATGCGTTCCGTGGTGCGCAGGTCGTAGCCAAGCCTGCGGCGGACGCTCAGATAGCGATCGAGCTGAGGCGTGAGGCTCATTGCGCGCCTCCTGCCACGGGCCAGGGCATTGCGACGGACCGCAGCCCGTCGATGTCGAGCCGGGCATATATCATGGTCGACGAGCGCGAGCGGTGCCGCAGCACATCGCCCACTTCGTCGAGCGATGCGCCGGCGTTCACCAGCTGGGTCGCAAGGCTATGACGCAGCAGGTGCGAGCCCACATAGGGCGCAACCGGCTTCTGGCCCGTCGCCCTCAACGCCTCCTTGAGGATGGCATTGACGATCTGTCCGTCCTTGAACGGCCGATGCGGCTTGCGATGGGCGACGAACAGGGTCCGGGAGGTTGCCGGGCCACGCTCGTCCTGCAGGTAACGGCTCAGGGCGCCGCCAACCTCGGGCGTGATCGGCAGCCGGTCATTCAGCTGACCTTTGCCGCGCACCGTCAGTTCGCCGGCACGCCAGTCGATGTCGTCGAGCTGGATTGCGATGACCTCGACTGCCCGGAGCCCGAGCCGCGCCATGAGCAGCAGCATCGCATAATCGCGGGCGCCGTATCGCTGATCGTCGCGCGCAGAGGCGAGAACCGCTTCGACCCCATCGGGCGAAAGATGCCGGGGAAGTCGCACATCCCAGCGCTTGGCCGTTTTGGGAACGCTGAGCGCTAGATTTGTGGCCGTCACCCCACGCGCGAACAGATATTGCAGGAAGATACGAACATGGGTCGCGACCGTCTTGTCGCGGCGTGCCGTTGCCAGAACATGCTCGATGAAGCCGATCACATCGGCGGGACGAAGGTCCGGCAGGTCCATCGTTGCCTCGCCAAAGCGGTGATCGAGGAGCCGGTTGGCGAAGCGCAACGTGTGATAGATCGTTCGTGGGCTCAGGCCCCGCTGCGTGACGAGATAGTTCTCGAACTCAGCCAGCAACGCCGCTCGCGCGGCCTGCGCTTCGGTCACAGGCACCGGCTGCGCCACCCCGATATCGATCAGGTGTTCGGCGAACCTGCGGGCAAAATGGTGGAAGCGGATCCCGGTGTCCGGTCCGCGCGCCTCCGTCCGCGCCAGTTGGTCTGCAAGATCGGGGGTCAACGTGGAGGGCTCGATCCCGGCTCCGTCCATCAGCTTCCCGAGCTTCCGGGCAAGATGGAAGTAGGTTCTCATCGTGCACGCTCTGTAACTGGCGGCAGCAAAGCTTTGCGCGAACGAGTCCAGATAGGGATCGACGCAGGTGTTCGGATTGTCGGTCATGATCATGGTGCTCCATGCTGCTGGAGCTCCAAGGTTTATGCCAAAGTCGACTGACAGCTTATTAGGATAGCCGCCGCGTTTCGGCGCTGTTGCCATCAGGTTAATCAGCCGCTGGCTAGGAAAGCCGCCGATCTGCTCGGCGCCGAACACCCAACAGGCTCAGAAAGGGCACCTTTCGGCTGCTCACGCCGCTCTTGAAGGTGCCGCATTTCGACTGTGACAGATGTCTTGCCCCTGCGGAACCTGTCCGCCTGCCTCTTGCGCCTGCCGGGAGGTAAGCGATGCGCTCCAGTCGCACCATCAAGCCGTGGGATCAAACGTTAGGCCCCGGCTTTGCCTCTATCGGCCATATAGCTAATTGACAGCCCGTCGACTGCGGATCATGTCGCAGGCAACCGGCGTGGCATTGCCAGCGTAGAGATGGGCCGTGCCATGCCAGTCCCGCCGCTCGGTCCCGATTACGGTCGTTCGGCCAGAGGACAGCACCTAGCCGACCTTTCAGAGCTCGTCTCACGTGTAGTGACGACTGGAAGCGTCAGGGGTCGTCTGCGATGTCGCGCAGACGACCTTTTACACAAGTCCGCTCACCCCATCGTCGGCATGACGAACTCGGCCTCGGCGCGCATGCCCGTCGGCCAGCGAGTCGTGAGCGTCTTCAGCCGGGTGTAGAAGCGCACGCCTTCCGGGCCGTGCATGTGGTGATCGCCGAAGAGCGAGTCCTTCCAGCCGCCGAAGGAGTGGAACGCCATCGGCACCGGGATCGGGACGTTGATGCCGACCATGCCCACCTCGACCTCGTGGCCGAAAGCGCGCGCCGCGTCACCATCACGGGTGAAGATGGCGACGCCGTTGCCATAGTCGTGCCGGGCGACCAGATCGGCCGCTTCCTGATAATTCGCCGCACGCGCGACCGACAGGACCGGACCGAAGATCTCCTCCTTCCAGATCGTCATGTCGGGCGTCACGTTGTCGAACAGCGTGCCGCCAATGAAGTAGCCGTTCTCGTAGCCCTGCGGCGCTGTGAAGTCGCGGCCATCGACGACGAGCGTCGCGCCCTCCTGCTCGCCTTGGTCGATGTAGCCGCAGACCTTGGCGAGATGCTGGGCGGTGACCAGCGGCCCCATCTCCGAGGTCCGGTCGGCGGCCGGGCCGATCTTCAGCGCCTCGATCTTCGGCACCAGCTTCTCGATCAGGCGGTTCGCCGTCTCCTCGCCCACCGGCACGGCAACCGAGATCGCCATGCAGCGCTCGCCCGCCGAGCCGTAGGCCGCGCCCATCAGCGCGCCCACGGCCATGTCGAGGTCGGCGTCCGGCATGATGATCGCGTGGTTCTTCGCGCCGCCAAGCGCCTGTACCCGTTTGCCATGCGCCGTGCCGGTGGTGTAGATGTAGCGCGCGATCGGGGTCGAGCCGACGAAGCTGACCGCCTTCACGTCGTGATGGACCAGCAGCGCGTCCATGGCCTCCTTGTCGCCGTTGACCACGTTGAACACGCCCGCGGGCACGCCTGCCTGCGTCAGCAGCTCGGCGATGAAGAGCGGCGCGGAGGGATCGCGCTCGGACGGCTTCAGGATGAAGCAGTTGCCGCAGGCGAGCGCGACGGGAAACATCCACATCGGCACCATGCAGGGGAAGTTGAAGGGCGTTATCCCGGCCACGACGCCGAGCGGCTGACGCAGAGAGTGGCTGTCCACGCCAGTGCCCACGTTCTCCGTCACCTCGCCCTTGAGCAGATGGGGGATGCCGACCGCGAACTCGACGACCTCAAGGCCGCGCGTCACTTCGCCAAGCGCGTCGTCATGAGTCTTGCCATGTTCGGCCGAGATCAGTTCGGCGAGCCTGTCGGCATTCTCCATCAGCAGGAACTTGAAGCGGTCCAGAATACGCGCCCGCCGCAGCGGCGTGGTCTTCGCCCAGGGGGGCCAGGCCGCCTTGGCCAGCCACGACGTCGTCCACTTCGGCCGTGGAGGCCAGCGGCACGCGCTTCTCGGCGGCGCCGGTGGCGGGGTTGAACACGTCGGCAAAGCGGCCGGACGTGCCGGGGACGGACGTGCCGCCGACGTAATGCGCAAGATCGGTCATCGTTTCCTCCTTGTGTCTGCTGCGGATCAGATCGCATTGTGTAAATCGAACGGCAATCCTCAGGAATGCGGAACTGATATGCAGGAATCGTCATTGGGTGCGCCTCTCGACTGGGACGATACCCGTCTATTCCTCGCTGTTGCGCGCGCCGGGCAGATGCTCGGGGCCTCGCGCACGCTCGGGATCAACCAGGCGACGCTGTCCCGCCGCATCGCCACCTTGGAGGCTGCCCTCGGCGCCAAGCTGATCGCGCGCCGCACGCATGGCTCTGAATTGACCGACGCAGGACGGGCGCTTCTCGAAGCCCTTGAACGTGTCGAGACCGAGATGCTGACAGTCCAGGTGCGCCTGCAGGGGGCCGAAGCCGCTGCTGCGGGCGTCGTCCGCATCGGCGCGCCGGACGGCTTCGGCGTGGGCTTCCTCGCGCCGCGCCTCGGAGTGCTTGCGGAGCGCCACCCGGCGCTGACGGTGCAGCTCGTTCCTACCCCCCGCGGCTTTTCGCTCTCGCGACGCGAGGCGGATCTTGCCGTCATGGTCGGGCGCCCCGAGAAGGGTCGCCTGGTCGCCCGCAAGCTGACGGACTACACACTCGGTCTTTATGCGAGCCCTAACTACCTCGCCGCTCACCCAGAACCGACCGACCCGGCCGGCCTCGCAGGGCATCGTCTCGTCGGCTATGTCGAGGATCTGATCGCCGCGCCGGCGTTCAACTATGCCACCGAGTTCTTTCGTGGCTGGCGCTCCAGCGTCGAGCTGACCAGCGCGATCGGCCAGGTCGAGGCGGTGCGCGCCGGGGCCGGCATTGGCGTCCTGCACGACTATCTGGCGCATGGGCCCGACTTCGTCCGCATCCTGCCTGAGCTTTATGTCGTCCGGTCCTACTGGCTCGCCATCCATGAGAACCTGCGCGACGTCGTCCGCGTGCGCGCAGCCGCCGACTGGCTGAGCGATGCCGTCCTGCAGAGCCACTCTGCCTTCGCGGATCGGCCCGGCTGAGGAGGTGAGAAGGTCACGCTCGAAGCCGACGGGCCGCCCTGCATAGGGCGGCCCGCTCTTGTTCCAAGCCGAGTGGATCTAGACCGGTTGCTTTCTGGGTGGTGTGACGCCGGGGCCGCTGTCGGCAAGCCTGTTCCGCACGAAGATCGGATAGGTCAGCATGATGATCGCCAGGGCGATAACGCTCTGCAGCAGGCTGACCCGGGTCGAAGGGTCGATCGCCATGCTGACCAGGACCGCAAGGATGGTCGCCGTGACCAGCAGCGGCAGCCAGGGATGGCCCCACATCCTGAACTTCAGCAGGCCCTCGCGCTCCCAGTGGCTGCGCAGCTTGAGCTGCGAGGCGCAGATCATCAGGTAGACGAAGAGGAAGACCGCACCCGACGAGTTGATCAGGAACAGGAACACCGTGTCGGGCCAGAGCGCCGCGATGACCACGCAGCCATAGCCGACCAGCGTCGAGACTAGAACGCCCCAGACCGGAACGCCGCGGCGATTGACGCGGGCGATCCATTGCGGCGCCTCGCCGTTGCCGGCCAGCACGAACAGCAGGCGCGAGGCGGTATAGAGGCCTGCATTCAGCACCGACAGCACCGCGACCAGGATGACCACTGTGAGGATGGTGCCTGCGCCTGGAATGCCGATCTTCTCCAGCGTGGCGACAAAGGGCGACTTGCCGGGTTCAATCTCGGTCCAGGGCTGCGCGACCACGATCAGGAAGGTGGACAGCACAAAGAACACGAGGATGCGGATCATGACCGTGTTCACGGCGCGACGGATGTTGCGGCCCGGCTCGGCCGATTCGGCAGCAGCGATGGTGGCGACCTCGACCCCGGTCATCGAGAAGATGACCACGACGACGCCGGTAAACAATGTGGCGACCCCGTGCGGGAAGAAGCCGCCATGCGCCGTAAGGTTGCTGAAGGTCGCGGTCGAATCCGGCCACAGGCCAAGCACATAGGCTCCGACGATAACCAGAAAGGCCACAATGGCGACGATCTTGATGCCAGCGAACCAGTATTCGGCCTCGCCGAAGGATTCGACTGACATCAGGTTCAGCGCGGTCATGATGATCAGCAGGCCGAGAGCGATAACCCAGACCGGGATACTTGGCAGCCAGCCGTTGATGATCTGGCCGCCGACGACGGCCTCGAACCCGACGACGATCACCCAGAAGTACCAGTAGAGCCAGCCAGTCGAATATCCGGCAAGCTTGCCGTAGGCCATGCGGGCGTAGTCCACGAACGAGCCGGTCATCGGCTGGGCCGAGGCCATTTCCCCCAGCATCCGCATGATCAGGGCGACGATCACGCCGGTGATCGCATAGGTAATGAATGCGCCCGGACCGGCCGAGGCGATCACCGCGCTGGACCCGACGAAGAGGCCGGCGCCGATCACCCCGCCAAGCGCAAGCATGCTGATGTGCCGCGTCTTGAGCGCCTTCTTCAGGCGCGGATCGTGTTCCGTCTGTATAGGCATCCTCCCCCAGTTCGCTTGAACAGGGCAGAATTACAGACGGGAATACGCCTCGGGCTATTCGCAGAAGCGACGAATGGCCGGTGCAGCATTGTACAGATGTAAGACCCGCTACAGAAGGCCGGCGGCGCGGCCCGCCTGAAGCGCCACCCAGAACCGGGCGGTACCCGCGCTTGTCGTCGGCTTCAGCCCGGTCAGCTGCTCGATGACTTTCAGGCGATAGACCAGCGTCTGGCGATGGATGCCCAGTTTGGCAGCGGTTACCTTCCAGATCCCGTTATTGTCCAGAAAGACGGCCAGGGTCTGCACGAGAGACAGCGAATTGGAGCGATCATAGTCGATCAGCGGTCCCAGATAGCGCGCGACGACGGCGCGAGCCTCGGCTACCGTCTTGGGACCAAGGGTCAGTTCCGATCCGGCCGGGTCATAGCGCTGGCGGCAGGTGCCTCTTTCTTGTGCTTGGGACAGCGCTAGTCGAGCCTGGTGCAGGCTTTCGGGGAAGCCGCCCGCGCTGGTGACCGGTCCGCTGATGCCGGCGCGCGTGTCCGGACCCAGACGGTCAAGGATGGCGTCGAGAACGGGATCGCGGTCGGGAACCACCGCGATAAACCCATCCTCCTGCGTGAACAGCGGCGCAAAGCCATGCAGTTCCGGTGCGTGATGAATGTCGGCGGCAGACCACGCTGACCGGCCCGCAGGGATGATGACCATCGTGACCAGCGTGCTGTCGAGCCCTCGGCGCTCCAGCAGGCTGCGGGCACCGCCAAGATCCAGCGCACCCCGCATCAGGTCGGAAAGCAGCGACTCGCCTTCACGGCGCAGGCCGTCGCGTTCGATCATCTGCCGCTCGAGTTCGATCGCCAGCAGGCCCACCAGTGCGCGCCTGAGGAACATGTCATCAGGACCCGGTGGTCCGTCGCGCCACAGCTTCAGCACCGCCTTGGCCCGTCCCGGAATCTCGGCCCTCTCGACAGGGGCGGTGTCGGGAATGTCCCGCCTTCCACGCAGGATCGGCACGCCGCTGCCCGCATCCTCGATCCGCAGATGGATGCCCATGCGGCTCCCCAGCAGGTCCAGCCGGTTTGCCATGTCGGGTTCGTCGCGCAACGCTCCGGCGTAGGTCTGGAACAGCCGCTGACTGGCATCGAACCTCTCACGCTGCGACTGAAGCACGCTTTCGATGACCCGGCGCGACAGCTTGATGAATTCCAGTTCGAAGCTGGCTTCAAGGATCGGGAACATCCGAGCATCGGCCTCGTCGAGCATCGCCTTTGAGATCTCGGGCGCTGTGCTGCTACGGGCGACGACCAGCGCGCTGGTATTGGCATCGGCAAGCTGCCCCACCCATTTGCGCTGATCTTCCGGGTCGCGGGGTATCCCGGTTCCCACGGTCATGATCAGATAGCCTGCCGCAACCCAGCGCCAGGGATCGGGCAGATCGACGGCATGGGCCCAGGTCACCAGACGGTGCCCGCCCGCCGCGCCTGCAAGCCAGGTCAGCCCCAGCGAACGGATCCCCACCAGTTCCGCGACCGTAATCATGCCTTTTCCGGAGCTTCCGGTCCCTAGGCTGCGCCGACCCCTGATCTTAGCACTACTCTGCCACCTTCATAGCCGGAGGTGATAGGGCACGGGCTTGCGGCAGTGGGGACAAAGCCGTGCAAAGGCGCTGAGTGTGGCCGCGAGTTGCCGACGCACCTGCGGCAAGGATGGGGTTGGGGGCGGCCCCGGTCTGGTGGGGGTTT
>NZ_JACJFU010000053.1:0-10081 GCF_014164635.1 Paracoccus sp. MC1854 | reverse complement strand
AAGCTGAAGAACGCCCGCCGCGTCGCCACCCGCTACGACAAAACCGCCGAAAGCTACCTGGCATTCATCGACGTTACCTCCATCCGCCTCTGGCTCCGCCATTTGTCAACATGACCTACTGATCTGTCCATATTCCACGTCATGTCAAAATCTACAATCTGGACAAAAAGGCTTTCTGTATCTTTGATTTTTCAAGGGAAGGTGCGAAGGAGTAGTCTTTGATGGCTTCTGTGCTCAGAATAGCAGAAACTGGCCGTCTCAATATTCCGATGCAAATTCGCAATCTGGTAGGATTGGAGCGTGGAGGCCAAGTCTCGGTCTGGGTCGAGGATGGAGAAATTCGGGTCCGGCCGGTCCGTGATGTCATGGCAGCCCTTCAGGCCGAAGCTGCCGATCTGTTCGCCAACACGAACGAGTCCGTTGATCTGTTTTTGGCCGAGCGGCGGGAGGAAGCAGAGCGTGAGGAACAATCGTGACCGTTGTTCTGGACGCCTCTGCGCTCATGGCCTATCTCCTGAATGAGCCGGGTCACGGCAAGGTGCTGGAGGCAATCCTGTCCGGGGCCCGGATGAGCACCGTCAACTTCTCCGAGGTCGCGACCCGCTATGTGCCCTGAGGAGCAGGCGAGGCGCAGGTACACGCGCTCAGAGACCGGCTTCCTTTCCCGCTTGAGCCTCTTGGTGACGAAGTGGCAACCACCGCCGCTCTCATGGCTTCTGTCACGCGCCGTGCGGGCTTGTCTCTGGGCGATCGCTGCTGCCTGGCCTTGGCGAAGCATCTTGCTGTCCCGGCCCTCACTGCAGATCAGGTCTGGACCGAGATCGCCGACGAGATCGGAGTTACCGTCCACAGCCTCCGGTGATTGCGCGCTCTTGTCTGCATGAACACGTCATCAAGTGAACGATGCGCCCCGGTGAAGCTCAAGGGCGGAGGAGCGCCGCTTCAGAACGGCCTGCCCGCCGGCGTTGATGCCGTGAACCTGGAAGACCGACGTCACGAGATCAAGCAGGATATGTTCCAGGAACCGCTGGGCGTGCCTGGTTCGACGCGTTCTACAAGCGGCTGACCGTGATGGTGACGGTCAAGTCCTGTTCCATCCCTGTTCGTGCTGGAGCGGCTGAAAGCCACGCCCGGCTATCCGGTCGACACGCCCACGCGGCAAGCGGGTCAGGGTCGCTCCAGACCAGAGGAACGCCGCTTTCATGAAGAAATCCCCGCACGACGGAGCGGGGATTTCGCGCTGCCTCGTTGCCGTCAGTGCAGTCCGAATTCGGCCATCAGGAGGCGTCGCATTGCGACGAAGCGCGCTTCGGCGCGGTCGCGCGGGTGCGGCAGAGCGATGTCGATCACGCGCGGTGCGGCCGCCTTTTCCCGGGGCATGATCAGGACCCGGTCGGCCAGGAAGATCGCTTCCTCCAGGTCGTGGGTGACAAGGATCAGCGTCACCTGCCGCTCGCGCCAGAGGCGGGCGAGCTCATCCTGCATGGTAATCCGGGTCATCGCGTCCAGCGCGCCGAATGGTTCGTCCAGCAACAGGATTTCGGGGTCCACCGCCAAGGCACGGGCGATCCCAACCCGCTGCGCCATGCCGCCGGAGAGTTGCCGAGGATACGCGGTCTCGAACTCGGCAAGGCCGACCAGGCGGATCTGGTGGCGGGCGCGGACCTGAGCCTGGGGCGCGGGAATGCCCCGCGTCTCGAGCGCGAACGAGACATTGCCCAGCACGGTCAGCCAAGGCAGCAGCCGCGGTTCCTGGAAGATGATCGCCCGCTCGGTGCCGACGCCCTGCACCCGGCGGCCGTCGATCAGCACTTCGCCTCGATCTGGCGCCTCGAGCCCCGCCAGAACCCGCAGCAGCGTGGTCTTGCCGCAGCCGGACGGGCCGACGATGGCCAGGCTTTCGCCTGCGCGGATGTTGAGACTGAGGCTTTGCAAGACCGACAGCGAGGCGCGGTTCAGCGTGAAGGACTTGGATAGGTCACGGATCGTGACCTCTCCGCCGCGGACGATCTGCTGCGCGCCCATCAGTTCGCCGCCACGGTCTTGGCCGGCGTGAACAGGATGTCGGCGGCCTTCAGCTTGCCATGCTCCAGCCGACCTTCGCGTTCCAGCACGTCGATCCAGAACTGCAGGTCGCGTTCGACGGCAAGACCGCCTTGACGCACGCCGTAGCCCTTGAAGAACTGTGCAACCTGCGGGTTCTCGCCGCGGTCTTCCAGGACACGGGCGAAGATAGCGCGCGTTTCATCGGGGTTCTCGCGAGCGTAATCCAGCGCGCGGGCAGACGCCTCGACGAAGGCCCTGGCCTCGGCGGGATGGTCATCGGCCCAGTCGCGGCGCAGGACGATGAAGCCGCCCGCGATCTCGCCCAGGACGTCGGTGTCGTCGAAGACCGCGCGCAACCCGCCGTTCTGGCGCGCCACGCCCTCGAAGGTGGTCTGCCAGTAGCCGAAGGCCGACACATCGACCTGGCCCGAGCGCAGCACCTGTTCCAGTTGCGGCCCCGGCACGGTGACGAGGTTCGCGGCGTCCTGCGCCAGCCTTTTCTGGTGCAACGCCTCGCGCACCGTATAATCCAGATGCGCGCCCAGCGTGTTCACGGCGACGGTCTTGCCGACGATGTCCTCGATGCTGCGGACGGGGCTGTCCTCCAGCACATAGAAGATGGACTGGACCTGATCGTTGATCCCGTTCGACGGATAGGCTGCAAGGAAGTCGTTGCCGCCTGCGATCGAGTTCAGGACGGCGGCCGTGGCGGCGCTGCCCAGTTCGACGCTGCCGCCGGCCAGCGCCATTAGGGATTCCGGTCCGCCACCAGCGTAGCCCACGTTGTCCAGCGTGATGCCTGTGCCCTGGAAATAACCCAGTTCCTCTGCCAGCTCATGGGCGCTCAGGCCGCCGTGGCTGGCCAGATAGCGGATCGTCACGTCGGCCTGCGCGGTGCTGGCAAGCGCCAAGCTCAGCGCGGTGGTCAGGGCAAGGGTGCGAAGCGAGATGGTCATGGTCATGGTCCTTGGGAAAAAGGGGGATCAGCGTTGGACGTCGGCCCAGCGGCACAGGCGGCGCTGCAGCAGGACGAGGACGAGGTTCGCGGCAAGGCCCAGCCCGGCGAGCAGGAAGATGGCCGCGAACATCAGCGGGATCTGGAAGTTGTACTGGGCGTTCATCACCTGGAATCCGACGCCCTTGTTCGCGCCGATCATCTCGGCGGCGATCAGCAGCAGCAGCGCGGTGGTAGCCGACAGCCGCAGCCCGACGAAGATGGCCGGGACCGAGGCAGGCAGCACCACCCGGCGGAACACCGTCAGTGGGCCCGCACCGAAGGTTTGCGCCATCTCGATCAGCTTGCGGTCCACCTGCTTCACGCCGCCGGTGGTCGCCAGCAGGATGGGAAACAGCGTCGCCCAGAAGATGACGAAGACCTTGGAGGCCTCGCCCAACCCCATCAGCAGGATGAACACCGGGTAAAGGGCCAGCGCCGAGGTCTGCCGGAACAGCTGCAGGATCGGGTCGAGCGCCCGTTCCATCGACGGAATCCGGCCCATGAACAGGCCGAGCGGGATGCCCAGTGCAACTGCCGCGCCGAATGCCAGCCCCGATCGCTGCAGGCTGATGGCGATGTCGTCCAGCAGCGCGCCCGAGGACAGCCCCTTCCACAACGCCGCCGCGATGGCGTCTAGCGGCGGGAACACGGCCGGGTTCACCCAGCCCTGCGTGGCCGAGACCTGCCACAGCAGCACGAAGCCGGCCAGCAGCCCGTAGCGCGAGGCGAAGGCCCGCGCCCCGGTCCCTGCCCGGCGCCGGATCGCAGCGCCGGGGGAAGACCTGCCCTCGAAGTGGCCGTCAAGCGATTGCAGCGCCATGGCCGTCACTCCGCCGCCTGCACGGCCGCGTGGGCGGCGGCGTGACGGTTGACCGGATAGGGCAGCCCGAGGTTCTCGCGCAGGGTCTGCCCCTCGTATTCGGTGCGGAACAGGCCACGGCGCTGCAACTCGGGGATCACCAGGTTCACGAAATCGGTCAGCCCGGTCGGCAGCCAGGGCGGCAGGATGTTGAAGCCGTCCGCGCCCTCGCTCTCGAACCACTCCTGCAGGGTGTCGGCGATCTGGGCGGGGGTGCCCACCACGGTGAAATGGCCGCGCGCCGAGGCGACCCATTGGTAAAGCTGGCGGATGGTGAAGCCGTTCTCGTCCGCGATCTGGCGGATCAGCGCCTGCCGCGACTGATTGCCTTCGGTCGGCGCCAGGTCCGGCAGCGGCCCGTCGAGGTCATGACCCGTCAGGTCCAGGGCGCCGCCGGTCAGACCCTTGATCAGGGCAATGCCGTCTTCCTCAAGGATGAGGCCGGTGAGGCGGTCGTATTTCTCGCACGCCTCGGCCTCGGTTCGGCCGACGAAAGGCGAGACGCCGGGCATGATCAGGATGTGGCCAGGGTCGCGGCCCAATCCACGGGCCCGGGCTTTGATGTCGCGATAGAACTCCTGCGCGGTGCCCAGCCGCTGGTGGGCGGTGAAGATCACCTCGGCGGTGGCGGCGGCAAGGCCGCGTCCGTCCTCGGACTGCCCCGCCTGCACGATCACCGGATGCCCCTGCGGGCTGCGGCTGACGTTCAGCGGCCCCTTGACCTTGAAATGCGCGCCCGCATGGTCGGTGTAATGGACACGGCCGGTGTCGTAGAAGACGCCGCTGTCCTTGTCGCGGACGAAGGCGTCATCCTCGAAGCTGTCCCACAGTGTGCGGACGACATCGACATGTTCCACCGCGCGTTTGTAGCGGTCGGCGTGCGGCAACTGGCGGTCGAGGTTGAAGTTCTGCGCCGCCGCGTCAGAGGTCGTCGTCACCACGTTCCAGCCTGCGCGCCCGCCCGAGATCAGGTCCAGCGAAGCGAACTTGCGGGCGGTGTTGTAGGGCTCCTCGTAGGTGGTTGAGGCAGTGGCGATGAACCCGAGGTTCGTCGTCAGGGGCGCCAGCGCCGCAAACAGCGTCACCGGCTCGAACCCCGCGACCTTGGCGTTGCCCCCCTCGGTGCCGCCCCCAAAGGCGACGGCCAGGCCATCGGCCAGGAAATAGGCGTCGAACAACCCCCGCTCGGCCTCGCGCGCCAGTTCGGCATGGAAGGCGAAGCTGGTCGCGCCGTCGGCGGGCTGGTCGGGGTGGCGCCAGGCGGCGATATGCTGGCCGCCGCCGGGAAGAAAAGCGCCAAGGCGGATCTTGCGGGTCATGTCGATCATCCTTTCAGGGTGAGAAGGGCCGCCCCGCCGGAAAGGCGGGTTCATGCGGGCCGGTCAGAATGCAGGGATCAGGCGGCCGAGGAGGTCGCCCCCTCGGCGTGCAACAGCCATGGCGCGAACTGCCCGACGGCGCGGTCAAGCCGCGCCAGCAGCGCGTCCGAGGCAGGCAGGCCGTCGCGGAACTCGCCGCCGCTCGCATAGACGCCGGTCGGCAGGCTGGCCGCTTCGAAGAAGCCGAACAGGGGACGCATCTGATGTTCGATCACCAGCGCGTGACGGTCGCCGCCGCCGGTCGCGGTCAGAAGCACCGGCTTGCCGGCAAGCGCCGCAGGGTCGATGAGGTCGATCAGATGCTTGAAGAGGCCGGTGAAGCTGCCCTTGTAGACGGGCGTGCCCACGACCAGCGCATCCGCCGTCAGGATCGTATTCAGGATCGCCCGGGCCAAGGGGTCCAGCTGATCGACCGCCTGCGCTTGCCCCAGAGAGGGCTGCAGGTCACCGATCTCGTATGTTGCAGCAAGGCAGCCGAAGCGCCGCGCAGTGCGCCCCACGGCCAGATCAACCAGCGTCCGCGTCCGGGACGGGCTGCTGAGGCTGCCTGAAAAACCAACGATACGCTTGGGCATTGCGCTCTCCTAATAACGACTCGTCTTGTCGTCTAATGTGGAGGCATCATTCTTCAGGCGCCATTCCAAAGATCGTACGGGATGCAGATGCGGTTTGTCGTGGCGGGCAGAAGTCGGAGAATGCCGTTCTCTGCATCGAAGTGTCCGCAAAAGGAGGAATCCAAGCCCTTTTCGCAGCTGCGCGGCAAAGTGCAGAAAATCCTTCTCCGTCCAACGGAAAGTTTGGAACCTAAATCTCTATCTACTTGATAGATATATAAAGGCGTATGCAGCAGGTGGATGCGCAGCCTGTCAGGGCGATCACACCAGAAGATGGTGCCCCCTAGGCGCACCTGGATGGAATCGCCCCTGTCGGAACGCCGCAACCTGTCCTGCAGATTTCTGAGAGGGAGAAGCAGCATGACAGTCTTCACTCATAGCGGCACGCGGTCCCCGCTGCCCGTGCCGGCAGGCGCAAGCCATGTCGTGATCGTGGGGGGCGGGGCCAGCGGCGTGCTGATGGCGGTTCATCTTCTGGCCCGCGAGGGTGCCGGGTTTCGGGTCACCCTCTTGGAAGGGCGCAACATGCTGGGCTGCGGCATCGCCTATTCGACACAGGATCCCGATCACCTGCTGAACACCCGCGTCAAGAACATGAGCGCCTTCGCGACCGACCCGGATCACTTCCGCAACTGGCTCGCAGCCCGGCCGGGTCAGCCGTCGGACGATCTGCGCTTCGTCAGCCGGGCGATCTATGGGGCCTATCTTTCGGACCTGCTGCGCGTCTGGCAGACGGGTCCCGACGGGGGGCGGCTTGCCTGCATCCGCCAGACCTGCCTCGGCCTGCGCCGCACTGATGCGGGCTTCGTGCTGAATCTGGACGGTGGGACAAGCGTGCTGGCCGACGAGGTGATCCTTGCGACAGGGCACAGCCGCGCGGCAGAGGATCCCTCAGGCCTGCTAACAGGGGCCTGGGATGCCACGCCCCAGACGGACCCCGACGGCCGAGTGCTCATCGTCGGCACCGGACTGTCGATGATCGACCAGGTGCTGTCGCTGTTGGCGGGAGGCCACAGGGGCGAAATCGTGGCCGTTTCGCGGCGTGGGCTGCTGCCGCGGAAACATGGGCCGGCTGTGCCCTTGACCCTGTCCGTCGCCGACGTGCCGCTGGGCGCTCCGGTGAGCGCGCTGTTTCGTTGGGCCCGCCAGCTGACGCGTCAAGCCGAGGTGCAAGGCGGCAGCTGGCGCGACGCCATTGATGCGATCCGGCCCCATGTCCGCAGACTGTGGACCGGCCTGTCTACAGAGGAACGGGCGCGCTTCCTGCGCCACGCTGCCGCCTGGTGGGACGTCCACCGCCATCGGATGCCCCCTGCCTCAGCGGGACGGATCGCCCGGGCGACCGCTCGTGGGCAGCTTCGCGTGATGCGGGGCGGCTTTGTTGCGGCCCGTTCCTGCGACGGCGGCGTGATTGCCGAGGTGCGGCTGCCCGGCGGCAGGGAATGCGCCGAGGTCTCCGCCGCGCGCATCATCGACTGCCGTGGCATTCGCCGCGATCCCCTTCGCGATGGCTCTCCGCTGATACGGGCGATGCTGCAGCGCGGACAGGCACGGCTGGACCCCCTGCGGATTGGCCTGGATGTGGCGCCGGACTGCACCGTCCTTGACAAGGACGGAAATCGGATCGCCGGGCTGTTCGCCATTGGCCCGGCGTCGCGCGCCGCCTTCTGGGAAATCATCGCCATCCCCGACATACGGGAGCAGGTCGCTGCGCTGGCGGCATGCATGGACCCATTACTCAACGCGCACGGCCGGCTAACGAGGCTGTGAAGTTTCTCATTGCTCGTACTCGCGGGTCGCCTGATCGTGAAAATCACTCCAGGACGTAGATCCTGCCTGCTGCAGCTTCCTTAATTTGGTCTACCTGCAGTCTGTTGGGGGATTGTCCTGTGAACGGCCTGCTGTCGGTTTCGTGGACAGCAGGTCAAGCCCGCATGGCGCGGGCCTCGAACTCCATGGGCTGAGATAGCCCAGTTTCGAGTGGCGGCGACGCGGGTTGTAGAAGCGCTCGATGCAGTCGAACACGTCGGCACGGGCCTCATCACGGGTGCAGTAGACCTTGCGGGTTGTCCGCCCGGTTTTCAGCGACGAGAAGAAGCTCTCGATCGCGCGTTGTCCCAGACATTGCCGGCCCGGCTCATCGAGCAAGTGATGCCGTTGTCGGCCAGAAGGTGCTGGAACTGCTCGCTGGCGTATTGCGAGCCCTGGTCCGAATGGTGCAGCAGGGCGTCAGCCTTGCCGCGCCGCCAGACTGCCATCATCAGCGCATCCATGACCAGTGACGCATCTCGGTCGGCCTTCATGGACCAGCCGACGGCGCGACGAGAGAGGAGATCCAGCACGACGGCAACGTAGAGCCAGCCTTCCGCGGTCCGGATGCAGGTGAAACCGGCCAGCCACTTCCGGTTCGGCCGGTCCGCCTCGAAGTCGCGGCCGAGGATGTTGTTGACGAGACCGGGCGTTCGCCATCGTCCTTGGGCTTCCCGCGCCGCTTTGGCCGCGCCTTAAGCGCATCCTGCCGCATCAGCCATTCGATCCGGTGCACGCCGCAGGCCAACCCGTCCTCAAGCACATCGCGCCAGACACGCCGAGCGCCGTAGGTGCGGTCGCTGGCCTTGAAGCTCTTGTCGACCGCCAGGATGAGCTTCGCGTCCTGCCTCGCCCGCGCGCTGACTGGCCGGTTGAGCCAGGCATGGAAGCCCGAGCGCGAGACCTCCAGCACCTGGCAGAGCCAGCTGAGCGGCCAGATGTGACGGTGTCTGGCGATGAAGGCGAACCTCATGTCGCCATGCGCGAAAAAGCTGCCGCTTTCTTCAGGATGTCACGCTCCGCCCGGAGCCGGGCGACCTGTTTCTTCAGCGCCGCGATCTCGGCCAGATCAGCGCGCATCTGCCCGCATCTGCCCGTTGCCGGGAAACGCCGCGGCTGGCGCAGCCGTCAACTCCCGCATCCAGCGGCGCCACACGCTCTGGGCGACATCCAGGTCACGGGCGGCTTGCGCCACCGCTACGCCGCGCTCGGTCACCAGCCTGACGGCCTCGACCTTGAACTCGCCGCGGAACTTCCGTCTCGTTATTTGTCGCCTCCCGTTCCTTGGTCACGATCTTATCTTCGTGTCCACGAAACCGGCAGCAGGCCAGCCCGGCATCAGCATCGCCGATCTTCTGGCTTGTGGACGCTACTCCTGCGGCTTCTCCGAGGTTGATCCCTTTTCAATCTGGAGTAGAGCAAGCAGCCAAACTCTCCCGCAAGCCAAGCTATGCGACGGCCTTAGCCACCATGTCCGGATGCTTGGCGATCACGCGCACATAGGCGATGGCGAAATCCGGCGCGGTCGCCCGTGCCTGCTCCCAGTCGCGCAAGGTGCCGACTGGAACGCGGAAGCGGCTGGCGAACTCGGTCTGCGACAGACCAAGACCGGTTCTGGTCTTGCGGATCAGCCGGGCGCGCTGGCTCCGGTCCAGCGCCTCGGCGGTCACGTCGAAATCCTCGGCGTCGGCCGGGTCAGCAGGCAGTGCAATATGCCCTTTCTTCACCCTTGTTGCTCCTTCTCACCGAGATGAAGCGGTGCCGTTCGCCCCGCCAGACGAAGACGCCGGTGAACAGCTTTTCCCCAACGATCCCGACCACCTTGAACCGCTCCTCGCCGTCGATCTCGCGGATGGAAGGAATGATCAGGTAGTTGTCGTCCTCAAAAATCTGGTCGCCAAAGACCAGCGGTAACTTGTGCTTCTCGCGGTTGGCCGCATCGTTGGCGGGGTCGAACCTGTCCTGCGTCTTGGATTACGAATATACGGGATTTCCGTATGTACGGCAACCCCTTCTCGCTCGTGAGTTGTCGAGGATGTTGATTTCCACCTGGAACTGACCCGGGTTTGGAGTGAACCCCTTGGCTACCGCACCCCCGAGAAATTCGAAAGCCTGTTCGCCCGAAAGGCGGCTTAGTTCGGATGGCGCGATGTGGTCCAGCCTCAGGGGTTCACTCCATAGGGTTCCTCAGGACAGGAGGCGGATCTTTTTGCCGTGTTAAGATTTCGGCTGCTCGGGACTCTAGGACTTAGAGCGCCTAACAAAACCGCCTCTCGTGCGTTAGGGGACATGAGCAAGCCCCTTGTATCCGATGATCTGTGGGCGGCGCTGGAGCCGTTGCTGCCGAGGCCGCGGCCCAAGCCCCAGGGCGGCCGTC